>NZ_JBBOCA010000001.1:0-304106 GCF_038002225.1 Paenibacillus sp. FSL R7-0204
ACTTGTCCATGTCCTTTTTATAGCGCGCCCCAAAAACAACATTTTCAAAGCTCTATTGACTTAATTTCCTTTTCACTAAGGCCTGTCAACTTAGCAACATTGGCATAATCCATTCCTGTTGCCAGCAAATTACGAGCGACTAGCAGCTTACCTTCCATAATCCCTGCGGCTTTTGCACCCTCAACCATAGATACCTCATCATGCAAATATTTCTGTCTAGCCTCATACAACCGTCTGGCTTCAGAATCCTGACTCAAATATTGCAAAGTGTCCATGGCCTTTTCTAATCCGGGTTCATTCATCTTAAGCACCTCCCAATGTGATGTATCGGCACCTTTCAGAAACAACAGCCAATTGATTAGTCCGCCTTCAGATGGAACATTACGTTCATCTAGCTTCGGTAATTCCAAGAAATGCACCTCAATGTCATCAATTAAGGATATCCCTGTCCTGTCTTCCCGCAGGTGAAATACGTTATGATATTGCTCATTTTTCAAGAATGAATAATTCAGGATGTTGATCGTTACACATTTCTTCAACTCTAAATACTTCTCACCCTCACTGAGTTGACTGGCATACCTTTTGCTCCAATAAAAGAGTGTTCTTTTCTCTATGTCATACTTATTAAATAACTGCATCTCTATATCAATCAGCTTACCTTCAGAGGTCTTGGCATAAACATCAAAAATGGATTGTTTAATCGAGTGGATCATCTTTATCCGTATAAGGATTAATCAGAATAATCTCAGTCAGCGGTGGCTCGCCAGCTTCAGTAAAGATCCTGTTAAGAAAGGCCAGCAGCACATAAGCTTCTACGGTTATAGTCATATCCTCAATACCCCGCCGAATATTCCCTTCTCTCTTTTAAATTAACAATATCCTGACCCGTTGGGTTCTGAAAAACGCGAAGTCCAAACAGAGGGATAACCGCAAAAATGTGATCAAAGATATCCGACTGGACGGACTCATACACCCCCCAGGTCGTCTCATTGCTGAACGCATAAATTTCTAAAGGCAGTCCGCTGTCTCCTGGTGCTAACTGCCTGACAATGAGCGTCATATCCTTATGAATTTTGGGATGATTGCGCAGATATTCTTGGACATATTCCCGGAACACCCCGATATTCGTTAGTTGTCGCCCATTCACTTTGCTCTCCCTATTGATATGATGTTCCATATTATAGGCGTTAATTTCATCTAATCTGGTCAGGACATAATCGCTAAGATAGTGAACCTTTTGGAACTCCTCAATCATTTCTTTGGTACAGAAACATATGCTGCTTGTATCAATACAGACACTTCGTTTAATCCTTCTGCCCCCGGAGGCTTCCATCCCCCGCCAATTTTTAAAAGAGTCTGAGATCAGGGCATAGCTCGGAATCATGGTAATGGTTTTATCGAAATTCATCACCTTTACCGTATTCAGCGTAATATCAATTACATTGCCGTCGGCATTATATTTAGGCATTTCAATCCAGTCGCCTACACGAACCATATCGTTAGAAGATAATTGAATACCTGCTACCAAGCCCAATATCGAATCTTTGAAGACTAGCATCAGAACAGCGGATAACGCGCCCAGTCCACTAAGCAGAATCAGCGGATTCTGACCCATGAGGTTAGAAATCACCACAATCGCACCAATAATATACAGTATAATCTTCGCCACCTGAATGTAGCCTCTGATCGGTCTCATCTTGGACACTTCATACGTACGATAAATAGCATCGATAGCATCAAGCAAGGCATTAAACACCGTGATCGTTACAATAATCATATAAGCTAAGGCGAACTTTACAATGAAAGACTGATACAGCGGAAAAATAGGCGCAGCATAATAGATGATAAAGGCCGGAGCGAGATGCGACAGCTTGTGAAATACTTTTTTCTCCAAAAAGAAATTATCCCACGTATACCGGTTGTTATGAATGATATGGATGATGATCTTCAGTACGATTTTTTTGGCAACAAGATTAGCCACTATAGAGAGTAAAGCAATACATAAAACCATAATGATGTTCGAGAGATACACAACCATCTGCTCGCTCATTCCATATCCTGCTAGGTGCTCTTGTATAAAATTCATCATATCCTCCTGACTGGGTGCATAGTAGCCTACAATTATAGAGGATTGTTAGGGGTTATGCAAAAATAAAAATACTTGCAACGCTCAATTTAGTACTGTATAGTTCTAGTCATGACAAAGGTAAAAATAATGAATCAAAAACGTGTGATTGAAGTCGCGGCAGCCTTATTTTTAGAAAAGGGATTTGCTTATACAAGCATGGATGAATTAGTACGTGTAAGCAAAGTGTCCAAATCTAATATGTATTATCACTTCGCTGATAAGGAAGAGTTGTTAGCAGGGGTCGTGGATTATTGGATTGAAACGTATGAGCGTGCAATGGATGAAATCCTTTCTCAGAACCAATTATCAGTGGAAGAGCGTGTACAGATGTTTTTAAAGCATTTATCGCAGGGAGTTCAGTCAAGAGACTATAAGGGGAGCTGTCCGTTTATTACCCTTTATATTCAAACCCCGGCTCAAGCTACGCACATAAAGGAAAAAATAGGGCTCTTTTTTACAGGCTTACAAATGAAAATCTCTCTATTACTTAAGCAAGGAGCAGAAAAAGGCGAGTTTAGAGAAACAATTCATATTGACGAGGTAGCAGCACTTTTTATAACGAATCTGGAAGGAGCGCTGTTTCTGTCAGAGACATTGAAGGATGCAACGGTGATCACGAGAACCGCCAGCCACTTTTTCAACTTGCTTCGATAAGAAGCATTTTTTTTACACAAAATTAGTACCATTCAGTACTAAAAAGGAGCGCGGATAATATGAGAACCATATTTTTAACAGGTGGAACAGGTTTTATCGGGAGGCAACTTGTGGAGGAGCTTCTTAAAGAGGATGTTATGATTTTTCTTTTAGTGCGGTCGAAAAGTAAAGCAACACATGTCTTTCAGGAAAAAGGTATTTTAATCGAGGCAGCCATGCACTTTATTGAAGGTGATTTGACGAAAACAGATTTAGGTCTAAGTGACGAAGATAAGGAGATAGTACTACGCACGGATGTTATTATTCACGCAGGCGGACAAATGGATATTCAAGCGACAACGCAAGAAGCAACCTCTGTATTTTTAAACGGTGCCAAGCATATCAATGAATTCGCTAAACGTATCCACCAATTGAAAGGGTTGCAGCAATTTATTCATGTAGTTGGATATATGAGCCCCTTTGATGATACTAATAGCAAGGTTGCGATTGATGTGCTTCAAGAAGGGCATGACTATTTGAAAATAAAAAATCCGTATGAAAGAACAAAATTTTTAGCAGATCTGTATATTCGCCAGCAGGCATCCGCAGTAGGCTATCCGCTGTCTGTGATTAACCCGCCAACTGTAGTCGGCAGCAGTACAACAGGGAGTACGGAGCAATTAGCCGGCTTAGGCTTGCTTGTGGAGAGTATGCGCAGAGGGCTGATGCCAGTTATCCCTGGAGGCAAAGGATATAAATTACCGCTTATTTCAAACGATGCGCTTGCGAAGTTTATCGTTCAGGTTGTTAAGCGGGAGCCATCGTCTATTCAAACCTATACCCTTGTTCCAGACCAACCGCTGGACCCGGATATATCTGAATTATTAGGCGTTATGTCAGAAAGTATGAATATGGCTGCACCTACAATCTCTGTGCCGCTTCGCTTCATGAAGGCACTTATGAACAGCGGGATCAGTAAAATCACACAAATTCCATCGGATGGACTGAACTTTATTACAAATAGAACCTTTTCAAATGATTCATCGAAAAAAATCATGGGAGAAGATTGGTTTACTAAGACGAGTGTTATGAATTTTTTCCCGGCCGTAGTAGCAGATTTGGATTACCGCCTGATGTACCCAAATGACCAGCATAATCATGCATATGAACGAACCTTAATCGGAAACACTGTGATTTATCAAATACCAGGTGAGGGTAAGCCATTTATTTTATTCCACGGTTTGCTCAGTGATGGAGCCGATTTATTTCATTTAGGACTAGAGCTTCATGAAAAAACGGGGCGACCCGTATGGATTCCAGATCTTCCGGGTTTAGGACGTTCCCCTTTTAAGCGGGAGACAAATCTTATGGATCTCTATTTGAATCTAGTGAAGGAGTTATCAGGAAAAGCCACTCATGGCGCACATTGGATTGGCCATTCCTTCGGAGCGGTTATTCTGCTGGAAGCGTTAGCGCGAGAGTACCTAGATACGAAGAATACGATTACTTTACTTCAGCCGCCTGTTACGAAAAAAAATTCTAAATCGTTCAATACTCCTCAATTGTTGGACAAATGGGCATTGAAGTTAGCAACTGCTAATTCATTGGAACGTTATTTAATTGGTAGTGGTCTGTTTGAAAATACGGAAAGCCTTCCGAAACATTATATTGCCAAAGTACGCAGCAGCTTTACTTCGCCTAGAATTGTAAATACCACTCTTAAGCTCAACCGTTTTCTATCGAAAAATTATCAGTGTGATTTCACCAATGTACCGAGGCCTAATCTTCATATTATTTGGGGAGATCAAGATCGGCGCTATTCTGCTCCAGTACAGCTTGGTGAGGTTGATGTTGTTCCCTATGGTCATCATTTTCCTCTTAGCCATCCATGGGAAACGGCTGGTTATGTGTTAGCGGAACAGTTTATAAATCGAGAACCGGAACCGGTCCGTCCATCCAGTTCAGCTGGCTATCCATCATGAACTGAACCGTCCAATGATGCTCTGCCTGATACCAGTTATTAAATTCCACAATACTCTCGTACAGATTCTCGACGGCTTCAGGCGTTCGTTCTTCCAGTACCCGATGGATGTCCGCCAACAAATTCTCCGGCTTCTTTTGGGCCCCTTCCAGAACCTTTAAGAACCACTTATAAGAAGGAAACAGCGTTTCGTTGTGTACCAAAATCAGCCTACCTGCGAAAAAGGCATAGTGGGTCAAACAGTAGTCGATTAATAGACGATTGTTGCGTTTCAGTCCTTCGTAATAATACCATTTCCAGGTTTCGAATTGTGCATAGAACTTCTGCATGTTCTCTGCCTTTTTCTCCACCGGATATCGGGGAGCGTCTTGGACCAACTGTTCCAACCCCTCGATATTGGAATAGGTAACGAACGCATCCTGGAATGCGAACTTAGCAGGATCGCTGCCGGATTCGGCCACTTGCTTGATGTAGGAAGCGGATACAACTTTTCCGTCCACGTAACCGCCTTCATAAGAACAGGATTCCGTTTCGAAATACCCAAGATTATGGATGGAACAAGCTTTCTTGTAATCCTCTTCAGAAAGGACGATCATAATGTCGATATCAGAGGTTTCGCCAGCAAAGCCATGCGCCACGGAACCTCCGATGATGATCCCTTGTACGTCGGGTCTGGCTTTAAGCTTGTTGGTGATGGTATCAATGGCAGCTTGATGATGGGGATACATAATACATCCACTCCTTTAAATTAATATAAGCATTAATTAGTAAGCCAATACGTTAATCATAAGTAAATAATATTCCACTTTTGAAATTCCCGCAATCCCCCGTAAAGGGATATTTGGTATAGTTGGGTTAATAACTTGTTAGTGGGGGAGAACCTATGGATGAAGTCGTTCGGGTCATATATTCGCCAAGCGAAATATCATTCTCACCGCAGAGAAGGAAGTACACATGCATTCAAAACTCAAAGAGCCTTGGCACATACTGGAGGATCAAATTAAAGGAATGCTGGAGAACGAGAAATTCCCATCTTTTCCACGTTTGATAGAATAAAACAAAAAGACACCCCTAAAGGTGACTTTTATTGATACTCCATATGAAGCCGAGGCCCTCTAATCCCGACATATCGTTCTCGTGCTACAACCTCAGGACGGGAGGTGTGAATAAAACAATACTCTCTGTGAGGGTCTTCCTGGTGTAATTCACTATACCGTTTCAATGCTTTGGTAGAGTCCTCGTAGGAATCGATCACGGACATCTCTTCAATAAAACGCTGGCCCTTCTTAGAATAGGCCTGAGTCGCCTCAAGAACGACCCATTCATTCGGAAACCGCTCCTGAACTTCATCCCATCGCATCTTGGACACCTCCGGTTAAATAATTACTATTATTATAGCATATCGGTTGGTATCGTCTAAACCAGAGTTAGACCTCCACCCGATCTTTGGAGTATGTAATGCCACATCTTTTTAAGTAAAAGTAATAGTGGATACCTGTGTAACCCCACAATTGGGCTGACTGAAAACTATAATTATAAACAACCACAGAAATGAAAAAAGACACCAATTAAGGTGTCTTTCACTGATACTCCATATGGAGCCGAGGGGAGTCGAACCCCTGTCCGAAGATAACGGCACATAAGCTTCTACGAGTGTAGTTACAGTTTTGATGTCACCCTAGAAGCCCCCCGTAACCGGGTCCCCTTCGGGTCAGCCTGATTATCTTCTTCAGCTCACCCCAGGCGGAGATGAGACAGCGTATTCCACTATTTGTTAGCCCCTAGCCCTGTCACATGGACGATGCAGAGTAGAAGCACGCACACAGTTTCTTAGGCTGCGAAAGCGTAGTTGTTTTGTTGTTTGCCGTTTAATAGGCTTTAGCGTTGATGAAGCGGACGCGTCCCCACTACTCGCTACTCATGCTCGAACTATCCCCGTCGAATCCAAGAACGGCCCCTCATTATAAAGGGCGCTTCGGATTAACGGATCAATCACAAGCACAAATGCTGATCCGGTACACAGCGATCTGACTTAAGATGGCTGTTCAGAAGCAAAAAATCTACTTACCCAGTATAACACATTTATCAACACTTTAACACGCGGGTTAAAGGAATTGAAGGTTGAATCTGGAACCACTTGGTGCGGGTGCAGCAGTCCGTCTACCTGGCAACCTTTTGTTTGTCGCGCAGCACACGCTGGATATCACGCTGAGCGTCTCGCTTTGCGGCGGAATCCCGTTTGTCGTATTCCTTCTTACCTTTACCCAGACCAATCAGCAGCTTGGCATAGCCATTACGCACATAAATCTTAAGCGGCACAATGGTGAAGCCATCCCGTTTGGACGAGCCCAGCAGCTTGTGTATCTGCTCCTTATGCATAAGCAGCTTACGTGTGCGCGTAGGATCGGTAGGATTGGCGCGGTTTCCCTGTTCAAAAGGACTGATATGCATGTTGTGGATATGAATCTCACCATTGCGGATCGTAGCGAACGCATCCCCTATGTTGGCGCGGCCATTACGCAGAGATTTGATCTCAGTTCCTGTAAGAACCAAACCGGCTTCATACGTGTCCTCAATAAAATAATCATGGGAAGCTTTCTTGTTTTGGGCAAGCACTTTCCCGTCTGCCTTTTTACCCATGAGCGTCACTCCTTAAATCGAATCAAAAGATCTTTGGATCTGACTCCTGTCGGTTCAACCAGCAAATTAGGAATCAACTTATATTGTAACAAAGCAGGTATTGTTCGCGCAAGCAAGCTGCGGGCCATGGAAGGAGCTTCATGATGACTCCGCAGCTTACTAACAGCCTGCTTGATAATCGAAAAAATTATTCTATTATACGTTCAAAAATAAGATCCAGCACAGAAGCCTGTCCACCTGCCAGCAAAGGCATGGGGACAAGGCTGTGCAGCTTCCAACCATCGGCAGCGTACCGATCAATTACCTGCCTGTAATCCTCCTTTAATTTTCCGCTTATCGTTCCCACCAGAATTGATACATAATTATATTCATATTTGGACATTATTTAACCTCCCTGTAAGTTCAGCTTCCCTATTGGATCATTTGCTGCACAAGCACTTCTCCATAACCGAATTGATTGTCCCGGCCCGGATCACCGAGATCAACAGCTTTTTGTTCCATTAATTTAATAATTTTATTTTTTGGGGGATACTGATGATACTTATCATAATAATTTGAAATGAGCAGCCCGGCAGCAGCCGATACCTGAGGAGCAGCCAAACTTGTTCCGTAGGAAAGAGAAAAGCCTTGTGGTATATTTAATATACTGTCGAGCGGTGAATTCGGCAGCAGTCCGGGAAAACTGGTCAGCATCAGATCTGTTACATCGACCTCTCCCGTTGTATCAAAGTTGTCACCTAAATAACCGCCGTATGCCACAAAATCGATGTAAGATCCGAAATTGGAATAGGGAGCCAAACGATTGCTCTTCGTTACCGCACCCACACTAATAACATGTTCAAGCATACTGGGAACATGGATTTCATTATATTCACTATCTGAACTGTTGAGAAAACGATTTCCAGAAGAAGCCACAATCATAACTTGATTTTTGTTTGCATAATCTGCGGCACGCTGATAAGCATCTAATAGAATTTGTCCTGCATGATCCATTTGAATGTAACTGCCGGCACTGATATTAATAACTTGGTTTCCATCATTAGTGGCCCGTACTATAGCACTCAGCAGATCAAAGCTGTTTCCTCCGTCTGTATTCATAATTTTATAGGGGACAATACTAATCTTAGGAGCCAATAGATTTAATATTCCTGCAACCTGAGTGCCATGTCCGCTTTGGTCCTGGATATTGCCGTCCCCATCCACATAGTTCCAACCATTTACCGAATTGACCATTTCCCCAAATTGCTCATTGGACAAGTCCACACCGCTATCCAGAAGAGCAATACTAACCTCGGGATTCCCCTGTTGTATATTATAAGTGGCATAGTTATTTGTCTGTATTTCAGCATACCACAGATAAGCATTAAGCTCTTCTATGCCGTCTAAATCCCAATTACTTCTGTTCTGAAACATATTCGCATCTGAAGATTCTGGAAATTCTTTATACCAGGATAAATCTATAATATTCTCTGCTTTTCTCACACACTTCTCCAATTGTTCAACATCACCCTCCAACCGCAAAAAGCCGATCTCCTGAATTTTCTTCACTTCAATTTCACTGTTGGCAAGTAACGATTCAATCTTTTTCAACTGCTTCGGCTTCTCCAAGAGTACAAATATTACCTCTGACCTGTCCGCATTCTCATTAACAGCATGGGTCGATGCTATAGGCTGCAGCACAAGGAGTATGAACAGCAAGAGCATAATAATAGCCGTTTTTTTATTGATCATTCTCAAATGGTTATTCCCCTTTCGTCCGTCAGTGAATACGTATTCTCTTGAAATTTGGCATAAAACTCTCCATAGAATTGACTTGTCTCCAGCAGTTCATAATGCGTTCCACGAGCCACGGTTCTCCCGTCCTCCATCACTATAATCAGGTCTGAATCCATTATGGTCGTAAGCTTGTGGGCGATGACAATCCGTGTACACTTTAGCTTTCTTAGAAAATGATCTATCCGTTTTTCATTCTGATGATCCAACGAGCTAGTAGCTTCGTCCAGTAATATGACAGAAGGCTTGTTAAGCAGCGCCCTCGCCAGAGCAATCCGCTGCCGCTGTCCTCCAGATATATTCATTCCGAGCTCAGATACCATTGTGTTAAATCCCATAGGCATCCGGACAATATCCTCATAGATTTCAGCCATCCTTGTGACATTTTCGATCTCTTCCATTGTGACTTCTTCATTGTACAATGAGATATTGTCTTTAATGCTCCTATTGAACAGGGAAGCATCCTGAGGCACTACTCCAATCTGCTTACGAAGTGCGCTTAAGTTCAATTCACGGATATCTTTCCCGTCAAAGGAAATCGTGCCGTCCGAAGGCATATATAAACCAAGAATTAGTTTAGCCAAAGTACTTTTTCCAGCACCGGATTTTCCGACAATCGCTATTTTTTGTCCAGAGGTGATATCAAGATTGATGTCATTTACCACCAGCTCACTGTGCTGACTGTATCGAAATGATACTTTCTCCAAGCGGATATTTCCTTTGAATTCTACAATAACTTCCTTGTCGTCATCTGTATGTTCAAGCGGCTCCTCCAATACGTCCTGCACACGTTCTAGATAAGCTCCGGTCAGTAACAATGCATTAACTGTCTGCACAATAGAACCGCTCATACTAAAGAAATTGTTAGAGAGCGAATAGAATGCTATCAGCTCACCTAACGAAAGCTGGTTATCGAATAATTGCATGGCCCCGATCCATAGCACAACCAGAGGGGACATCATTTGCAGCGTGCCGGATATGGAGGAGATTATATTCACAAATCCTTCTTTATTCTTATAAGCATTAATTAGCTGATCAAGGAAAGAGGCCCAGCGGTTATATGTTTCCTTCTCAATGCCTGCTGTTTTGATTCCAAAGATGCCATATAGAAATTCAGTCTGATAACTCTGAAGTTGAGAGGTCTTCAGAATTTCGTCCTGGTTGACCTCTTTTAGGCGGCGTTTGGTAAGAATCAATACCAATACATTTAACAACGATAATCCGACTACCAGAACAGTAAGAAGAGGAGACTTATTCAACATGTAAATTGTAATAAAAGTAATCGCGCTGAAATCCAGCATTCCAAGCACAATCCGAGAAGATAACATCTCTCTGATCACCCGGAGACTGCTGGCCCGAAATAGTAAATCACCGAACGATCTTAATTGAAAGAACTGATAGGGAAGCCGCAAAATATGAGAAAAGAAATGCTGCATCATTCTTCTATCAAGCACATTATTTAGGACTATAATAAATTTCCCCCGAAAAAGCTGAACTCCCCCCTGCACTATCGTCAGTAAGATGACACCCAGCATAAAAACAGACAACAATTGAAAATTATTGGCCGTAATAATGTTATCAATGAGATACTGAACTAAAATGGGCATACCCAGAGTTCCTAGCTGATAGATCACAGCCATTACGATGACAAGCGCCACTTTTTTAGGGATCTCCAACAAGTATTTGATGAACTTTCCCCATACTGAACCTTTTTTTTGCGGGACGACTGCTTCTGTTGGTAGCATTTCTAATACAATGGAATTGAAGCTTTTTTGAAATTGCTCGTGGGATATAGTACGCCGGCCTATAGCCGGGTCTATGATCCTTACAGTGTTTTTACTTATCTTATCAACAACTACATAATGGTTCTCTTCCCAATGAACAATTACCGGCAATTGCAGTTTAACGAGTTGGCTCATTTCCACCCGGAATACTTTTGCCTCAAATCCTAGTCTAACGGCCATATTCCGCATCGTATACATTGTAATTCCATCACGGCCTATACCTGCCATATCCCTCAATTCTCTTAATGTCTTATGCACATTGTACTTTCCTGCGACCATAGAAATACAACATGCTCCGCATTCCGTCTGCAGCATTTGCTCAACAAATGGTGTCCTCTTTATGAACATACAGCTACCCGATGGTGCGGAATGTCCAACGAAAGAATGGATGGAATAACGGGATCAATAAACCGGAGCAAGCCTAAGGCAATTCCACTAAGTCCGGTAAATAAACCAAGCGATTCGATATCAGGGTGCATTCCGGTCATCCAATGTTGTTCAGGAATCCGGTTAACCCGTATCTGTTCCACCCGATTGAACGGTTGCAATCCGGGAACCAGACAGTGAACATCCATCATTACATTGCGGTTACCTAAATCACCATGACACATCGAGTGTCCGATCGCTTCCTCTTTTTCTTCTGAAAGATCTTTTAATAAACGTTCAATCATTAAAACCTCTGGTGGCACGTTAGGCAACAAAGCCCCGATATGAGCCCGGGCCAACAGAATGCCGTATGAGCCATGACACCAGTAATCGGAGGATAACTCGTGTTTGCTATGCCGCAGGTCCAGCCATTTCCGGCTATCTTCCACATAGAACTGATTCTCGATGCGCAGTAATTCAATGATTACACGCTCAATTTCAGGTATCGGAAGCACACTCTGGACATGCGCTAGAGAAAAGGCAAGCCCGCTAAGGCCATGTGCAAATCCAGCAGACCTTAGGCAGCTATCCTGAAGGACGGAATTGTCAAGCTCAACCAAAAACTGATCTGTTAAGCTCTGCAACGCCAACCGAACTTTTTCACTTGGATAAACACGATAAAGATTAGTTAACACTTTCAGCAGACCCGCGTGACCTCTAATGATATCAATATCCTTTTCCGACGGAAGAAGCTTCTCGATGTAGGGCAACAAATCTACCGCTCTTTTAAACAATGTCGTGTCATCCCACAAACAACCCAAGTAGGAATACACATATATGAAAGCACCAATACCAAAAAAAGCAGAGGTAGAGTCCATATTGGCCATCCAGAATTTTTCCTCATTTATGATCTCATTCAAGATGGATCTTCCGGCTTCCTCATACTTCTCCGATTTCAAGGTGCTTCCCAACTGGGCATAACAGATTGCCAGACCTCCTAATCCGTCGTATACCCCCGGTGGAAGAGGTGATAAATAGATATCATCTTCATCCCCGACACTGGTACTAATCCAGAACGGACCTCTCCCTTTGGTATCATACAGAGCAGTTGACAATATCCGGTCAGCTATAGCAACAACCTCTTCTCTTACTGATACGGAAGAGGGAGACTGTGTGGAAAGATCAGGTTTACCTTTCCATACATTATCAATGAGTGTGGCTATTGAAAGAGAGATGTATCTCTCTTGCTTTAGACGATCTGCTTGGCTGAAGGAACGAATGCGGTCCTTGGTCAGGGAAAGGCTGGTCTCTTTGTAAAAGTCATCAAACGCTTCCCCTGCTCCATTATACAAGTGCTTACTGCCAACACGGAAAGTAAAGTAAGGAACATCATGGTTGATTAAATCATCTATTTCAGAACGTACGAAGATATGCGCACGGTCGGACCATTCGGTAATAGACCACATGTAGTCAAATAGACTCTCCCGGTCGATTCCCCTTTGCAAATACTTAGGGTGAATACTGGATTCCAGGAATTTACCATACACATGAGTAGGCCTGAAGACATGCCGCACCTCATCGTTCTCAAAGAGGTCTAACAAAGACTCGAATTCCTTCTTATGAGTTGCAATCAAACCATACGTTTCACGAAATCCTTCGAGCAGGTCTTCTTTATAGTTGAAAATTTCAATTTCTTGTCCATTGATGCCCGGAACATTAAGCTTACTCTGTGTTAAGATTTCGGCTTCGGCAAACAACATCACATCTGTGCCAAAATTGTCTATAGAATATCCCTTATTCCTCTTGGACAGCTGCCCACCCTTTCCAGCAATTCCGCTTAGATCGTAGTCAAGTACCTGATCATGCTTGAATTTAACAGGCAACATCATAGAGGACAACACTGAATTCTTCAGCTCCAGCGCGGTCACATGAAGTTCTTTATGATCCTGGTATAAATCAATTGTATTGTCGAACAAAGTCTCCAAATCAATAAGGACCGGATATTCACCCGATGCAATTAAATTCTCATTATGGAAATCAACAGAGCGAAAAGCATACAGCAGAGCCACATTTATACCTTGTCTGTAAAAAAAACGCTTTATCTGTTCTTCTTCCGTACAATCGCTATATGGAATAAACTCCTGCCACCCATAGTGTTCACGGTCAAGCACCTTAGCTGTACGTAAAGGATATTTCACACCATTGTCATTCAGCCAGGCTACAACTTCAGCAAAATGAACGTCAACCGCAAGCGAACGTGGCTTATACACCAATTTGCCGGCAGAGGTCTCAACGATTTCTACACTATGTCCTTTCTTGTGAGAATCACCCAAATCGCCCTGGAGACTGAGCAATCGTGGATGATGCATTCCAAACTCAGCTTTAATAGATACATAATCTTGTAAATAACGACTTGCAAGCGTTTTGTGAATCTCTATCAACTGGAGAAGACGTTCACAAATAATTCGCCCCAATACCGGATATATTTCAAAAATTTCGGCATAATATTTGGAATCACCCAGACATTGCTCAACATAATAAACATATCGTTCCTCTCCGGTATTCCCTTCCAGTATTCCCCCTAACCTTGCTATATTCAGTTCCGCAATAAGCATCTTGGTTGACAGCTTATCTATGTCGCTATGAATAATGGCAATTACGCTTTCGATGTATTGATGGACATCCACCATATCCTCCAATTGAGGATGATTCTGTGCCAAAGCTTTAAAAAATACCTCCAAAGAATGTTGGATGAACAGTACAAATGGAGTGAAATATGTAATAAAGGACTTATGAGGCAGCTCATATTTGATATCGGATACTGATTTAGGATTGTAAGCTAGAATCTCCTGAAGAGTCAGCACCCATTCCGGAGAATGCTGATCTGATAGTTCCGGATAGTTCCGGATAGCAAGCTCATAGTTTTGTTTAGTCAGTTGGAGTGAATATAGTTTATTATTCAAAGCCTTTTCAGAAATATCGTACGCAATACCCTCTCCCTCGGTATGAGCCATATTCGTTGAAAACGGCACTAATTCATGCAAATAGGCGCTTTGTTTAAACGCGGGTGTGAACTCTGTCATCATTATCATCCCTTACCCTCGAATTAAATAGAAGACTGCCACAAAGACAAGCTTCACGGCAGCCGCGGTGCAAAATCCATAAGCATCGTACGCCCCTAAGTCTTACACTAAAAGGATAGTTAAAGAAATTATTTTAATTCCAATTAGCAGCGGCTAGTACATTTAGTAGTTGGGCAAAGGCTTGCCGAAACCGTAACTCCCGCCGTAATGCATGTCCAGGAAGAGGGGGTAAGCGGAGTTGTCTCCGGATTCACATCGCCCGTTCCCCCGGTCAGCATTTTCAATTCCTCTTCATTGATTACTCCTACCAAATCACTAGATTTCAAAAAATCATTGCGAACTTGTGAATTATTCATGAAATATATCATCCTTTCAAATTTTATTTCTAGAATAATATGTAAGATTAGGGGTTGACTATCCTTTATGAAGTAAAATATACTATATTTGGAATTCCAAGTCTACCAATTTTTTAAAAAAAATGTAAAAGGGAGATGTCGTTATGAATTTCAACAATGAAATGGTGTCTGCATGGAAAAATCCAATGGCCAGAAAAAATGTTAGTGCTGTTCTTCACCCCTCCGGTGATGTATTAGCAGAGTTGAAGGAAGAGGATCTTCAGAATATTGCCGGAGGATGGAACACTAATACCCTGACTACAAGTACTAGCATCCTTGTCAGTATGACGCTTGGCAACAACGGCTGGGTTTGTACAGCCACCAAAGAATGTATGCCTAGCTGTAATTAAACTAATCAAGAATAAGCTGCGGACGGTTTTTTAGAATGCCGTCCGCTTCTTGTCATTCTTGAAGAAATGCCTTACTCGTCTTCATTTCAAATACCTTACTAGGTGTGTGCCAACTATGAATAATAAATATTTTACTTATAGTGAAAGAGAACCAATAGCAGATACAGACAGCTGTCTAGCAGTCAAAGAGAAGACCGCCTATTGGCGGTCATTGTTTAACGACGATGATGCGTGGCTTAACAAATCTGTTTCTATTTTTACAGGTGATAGCGTAGAAGCACTCGCCCATTCTTCACTTGCTGTGTTGATTGAGGGGAATTCCGGTGATTTGCATCCATTTGAGCATTGGATGGCGATTGAGAAAAGCTTCTTTTCTACTTTTCAATCAGAATTAATGGATGTTTCGCCTTCCGACACTCTTATCTTCGATGCCTTACTAACACGCTTCGCTTATGTAGCCGATAAAGAATTCGCTTCACAAAAGGTATACTTACCTGCCTCAATCAAAGAAAAAACCTTGTACCATTTAAAAGAAACCCTGCTCGGTATAGCCTATCAAACCCTTATTCTTGAATTGAATGTATTACGGGTTCAAGAACAATTAGCCGGCGATACCCCCGAAGAAAGATATGCAAACTTCAATAACCTTTTCCTGAATGATGTTTCCTATATCCGTTCATTATTTGAAGAATATCCCGTCTTACTACGGCTCTTATGTACAAAAACAGCTTATTGGATCGAAAATGTTGCCCAACTCTTGCAGCGCCTTAAGCAGGACATTGAACAAATCAAAGATCTTTTCAACATTCTGGGGGAAATTATTGATCTTGATCTTGGACTCGGTGACTCTCATGACAAAGGAAAAATGGTGGCTATCCTTCGATTTGATAACAACAAAAAAATTGTATACAAGCCTAGAAGCCATGAAGTGGATATTAAGTTCCAAAACATCCTTAGCTGGATTAATTCCCGGCAGCCGCCAAGACAATTGGCCACTTACACTATACTGAACCGTGAAACCTATGGATGGTCAGAGTTCGTCAAGTACCAGGAATGTGACTCACTTGAACAACTAAATGACTATTACATACGTTTGGGTCAACTGCTGGCCGTATTATACAGTATTGATGCCGTTGATTTTCACCATGAGAATATTATTGCCTGTAAGGATCATCCGATTCTGATAGACTTGGAGTCCCTGTTTCACCAGACTAAGTATATTGAGGTCTCGCTGGATACAGCCCTTGCCAAAGCACGCCACATACTGACACGATCAGTGAATTCCACCGGGCTTCTCCCCTTCAACTCCTATTATGAGAAAAAAGACAGCAACAGAGTGTTAGACTTAAGCGGACTTAGCGGAAAGGAAGCTCAGGAAGCTCCATTCAAAGCCTATCAGATTAAGCAATCTTTTCGTGATGACATGCACTTAGCCAAAGATTCCTTTGATATACAAGGGGCGCAGAATGTCCCGAAAATACAGGGTAATCCTGTTGAAATTGTTGATTATCTGGATTCCATTATGGATGGCTTCAAGCAGGTATATCAGCTAATTGATAGCAACAAAGCATCTTACCTTTCGCTTCTGACTATGTTCGAGGGCTGCCCTGTTAGAACAATCATTCGGCCAACCGCTGTCTACGCCCAACTGCTGAATCGAAGTTACCATCCAGATTTCCTTAGAGATGCCATTGACCGGGAAGTCTTTATGAGCAGATTGGAGAAAGCTAACGATGATCACATCACGAACCGCGATGTCGTGAAGAACGAATTGTCTGACCTTTTGGATGGAGATATTCCATACTTTCTATCCGCTCCCTCCCACACCTACTTAGAACTGACCAATCAAATAAGGATCAATAATTATTTTGAAAAACCGGCTCTGGCAAGAGTCCATGATAAAATCCATTCTTTATCGAACACTGATCTAGGCGAACAGTTGCATGTTATACGCATGTCTATCCTTGCCTCTTTTAACGCAAAGCATCACATTGATTCGCTGGTTCTCAGCAAAGAGACCGGGTCATACACAGTCCAAGAAGCAGACCCTGAAAGCATCCTTAGTTGTTCCAAAAGAGTAGGGCAGTATGTCCTGGAGCAATCTATCACTATCGAAGGCGGTAAGGATGTCAGCTGGATCAGTACAATGATCAAAGGCATTGATGAAATATCCTGGACAATATCACCTGTTAACTTGGATTTTTACAATGGTGTAGCCGGCATTGGCTTTTATCTTAGCTATCTCGGAAACCTGATTCCTGAAGATAACAGATTTGAAGACTTTACAGCACGATGCGTGAATACCGTTACTGATGCACTACACGAGTTGCGAAATCAAAATATTGATTGGACATCCTATTTTGAAGTAGGCGGATTCACCGGAATTACAAGCTATCTCTATTTCCTTCAACATGCATCAGTGAACCAACAGCGCCCGGAATGGTTCCAGACAGCATTGGAATTTCTCCCGCTTATCAAGAAAGCGATAGCAGAAGATAACCAATATGATGTTACCGGGGGAACTGCCGGTGCCTTACTGGTACTACTCTCCCTATACGAACAGCAACAGGAACAGGAAATTCTTGAGCTTGCTGAACAATGTGTTCGGCATTTGCAGCGCAACGCAACTGTGATGTCCACTGGCCTGGCCTGGCGTGATCCCTATCACCAGAAGTTCTATACCGGATTTGCCCATGGGTCTTCCGGCATTTTGGCTGCGCTAGCCAAGTTCAACAGACTCATGGAAGACCGTTCAGTTCAACGTACAATTGGGGATGGCTTGCAGTTTGAGCGTAGCATGTATGTCCCAAATGAGAAGAACTGGAAATCAATTGGCCGGGATCAGCTTTCTGTTGCCTGGTGTCATGGCGCTCCCGGTATACTGCTGTCCCGTTACATTCTGCGTGAATGCGGGTATCACGACGCGATCCTCCAATCCGAAATTGAAGCGGGAATTGACACTACGCTCAGGTTGGGTATAGATAATAACCGTTCTTTCTGCCACGGAGACTTTGGACAACTTGAGATTCTAAATAACTTCTCCAAAGAGAACCCTGCGGTTAAAGCAGCGACATCTGATCTTTCTGCCAGACTGCTTGAATACTATAATAAACATAGACTGAATGGGGGAGTGTCCCGTGGTGTGGAGGCTGTAGGTCTAATGCTTGGCTGGAGCGGAGTAGGTTTTGGGCTGCTGCAAGAAGCCTTTCCCGGCAAGTTGCCGCAGATTCTTCATTTATCCCCACCGGTTGGTATCAGACTGCAGTAATCTTTAGAGCAAAGTGCGAAGAAGCCGTGAATCCCATACCAGCTTCTTCGTACTTTTTGTCTATTCACGGCAACTATCGCAGTTATGATGTAATATCTCTTTGGGTAAAGGACAGAAAGGATATACACATAAATGCTATAAAATAAGCCAGCACTACGATCAGCGAAAAAGAAAGAGTCATTCCTTCAATCACTGGTGTGCCATCCAGATAAGTGGAAAAGTCGTAGTTGGTAAAAATTAAGTATTTTGTCCAATCGAATTTTGTTGCAAAAAATTGTGTTAACGTTGTTCCAGTGAAGTAGAGCAGCAAGGAGACACTTACCGAAAGTATTGCATTTTTAAACAATACGGATATGGTAAAAGCTAAGGTGGTGATCATTATTATCGTAATGAGTGTAGCTAAATATTTTAGACAGAGATAGGATACCATTGACATCTGTACAATTTCCCCGCCTTGATAGGCCAGATAGGAATTGCTCCCCCCCGTTCCCAGCCACAAATATCCCAGCAATGCTGCAAATATCAGAAATGTTATGAACAACAAAATAATACTAATCACCGTGGACACATATTTTAGCAGAAGATAGCTGCTTCTATGGACGGGCGAAGTTATAACAAATTTGATAGTTCCCTTTGAATGTTCAGCAGAAATTGCATTAGCACCAAATACAATAGCGACCAAAGTAATGATAGTGGTAACCGGTCTTAACTGATCAATGAGTGTAAATGCATCATACCGGGTGGTGGGAGGAATATTCTGATCCAGCCGGTACTGGTTCACAGCGATCTGCTCGGACAGAAAACGGTACATGGGCATAGTTGGTGACAGAATAGCCATCTGCTTCTGATCAGCCTGTATTTGACTCTCGACTCCAGCTCTCCAGTTACCATCTCCAACAATACTCTTAGAGCTACTGAAGCCCACAAGGACCGCATAAGCCACGGTAATAACGAACAACAAAAAGGTAATCAACCAAGTATTACGGTTGCTGTAAAACCGATACATTTCATTCTGAAGTAATCGCATCAGCTCGCCCCCATATCCGCATTCAACAATTCTATAAAATCTTCCTCCAACGTTCTTTTTTCCTGTTTCATCTTGAGCACCTCTATATCATGATGTTTCAACATATGGATTACCCTCATGATTTGTTCTTCTGGCAAAAAGAACGATAGCTCAGAGGCTCCCTTGCTCTTCTCTACGGTGTAACCTTCTCTTGTCAGCAGCATCATAGCCTGATCCATTTGCAGCTCGTCGAAAGAAAGAGTATAACGAAAATTATTGTTCGTTCTCTCATTCATCTTAATTTCTAGTAATTCTCCGTGGTTCATAATTCCATAGTAGTCACACAACATTTCTACCTCGGACAATAAATGGCTGGATAAAAAAATCGTCTTCCCTTGCTTGTCTGCCAGCTCCCTGAGCATTCGCCTCAGATCAATAATACCTTGTGGGTCCAAACCGTTGGTTGGCTCATCTAAAATGACCAGATCGGGATTATGCAACAGTGAAACTGCCAAACCAAGGCGTTGCTTCATCCCCAATGAATACTTTTTGACTCTTTGATTTGCACTCTCGCTTAAACCAAATGCCTTCAATTGGCGTTCAATATCCGCTTTATCCGCACTTTTACGAAAGGCAGAGATGTACTTTAAATTTTGATAACCCGTCATTTCCTCATAAAACGAAGGATTTTCTATTACAGCCCCTGTCTTTTTAATCGCACTTTTGAACTCAGACCGAATGGAACTGCCTCCAATGCGAACATCTCCCGAGCTCATTTTCATCATCCCAACGATGATCTTAATTAAGGTGGTCTTTCCAGCCCCGTTAGGCCCAAGTAGTCCAAATATTTTTCCTTTAGGAACCGACAAACTTACATTTTTTATAATATCTTTATTGCCAATTCTTTTAGAGACTTGATCAATAATTAGAAAGTCCAAATTCATTCCTCCCTAGTACCTGCTGGCCAACACTGTTCAGTTCCGTCTCCACAAGCCTACCCAGATAAAAAGACCTATTATAAAAGATAATGAAAATAAGATTGTCACCATATTTCGATACAGCTCGTAGCCCGGGTCGATCCATGAGCTAATCAGGATAATTAGTGAAAAACTGGTGCTCAAGATGACAAACATACTCCTGAAAAACTTGTTGAGAATATAGATTCCCCGTTCATCCCGGATATTAGAAAAACAGAGCAGTAGTATCCCTATAAACGACAAAAAACCCAGTACTGCAAAAATAGAATTCACACGAGAAAAAACGTCCACATTAATCTCCCCCCACATAATCAAACACTTCGTAGATGCTTTTCTGAAAGACATCAGCAATGCGGAAAGCCAGCTTGAGGGATGGCATATATTTGTTCCTTTCAATCGAGATGACCGTCTGACGGCTAACCCGAAGGGCATCTGCCAACTGCTGCTGCGTCCAACCCCTCTCTGCGCGCAACTCAATAATATGATGTTTTAAATTCTGATCATCTACCCCCATATTTACCATCCTCTTGTATTAGTTTACATTTTTATCATAATACCATTTTTTTCAAATGTAAAGCTCCCTTTACAATTAATTTTGGACGATTTTAAAAAATTGCAAAACAAGGGGTGTCCCATAAGCCAGGAAATGGCTGGGACACCCCTTGCTTTGGAGTTGGATGGACGTTTGCGCTCGGTGAGGACGCTCCGCGAACGAAACGTTGTTACAATCGCTGTGCTCCAGTTTCTGGATGACGAAAAATACGTTTTACTGGAGCAGTACTTTGTGGATGCTTAAAACAAGCTGCAAATGACCAAAAACGCAGAGCAGCGATTCTCCAATAACGGGAGAATCGCTGCTTTTTTGAATTTTAAGCTTTTCAAGATAGAGGCCTGTCTCCGCTAGTATACTTTTGGGACAGTCCATTTTTTTCTAGTCCACGTTCTTTTTTCTTTTCTTACGCTTAGCTTTCTGCGCATCCGCGGCCTTATCAGTGCCCGGCGTCACGGAAGGTCCAATGAACACGCCGCCTTTCTTCTTCTTGCGGCTGCCCTTGCCCTCCGGCGCTGCGCCGCGCTCGCCTTGCCCCAGATCCTCGCGGCTGCGGAACCGTGTGCTCGCGTCTACGCCGCGCAGCTCACCGCCCGCCTGCTCAGACCCGCCACCGCTCGGCGCGCCGTAGCCGCCCTTGCCCGAGCCAAAACCGAAAGCGATGCCGCGTCCGCCGGCACCGCCACCGGCCTCCGCGCTGCGGCCTCTGCCGCCCTCGCGCGGAGCGCCAGACCCGCCGGCTTCGCCCCGGCGGTCCGCCTTCGCGCCGCCCGCTGCGCCAGCGGCGGCAAGACCACGCCGCGCTGCCGCTTCCGGCCCGCGGCCGCGCTTGCGGCCGCTGCCTGCTGCGCCGGCGATGTCCCACGCCGCCGCTCCGTCTGCGCGCGGCCCGTTCCCGGCGCCTGCCGCAGCGGCGCCGAGGCTTCCGCCCCCACCTGCTGCGGCAGGGGCACCGTTCTTTCCGGCCGCGCCGAAGCTGCCGCCCGAACCTGCGCCGCCCTTCTTCTTGCCGGCGCCGTTCTTGCCCCCGGCAGCAGCGCTGCCAGGCTTACCTTTACCGCCACGGCCCTTGCCGCCTCCAGCATTACCGGCGAACGGCTTGCTGAAGCCTCCGGCGCCCGGACGGCCGCCTTTGCTGCCCCGTCCACCGTAGCTCCGGTGATCTCCCGCCGCGCGCGGCTTCATATCGACCAGCTCGAAGTCGATGGTGTGGTCATCCATATTGACCTTGGCTACGCGGATCTTCACTTCATCGCCGATGCGGAAGACCTTGGAGGTACGCTCGCCGATCAGCGCCATATGAGCTTCATCGAAGTGGTAGTAATCATCCGTCAGCGCACTGAGGCGAATGAGACCTTCGACCGTATTGTCCAGCTCAATGAACATCCCGAAGCTGGTCACGCTGCTGATCATGGCTTCGAATTCCTCGCCAACCTTGTCCTGCATGAACTCCGCTTTCTTCAGCTGCTCGGTATCCCGCTCGGCTTCAACAGCCACACGCTCACGCTCCGAGGACTGCTGGGCAATATCCGGCATCCGGGAGGCCAGGTATTCGTGACGCTTCTCGCTTAGAGCTCCGCCATTCTCAAGGACCTCACGCATAACGCGGTGAATGACCAGATCGGGATAACGGCGGATCGGTGAGGTGAAGTGGGAATAGAATTCCGCTGCCAGTCCGAAGTGCCCGGTGCTCTCGGCATCATACTTCGCCTGCTTCATGGAGCGCAGCATCATCGTACTGATTACCGTCTGCTCCTTCGTTCCCTGAATCTGCTCCAGCAGATCCTGGAGCGCGCGCGGGTGAACCGAATTCCCCCTGCCCTTCACGTGGTAACCGAAGTTAGCCGCAAAAGCCATGAAGTTCTGCAGCTTCTCCGGGTCCGGGTCTTCATGAATCCGGTACAGGAACGGAACCTTCAGCCAGTGGAAATGTTCTGCCACCGTCTCATTAGCAACCAGCATGAACTCTTCAATAATCTGCTCTGCCACAGAGCGCTCACGTTTTACAATATCGATAGCCTTACCGGCCTCATCTACAATAATCTTGCTCTCTTCAAAATCGAAATCCACCGCCCCGCGCCGCATCCGGGCATCGCGCAGCTTCATCGCCAGCTCCTTCATCAGCCGGAAATCACTGATTAGCGGAGCATACCGCTCCAGCAGCCCAGGATCTTCATCCTCGACAATTTTCCGTACGTCAGAGTAGGTCATTCTCTCCTTCGTGCGGATAACACTGGTGAAGACATCGTGCTTCACGATCTTCATCTGCTCGTCGAATTCCATTTCACAGGACATCGTCAGACGGTCAACCTGCGGATTCAAGCTGCAGATACCGTTCGACAGCCGGTGCGGAAGCATCGGAATAACACGGTCCACCAGGTACACACTGCAACCGCGGTCATAGGCTTCCTTGTCCAGCTCAGAGCCTTCACGCACATAATAGCCTACGTCAGCAATATGAACGCCCAGCTTATAATGACCATTCTCCAGACGCTCTACGTTGACCGCATCATCCAGATCCTTAGCATCCGCGCCGTCAATCGTTACGATATTGAGCCCGCGCAGATCACGCCGCCCCTGCTCGATAATTTCTTCATCTGTGATCGAATCCGGCGCCTGCTCCGCTTCCGTCATCACCTCAGCCGGAAAAGCCTCCGGAAGCTGATGCTTACGGATTACCGACAGAATATCTACGCCGGGGTCATCCTTATGACCAAGGATTTCAATGATCTCGCCCTCAGCCGCAGCACGGCCCTCCGGATAGTTCACAATGCGGACAACCACCTTTTCCCCGTCAACCGCACCCTTGAAAGACTCCCTGGGGATGAAAATATCCCGGTTAATCCGCTTATCGTCAGGCAGCACGAAGCCATAGGTCTCCAGGCTCTGGAAGACACCCACCGTCTGCGACACGCCTCTGATCAGAATCCGTTCCACTTCGCCTTCCATGCGCCCGCCGGACGGGCTCTTCGAGGTAATACGGATCAAGACGATATCGCCGTTCATTGCACCCTTCAGATCGTTCGCGTGGATATACACGTCCGGGTGCTCCCGGTTATCGGGAATCAGAAAAGCAAAGCCCTTCGCATGAACCTGCAACCGTCCGCGCAGCAAATCCATCCGCTCAGGCACACCATAGCGGCTACCCCGGGTCAATATGATCCGGCCATCCTTTTCCAGTTCAATCAATAGAGCCTCAAAGGCTTTGAAATCGGCACTATCCTGGGTGGCGAAATGGCTCACCAGTTCTTCATAAGTTAGTGGTTTATAAGCGGTCTCCCGCATGAAATCAAGTAAGATTTCCTGTGTTATCATGTTCGTCATCTCAGCCTCCTGCAGCATTCCTATGCACTGGCACATATGTATGCCTTGTCCTATTGCACTGTAATCATTTCAAGTAAAATTTACCTTTATATACTTCATACCCTAGTATACACGAAATCAATCCCGGGCATCCCTGTTATGATGTTCACAATATTAAATCTGCATACAAAATAACCCCACAAAGTGGGGCTTTAGCTTCAATGATGACTCAGGTACTTTGCGGGGACCCCAAATCTATCAAAAAAGCCCCCGTCTATTCCATTAAGAACAGAGCGAAGGCTTACTGTAGACGAGTTATTCAACAACAATGGCAACAACAATTGACATGATGAAGAATCCAGCCGCCAGACCAACTGTTACACGCTGCAGCACAAGCTCCATACCGCGTGCCTTTGTTTTACCGAAGAGATGCTCAGCACCGCCGGAGATGGCACCGGAAAGACCTGCACTTTTCCCTTTTTGCAGAAGAACGACCGCAATCAGACCTACGGCAAAAATCAGAAGCACCACTTTCAAAAAGATATCCATTCACTTCCACCTCCTACGTCCAAGCATCACTATCTATGCTAAATTAGAATATCCGTTTCATAAACAGCATTTTTATTTTATCATAGCCGCTGATTGAATACAACCTTCCAGACGGCATTCCCGCCCCATCTCACTAGGAAAATCTCATTATTGCCATCTATCGCAGGTAGAAGCATCAAAAAAGCCTGCCGGAAACCGGCAGGCTCATGGTACCTATAGATTCAAAAGAAATTATCTTTTGAGGTTGTAGAAGGATTTCAGGCCGTTGTATTGAGCCAATTCGCCCAGCTCGTCTTCGATGCGAAGCAGTTGGTTGTATTTAGCCACACGGTCTGTACGGGAAGGAGCACCAGTCTTGATCTGGCCAGCGTTGGTTGCTACAGCGATGTCAGCGATAGTGCTGTCTTCGGACTCACCGGAACGGTGGGAGATTACAGCTGTGTAGCCGGCACGTTTCGCCATTTCAATCGCATCGAAGGTTTCAGTCAGTGTACCAATCTGGTTAACCTTAACCAGGATGGAGTTACCGATACCCTTTTCGATACCAGTTGCCAGACGCTCAGTGTTCGTAACGAACAGGTCGTCACCAACCAATTGGACTTTGTCGCCCAATTTTTCAGTAAGCAATTTCCAGCCATCCCAGTCATCTTCAGACATACCGTCTTCGATAGTGATGATTGGGTACTTCTCAACCCATGAAGCCAGCAGGTCAACATACTCAGCGGAAGTGTAAGATTTACCTTCGCCTGCAAGTGTGTATTTACCGTCTTTGTAGAACTCAGTGGAAGCAACGTCCATACCAAGGAATACGTCAACGCCTGGTTTGTAACCGGCTTTTTCGATCGCTTCGATGATTGTAGTGATTGCTTCTTCATTGGAACCCAGGTTCGGTGCGAAGCCGCCTTCGTCGCCCACAGCTGTGTTCAGGCCTTTGGATTGCAGTACGGATTTCAGGTTGTGGAAGATTTCTGCACCAGTACGCAGTGCTTCCTTGAAGCTTGGAGCGCCTACTGGAAGAACCATGAACTCTTGAACGTCGATGTTGTTATCGGCATGCTCACCACCGTTGATGATGTTCATCATTGGTACTGGAAGAGTCTTGGCGTTGAATCCGCCCAGGTATACATACAAAGGAATGTCCAGAGCAGTTGCAGCAGCGCGTGCTACGGCCATGGATACTGCCAGGATTGCGTTAGCGCCCAGCTTGCCTTTGTTAGGAGTTCCGTCCAAAGTGATCATCAGCTTGTCGATGCCCACTTGGTCAAGAGCATCCATACCGATTACTTCCGGAGCGATAATTTCGTTTACGTTCTCAACAGCTTTCAGAACGCCTTTACCCATGTAACGGGATTTGTCGCCGTCACGAAGCTCTACAGCTTCATGAGCGCCAGTGGAAGCGCCGGAAGGAACGATAGCGCGGCCTTTTGCGCCGGACTCCAGATATACGTCAACCTCTACAGTAGGGTTACCACGGGAGTCAAGGACTTCGCGTGCATACACATCAGAAATAATAGTCATGTAAGTTTAATCTCCTTTTATACAATGGTTTTGGGTTTACAAAAACAGTTGTCTTGCTTATTTGCGGCTGGCAATCATGGATTGTCCGGTCATTTCCGCAGGCTGCGGAAGTCCCATCAGATCCAGGATCGTCGGTGCCACATCTGCGAGAATACCAGCTTCACGCAGTACTACATCTTCAGTGGTAACGATGAACGGAACCGGGTTAGTGGTATGGGCTGTGAACGGACGTCCGTTCTCATCGAATACCATATCCGCATTCCCGTGGTCGGCAATGATAATAGCAACGCCGCCCTTGGCAACTACAGCATCCACAACCTTGCCTACGCATTCGTCCGTTACTTCAACCGCCTTGATTGTAGGCTCCAGCATGCCGGAGTGTCCTACCATATCAGGGTTAGCAAAGTTCAGGATAATGGCATCCTGTCTATCCGCTTCGATCTCCGCTACGCAGGCCGCCGCCACTTCGTAAGCGCTCATCTCTGGCTTCATATCATAGGTTGCCACTTTCGGCGAGTTGATCAGGATACGGGTCTCGCCCGGAAGCTCCTCATCGCGTCCGCCGCTGAAGAAGAAGGTCACATGCGGATACTTCTCCGTCTCTGCAATACGCAGCTGCTTCTTGTTCTGCTGAACCAGCACTTCACCGAGCGTGTTGTCCAGGTTCTTCGGGGAGTAAGCCACGAAGCCTTGAACCGTCTCACTGAAGGTAGTCAGGCATACGAAGTGCAGGCCTTGCGGGAACTTAGGACCACGGTCGAAGCCGCGGAAATCCGAGTTCGTGAACACTTGTGACAGCTGGATCGCACGGTCAGGACGGAAGTTAAGGAAAATGACAGAATCGCCGCTCTCCACTGTCGCTACCGGATTGTTCTGGCTGTCTACAATCACACTTGGCTCCACGAATTCATCGAACACAGAATTCTGGTAGGATGCAGTGATGGCCTGAAGGGCATCGGTATATTTAGGGCCTTCGCCATATACCATTGCACGATAAGCCTTCTCTACACGTTCCCAGCGTTTGTCACGGTCCATCGCGAAGTAGCGTCCGGATACCGTAGCTATCGTACCTACGCCAACCTCTTCAATCTTGCCGACCAGATCCTGAATGAACTTCTGTCCACTGTCAGGTGCTACGTCACGGCCATCCATGAAGGCATGAATATAGACTTCATGCAGATCTTCTTTTTTAGCCAGATCGAGCATGGCGAACAGGTGATTGATGTGGCTGTGTACGCCGCCATCGGATACCAGTGCATAGAGGTGAAGTTTTTTGCCGGTTGATTTGGCGCTTCTTACGGCAGCCACCAGCGTTTCGTTCTCGAAGAATTCCCCATCGCGTATCGACTTGTCGATACGGGTCAGGTCCTGGTATACAATACGGCCGGCACCAATGTTAAGGTGCCCTACTTCAGAGTTACCCATTTGGCCTTCCGGCAGACCTACAGCTTCGCCGCAAGCGGTAAGCGTAGTATTCGGATATTGCTTCAGGTAACGGTCGTAGTTCGGCTTGTTGGCTTGGGCAACAGCGTTGCCTTCATCCGTGTTACGCAGTCCGAAGCCGTCCATGATAATCAGTGCTACTGGTCTTGGAGCTGACATTCTTACTTCGCCCCCTCAACGAGTGAAACGAAGGAAGCAGGCTGCAGGCTGGCACCGCCGACTAGAGCGCCGTCGATGTCGCTTTGACTCATGTACTCCGTTACATTCTCAGGCTTCACGCTGCCGCCGTATTGGATACGTACTGCTTCAGCTGTTGCTTCATCGTACAGGCCTTTAACAAGGGTCCGGATATAAGCAATAACTTCGTTGGCATCCTGGGAAGTGGAGGATTTACCTGTACCAATCGCCCAGATTGGCTCGTAAGCGATAACTACGCTTGCTGCCTGCTCTGCGCTAAGACCGGCAAATGCCGCTTCAGTCTGAACCTTACATACGTCCTTAGTCTGGTCAGCTTCACGCTCTTCAAGCTTTTCGCCTACGCAGACAATTGGAGTAATGCCGTGACGGAATGCCGCATGCATTTTTTTGTTGACGATTTCGTCCGTCTCACCGAAATAAGCACGGCGTTCGGAGTGACCGATAATAACATACTCTACACCAAGATCCTTCAGCATTACGCCGCTGATCTCACCTGTATAAGCACCGTTATCTTCGAAGTGAAGGTTCTGTGCACCAATCTTGATGGTGGTGCCTTGTACCGCTGCAACCAGTGCAGGCAGGTTAGTGAATGGCGCGCAGATAACAGTCTCTACGCCTGCCACTTCCGCCTGGCCTTTGATTTCAGCAATGAAGCCTTCGGCTTCCGGAACGGTTTTGAACATTTTCCAGTTGCCTGCAATAATAGGTGTTCTACTCATAGTGATGTATTGCCTCCCTCTTCGGTATTACTTGTCGTTCAGTGCTTCTACACCTGGAAGAGCCTTGCCTTCCATGAACTCGAGCGATGCGCCGCCGCCAGTGGAGATGTGATCCATCTGGTCTGCGAGGTGGAATTTCTCAGCTGCTGCTGCGGAATCTCCGCCGCCGATAACTGTGTAGCCTTCAGTAGTTGCACAAGCCTGAGCTACGGCAATAGTACCTTCAGCAAATTTATCGATTTCAAATACGCCCATAGGTCCATTCCATACAACCAGCTTGGAGTTTTTGATAATATCGGCATAGATTTCACGAGTCTTAGGACCGATGTCCAGACCTTCCCAGTCCGCAGGAATCTCGGTTACATCTACAATCTTAGTGTTGGCATCTGCACCGAACTTGTCAGCGACTACAACGTCAACCGGAAGCACGAAGTTCTTGCCCAGCTTCTTGGCCTTCTCGATGAATCCAAGCGCTGCATCAATCTTATCGTTGTCTACCAGGGATTTACCGATTTCGAAACCTTGAGCCTTGGTGAACGTGTAAGAGAGGCCGCCGCCAATCAGTACATTGTCAGCCAGATTCAGCAGGTTGTCGATAACGTCAATCTTGTCTTTAACCTTGGAACCGCCGATGATGGCAGTGAAAGGACGTTCCGGGTTAGAAAGCGCCTTGCCGAGAACGGACAATTCCTTCTCCATCAGAAGACCGGATACTGCAGGCAGGAAGTGAGCGATTCCTTCTGTCGAAGCATGGGCACGGTGAGCTGCGCCGAATGCGTCATTGACGAACAGGTCAGCCAGTTCAGCGAACTGCTTAGCCAGTTCAGGATCATTCTTCTCTTCACCTTTGTAGAAACGGACATTCTCAAGCACAAGCACATCGCCATCGTTCAGTTCAGCGATTTTCGCTTTTACCGCTTCGCCAATGGCCTCATCAGCCTTGGCTACCGGTTTGCCGAGCAATTCAGACAAACGGACTGCAGCGGAAGTCAACCGCATGGAATCAACGAATTCGCCTTTAGGACGGCCCATATGGCTGGCCAGAATGACCTTTGCACCGTTCTCAATCAGGTATTTAATTGTTGGAAGGGTTTCGCGGATACGGGTATCATCAGTGATCTTGCCGTCTTCCACTGGCACATTGAAATCTACACGCACGAATACGCGTTTGCCTTTTACTTCTACATCACGGACACTTTTTTTGTTCATGATTAACATTTCCTCCACACCCAAAATTGGTTCCTTCACGAAGCCATTTCACACGAATCCAGTTCATTTAGAAAGAGCGGAAACAGACTTTCCTTGTTTCCGCTCTATTGTACTGCTTATATGAAATCGGTCTTATTTAGCAAGCTTAGCGAATTTCTCCAAAGTACGAACCAGCTGTGCAGTGTAGGACATTTCATTGTCATACCAAGCAACAGTTTTAACCAGCTGTTTGTCGCCAACAGTCAGTACTTTAGTCTGAGTTGCATCGAACAGGGAACCGAAAGTCATACCCTTGATGTCGGAAGATACGATTTCATCTTCAGTGTAGCCATAAGTTTCTGGGTCAGAAGCTTCTTTCATGGCTGCATTGATTTCTTCAACGGTTACGCTCTTATCCAGAACAGTAACCAGCTCAGTCAGGGAACCTGTAGCTACAGGCACACGTTGTGCTGCACCGTCAAGTTTGCCCTTCAGTTCTGGAATAACCAGGCCGATGGCTTTAGCAGCACCGGTAGTGTTAGGGATGATGTTCTCAGCAGCAGCGCGGGCGCGTCTGAAGTCGCCTTTTGCGTGTGGAGCATCAAGAGTATTCTGGTCACCTGTGTAAGCGTGGATAGTTGTCATCAGGCCTTCGATGATACCGAACTTGTCGTTCAGAACTTTGGCCATAGGAGCCAGGCAGTTCGTTGTGCAAGATGCACCGGAGATTACTGTTTCGGAACCGTCAAGGATGTCATCGTTAACGTTGTACACAACAGTTTTCATATCGCCTGTAGCTGGAGCGGAAATAACTACTTTCTTAGCTCCGCCTTTCAGGTGCTTCTCAGCGGCTTCTTTAGTTGTGAAGAAACCAGTACATTCCAGAACGATATCAACGCCAAGCTCTCCCCAAGGAAGTTCTTCAGGGTTGCGGTTCGCCAGAACCTTAACATCTTTACCGTTTACTTTGAAGAATCCGTCATGAACTTCAACGTCTCCCTGGAATTTACCTTGAGTTGTATCATATTTAAGCAAATGAGCAAGCATCTTAGCGTCAGTCAAGTCATTGATTGCTACCACTTCGATACCTTCTACATTTTGAATACGGCGGAATGCAAGGCGTCCAATACGTCCAAAACCGTTAATACCAACTTTTACACTCATTGAATAGTTCCTCCTAGAGTTCGTTTTATTTATTCAAGACAGGCCGTGAGGCTCGTCAAGACAACAATGTTAAGTATAATGCATAAACCCTTTGCGCGCGCCCCATTTAATGGAATCTATAGGACCTTTTGTAGCTGTGTGTCGATTTCCTTGCCGATTTCAACAGCCGCCGCCTCGTCGATGACGAGAATATCCTCTTGCCCGAACCGCAGCATCGCATGAATGGCCTTCGCCTTGCGTTTGCCGCCGGCAATACCGATAACGACTTCCGTACGGATAATGTCTTCCAGGCGCAGCCCCATGGTCCGCATCGTATGAACCACTTCGCCATTCTCATTGAAATAGTATCCGAAGGACTCGGCTACGGCTCCCTCGCTCTGAATCTCTGAGATCGTCCCGGAGTCCAGCTTGCGGCGGTGGGTCATTTCAATGGCGTCGCCTATTCCATGTACAATAATACGCGATCTGCGGATAATTTGTACAATCTCTCCAATATTGGAGTCCTGCGCAAGCGACTCATATGCGTCTCCGCTAAGCAGATCGGGCACATGCAGCAGACGGTAATTGGCGCCAATCCGTTTGGCCATGGTTGAAGCAATGGTGTTGGCCTGTATCTCCATGCTCTCTCCCAGTCCTCCACGCGCCGGAACAACCCAGGCGTTCTTATAGGAAAGGGATAGCGGCGGGGTCAGCTGATCGGCCATCTCGGCCAGTGTTGATCCACCTGTGACGGCAATCGTATCATCACTTCGCAGTACGCTGAGCAGTGCCTTGGAGCCTGCGCGCCCCAGCTCACGCTTGGTGAACGGCGATGTCTCACAATCGCCAGGTACCACAATTACTTTGGTGAGACCGTACGTTGTACGAATTTTCTCTTCCAGATCATCCAGGCCGAATAGGCTCTTGGCGACCGGCTCCAGCAGGTCAAGCAGTCTGCGACCGGCATCGCTAATGCGCATACCGACGCTCTCGATCTCAATGAGCCCCTGCGATTTCAGAAGATCCGTCTCGGCGCGCAGCACCCGCTCGGTCATATCAAGCGATGCGGCTAACGTCCTGCGCCCAATAATATCGGACAGCATGATCTGATGTAGAATCGTATACCGTCTCTTAAGGGTTTCCATGAGATCAGGCAGAAGCTGCTTTTGGATTTCCAATAGATTACGCATGCTTTCACTCCTGCAACTTCGTCTTTCTCTTATCCCTTGTTCGTGGTCTCAAAATGTCCCGGGTTAACTTTTTAAGTCCCACCCATATTCTACCCAAAACTGACGCCAAGTGCAAGTGTTCCGAGACTATAATTCTCAGCCAGCTTTCATCTTATACATGGGCTTGTCCGGCAGCCCGCTGGCAGGAGGCGCATCTCCGGCTCTATTAATGGAGACAGAGAAAACTATTTTTGCGCAGGATACCTAATACGCATTGCTTTTATCCGAGAAGTATATTATAATAATTTCTGTTGCGCCCGTGGTCCAATGGATATGACGTAGGCCTCCGAAGCCTGAGATCCAAGTTCGATTCTTGGCGGGCGCGCCATTTTTTTCAAGCTTGTACATAATTTAGTTCCGATTATATTATACTTAACCAATGAGCCGCTTGAGGGCTCTTTTTTTTGAAAGTAAGTTTGACTTTCTTTGACTTTTTGTTTGAATTTGTTTATCATGTGGTTAATACGGTAACAGTAAAAAATGAACACATTCGAAGCACCAATTTCAAGGAGGTTTTCCACGTGAGTTATATTCCTATGGTAGTAGAACAGAGCAACCGCGGTGAGCGCGCTTATGACATCTATTCCCGCCTGCTGAAGGACCGCATCATTTTCCTTGGAACGGAGGTTAATGACGTGGTTGCCAATTCCATCATCGCACAAATGCTCTTCCTGGCTGCCGAGGACCCGGATAAGGATATTCACCTGTATGTGAACAGCCCAGGCGGTTCCATCACAGCGGGTATGGCCATCTTCGATACAATGCAATACATTAAGCCGGATGTATCCACCATCTGTGTAGGTATGGCCGCTTCCATGGGAGCGTTCCTGCTGAACGCCGGCGCCAAGGGCAAGCGCTTCGCCCTGCCGAACAGCGAGATCATGATTCACCAGCCGCTAGGCGGTGCCCAGGGCCAGGCTTCGGATATCGAGATCCGCGCCCGCCGCATCATCAAGCTGCGTGAGAAGCTGAACCGCATCCTGTCCGAGCGTACAGGCCAGCCGCTGGAGAAGATCGAGAAGGATACTGACCGCGATTACTTCATGAGCGCTGCAGACGCTGCAGAATATGGTATCGTGGACAAGGTAATTGAGAAGACTTTGCCGACAGGCGTATAAGTAATCTATCCCAATGAATACACGAAGAGGCTGTAACAGACCGGTCCGGTCATGTTACAGCCTCTTTCTTCATGCTACCTTAAACCTCCGTACCCCAGGGCATCCAGTTTGCCTGCAATTACGCGGTAGCCTCTGCCATTCGGGTGAATATGGTCCAGGAACAGCAGCCCCCGCTCATTACCGGCAAATTCATGGTATACCGAAGCAAACCCTACGTTATTGCTGCTGTAGCCTGCTGCATAGCGGTTGAACTCCCGCACCCACTCTGTTGCTTCATTCACCTGTGGGTATGGATTATACAGGCCTACCATCCGGATGATGTAGGGGCTGCGGGAACCTGCTTTGAGCTGTGTCAGGCTACCCATGATGTCGCTGTAGTTACGCTTGCAGTCCCTAAGCGCCTGCTGAAGCAAGCCCTGGAATTCGCCGGGCCGGGGCCCGGCTGCCCGGGCTGCCTTAATCAAGTCATTGCCGCCAATGGACAGCGTAATGATCTGCGCATCCTTCACCGCTGCCCGGTAGACATTTGAGCTCCTCAGCCGTTGCTTCAGCCCCCCGGTGGTCAGACCGTTGACACCAAGATTCGCCGGCACCACCGGCGTGCCCAGCCTCCCTTCCGCCATCCGCCGGTAGACGGGGACGAAGCCGTTCCCGGGCAGCGCCCCGAAGCCGGTTGTAAGTGAATCCCCGATCGCTGTATAAGCATAGACCATAACCTTCCCCTCCCCGTATAAGCTGCTTGCCTTCTATAGCTTATGACTATCCGGGTGAAGTGGTAACGGCAGGGCAGGCTGATTAGGCCGTGGATGAAAGATGCCCTTGTGTCTCCCGGAGGAGATGCAAGGGCATCTGGATAATCCAGTTTATTATTTCAGCGCCGCGAACGGACTGCTTCCATCGGGCAGGAGTTCCTTGAAGCTGAAGTTAAATTCCGGGAAGCCCTCGGCATATGCCGTGTATTCGTATAACTGGAAGAAGAGCACCGCTTTGCCATCTTTCAGATAGAAGTACTTCTCGGTATTCAGTCCATTGAACCCGCCCAGATATCCTCCGTTAGCTTTGATCTCGGTGGCCAGCTTGGCATTGAGCTGTTTCTTGTAATTAGGGTTGGCACCGAACAGGTCGCCCAGCAACAGGCGTTTCCCGTCTTTGAGCGAGAAGGTGAACGCATTGCGGTAAGTCATCCCATGGGCACCGCCGGTATACCCGTATTGATTAGTGATTAGGCTGAGCACGCCATCCTGGTTATACGTGACCACATAACCGCCTTCGAATTCATACGGCCGGTCATCCTTGGACCGCTTGGAGATTTGATCTTCAGCATCCTTCGCATAGTTCAGAACGGTCTGCTTGATCAGATCATTGATCGCCTTCTCTGCTTCTGCACTTGCCAGGCCGCTGACCTGCGGATAATCCAGCCGGATAGGCGCATCCTTATGATCCTTCACATAGCTCACTGTTTTGATGGTTACCGCATTCTGCACTTTCTTCATAACATTCAGCCGTCCTGCTGCTGCGCTCCCGTCTACTTTGTAGCCCAAGTAATCGCTAAGCAGCTCAGAGGAAACATACAGCCGGTTATTCAGCTGCTTGCCTTCACCGACATAATAATTGTTCACCATAACAGAAATGCCATAATCATTGATCGTCAGCTTTGTCTGAGCAGCCCCTGTCCCGATGGTGTACGTCTTCGCTGCTTTATCATAAGAGAGCGGCATCCCCAGCGCATCGCGCAGGAAGGTTACCGGGACCCATACCTTTCCTTCCTGAAGCAGGCCCGCCTGGGCTGTGCTTTTACCGTTAACCTTCAGCACTACCGAGGAGGATTTGGCTTTGGCCTGAACAGCTGCCGGAGCGGCCTCCGTAATATCTGCATGAAGGATTCCTGTTCCGCCCAGCAGAATTCCTGCTGCGAGCATTCCCGCACCCCATCTGCGGATGTATTTCTTAGAGTTCGAATTCATTGTTATTTCCCCTTCCACCTGGTGGTATGATTAGTCATGATGTATGTTCCTCAGTATCACTGTTCCTATTATAGTAAAAGAAAGCGCGGGGGTTGTTACAATCGGCTTTACAGTTTCTTAAGGTTTTCCGTGATTATCTAAAGATCCTGTTACCTCAATTTAAACAAATTGAGAGCTTTCCATAGCGCATATGTGCATATATATACATTCATATAATTATAGAAAAGCGCCTGCCCCGCTATAACAGCAGAGCAAGCGCCTCATCCAAAACATTTATTTCAGTTCATACGTTACATTCAATTGGGTAACAACCTTGACCTGCCCGGGTTCAACGGAGCTTCCGGCAGCATTATCCATGGACATCTTTTGCATGGAAGCCGCTTCAGCGTAGACCACCGGGTTATTCCCGTCATCGCTCTGAACAACAGTGACTACCTGACCCAATCCGCGTTTGGCTGCTTTGGCAATAGCTGCTGCTTTGACATCTGCATTCTGCATAGCCTTCTCAATCGCCTGTGCTTCAAAGGCCGATGGATCTTCAATGGCAAACCGCACATTGCCGATGTTGTTCGCTCCAGCCGCCGAGGCAGCGTCCAGCAATTGTCCAACCTTTGTCAGATCCCGGTAAGCGACCTCCAGGGTATGCTGGGCGTTATAGCCTTTTACCTTCTGGCCGTCCTTCTCGCTGTAAGTGTAGTTAGGCTGAACGTAGAACTGGGTGCTCTGAATGTCCTTGTCCGCAATACCCCAAGTGGTCTTGAACAAGGCGGTCAGCTTGGAGACCTTCGCGGCTGTGCCTTTCTGTGCTTCCTGCGCGGTTTCGGCAGTTGTCGTTACCCCGATGGAGAGATACGCGATATCCGGTTTGATCGACAGCTCGCCTTTGCCCACCACGTTCACAATATTCTTCTGCACCTCATCAGCGTAAGCCGTTTCAGGACCCTTTAGCACTCCGCTCAACCCCATTCCTCCAATCATCAAGCTCCCTGCCAGCAGTACTGCTCCAATCGATTTACCCCATTTTCTCATGCTTGCCATCCCCTTTCGATTCGTTTAAGTGTTAGTATCCTCTAGACGGGACAGCATGGTAAAAGTTGCATGAGCGATGTACGATATTTATTTTTTATTTACTCCACGTCCCGATCCAGAAGCGGCGAATGACATCTCCGGTATGAAAAAAAGCCCCTCAGGGGCTTTTGGTAAGACCATGTAGCATTTATTGATTCTCGAGCTCTTCCTTGCTTACCAGACTGGTCAAAGCGGTTACAGCCTGTTCCGCGTCTGCACCGTCTGCGCTGATATGAATCTCTGTACCGGAACTGATCGCAAGGCTCATAATGCCCATGATACTCTTGGCGTTCACTTTTTTATCGTCTTTTTCCACGAAAATCTCCGACGAAAACTTATTAGCTTCTTGCACAAACAATGCTGCCGGCCGAGCATGGAGCCCCGTCTTCAACCGAACAACTACCGGGTGCTTTGTCATGAAACGCTTACCCCCTATTTGAGATCTGCCCAAAAATTTCACATTAATTTTATAATATTATATCATTATAACGCATACCGCACTAGAAAAAAAATAATCAGCCGCCGCGGACCTTGTCCGCCAGCTCATCAATTTTGCGCAAACGGTGGTTCACACCCGATTTACTGACCGTTCCGCCCAGCATATCCCCGACTTCCTTGAGGTTAATGTCCGGGTGCGCCAGTCTGATCTCGGCAACCTCCCGCAGCTTATCCGGCAAACTTTCCAGACCCACCTCGCGCTGCAGCAGCTTGATGTTCTCAATCTGGCGAACTGCCGCACTGATCGTCTTGTTCAGATTGGCCGTTTCGCAGTTCACAATCCGGTTGACCGAGTTACGCATATCGCGCATGATCCGCACATCCTCGAATTTGAACAGCGCCTGATGGGCGCCGATCAGACTGAGGAACTCGATGATCTTCTCGCCTTCCTTGATGTATAGGATGAAGCCTTTTTTGCGTTCTATGCAGCGGGCATTCAGGTGAAATTCACCAGCCAGCTCAACGAGCGCCTTGCAGTGCTCCTCATACATGGAAGAAATTTCCAAGTGGTACGAAGAGCCCTCCGGGTTATTAACCGAACCGCCGGCCATGAAGGCCCCGCGCAGATAGGCGCGCTTGCAGCAATTCTTTGCGACAATCTCCTCATCAATCCCATCCGTGAAAATAAAGCCTTCAGAGACTATCCGCAGATCCTTCAGTATCTCCTGGACCTGGTTCGGGATTCTTACAATATAGACGTTATTCTTCTTCAAACGCATTTTTTTACGCACGAGCAGCTCGATATGGACCTGGTAATATTTCTTAAGCAAAGAATATACCCGCCTTGCAATCGCGGCGTTCTCCGTCGAAATGTCGAGAACCACCTTTTTGCTCGAAAGCTGCACCGAACCGTTCATTCGGATCAGCGCTGACATTTCCGCTTTCTCGCAGCAGGGCGGGCTCTCGACCATCGTCAGCTCTTTTTTGGTAAGGGCCGCAAAAGACAAGGGGCTCACCTCTTTCATTTAACTCTTTCTGTCAATCCAATCCTTCACCAGCTGGAAAATATGGTGACTTAGCTTATCTGTATCATGCCGCAAATAGGTTTTAAATAATACCAGCTTGTCGGCAATCACCTTATACCCGTTGCCGTCTACAGCCTCACGGTCAAGCTGCACCGGACGGGCGCCCTTCTCGGCGTATTTGATCTGCACCTGCTCCGGGATCTCCCCGTCATTGACGATCACATAATCGAACAGATGCAGTCCGATATGGTCATATACGGCCTGAAGATGGTCATTAACCGTGTAATTATCCGTCTCACCCGGCTGAGTCATTACATTGCATACAAAAATCTTAATGGCCTCGGAAGCCACCACGGCTTCTGCCAGCTTAGGCACCAGCAGATTCGGCAAAATGCTGGTATACAGACTGCCCGGACCGAGCAGAATAGCATCTGCGTTGCGGATAGCCTCCAGCGCCTCCGGCAGCGGCTCCACATCCACAGGCTCCAGGAACACTCGCTTAATGACGCCGCCTGCCTCCGGGATTTTTGATTCGCCGGTAATCAGCGTCCCGTCCGCCATCTCGGCATGCAGAATTACCGCTTCTCCGGCCGCAGGCAGTACCCGGCCGCGAACGGCGAACAGCCGGCTCAGCTCCCGGACTGCTGTAACGAAGTCCCCGGAGATATCGGTCAGTGCAGCCAGAATCAGATTGCCCAGGCTATGCCCGGCTAAGCCTTCTCCGCTGCTGAAGCGGTACTTCATAATCTGCGCCATCAGAGGCTCAACGTCAGCCATAGCTGTAAGTACGTTGCGGATATCCCCGGGCGGCGGCATCTGCAGCTCACTGCGCAGAATCCCGGAGCTTCCCCCGTCATCTGCGACAGTTACGATCGCCGTGATATCCAGCGGCTTCTCTTTCAGCCCCCGGAGCATCACGGAGAGTCCGGTCCCGCCGCCCATCACGACGATCTTCGGACGCTGCGCTTGTTCTTCAGCCACTATTCATCCCTTCTCTCATCAATGCCGGTCGCGTTCGGAGTCCCGATGGCTGACAGCTACCGTTTCCGTCTCGCTAACCCCCAGCATTTTGCCCAGGTATTCGGCGATGGCTACTGAACGGTGCTTGCCGCCCGTACAGCCGATGCCGATAATAATCTGGGATTTGCCTTCCTTGCGGTATTGCGGAATAAGGAATTGAAGCATATCTAGCAGCTTGGTCAGGAATTCTTGCGTTTCAGGCCATTTCATTACATAGTCGTACACCTCGTTGTCTTGGCCTGTCTTGGGCCGCAGCTGGTCCACATAATGCGGATTAGGCAGGAAGCGGACGTCGAACACCAAGTCAGCATCAATCGGAATCCCATACTTGAATCCAAACGAAGTAATGTTAACCGAGAGGGTGCTTTTCCCGAGGTGGGAGAAGCGTGACACTATTTTTTCTTTGAGCTGGACCGGCTTCATGCTGCTGGTATCCAGACACAGGGTAGCTGAATTCTTCAACTCCTCCAACATCTGGCGCTCCATGCGGATGCCGTCCAGCGGCATGCCCTTGGGAGCAAGCGGATGATGCCTCCTGCTCTCCTTGTAACGCTGTACAAGCACTGAGTCTGTGGCGTCCAGGAAAAGGATCTCACACCCGATCGTTGACTCGTCCTTGATGTAGGCCAAAGACTCCGACAGGGCGGTGAAGAATTCCCGCCCCCTGAGATCGATGACCAGCGCCACCTTGGCGATTTTACCCTTGGACTGCTCAATCAGCTCTGCGAATTTCGGGATTAGCACAGGCGGAAGATTATCCACACAGAAGAATCCCAGATCCTCCAGGCTCTGCACGGCAATCGTCTTGCCCGCACCCGACATGCCTGTAATGATAATCAGGGTGGCATGGGCGGACAGGGTTTGCTCGAGGTCGGTCATTACAGCATCCCTCCCTATGTTTAGTATATGAATAATTCCGGTCTTTTAAGAACGCAGGAGCAGACCTGCCGCACCAATAATACCGGCGTCATTGCCAAGTGCTGCAGGTACAATCGTAACACCGGTCTGCAGAGGGGCTGGTGCCAGCTTAGCGAACACCCGGCGGACTTCATCGAACAGAATATCGCCTGCCTTGGAGACTCCGCCCCCGACGATGAATACTTCAGGGTTCAGAACCGCTGCAACAGAAGCCATCGATTTGCCCAGGTAGAAGGCCGCCCGGTTCACAATCCTCAGCGCAGCCTCATCGCCTGCCTTAGCGGCATCGAATACTTCCTTCGCAGCGATTTTTTCAACGGTGGACAAGGAGGTCCGGTCTCCGCGTGCTACAGCATCGTTCGCCATGCGGATAATGCCTGTCGCTGAGGAAACGGTTTCCAAACAGCCCATGTTCCCGCAGCCGCACTGGATCGCTTCCAGATCGGGCACCACGGAGATATGTCCCAGCTCACCGGCCAGGCCGGCAAAGCCCTGATACACCTTACCATTAATAATAATACCGCCGCCGACACCCGTACCGAGCGTGTAACAGACACAATTCTCTATGCCGCGCCCTGCACCGCTCCAGGCTTCGCCCAGTGCTGCCACGTTGGCATCATTGTCTATTTTGACTGGCTTGTTCAGACGACCCTCCAGAATGGAGCGGATCGGCACATCTCTAAATCCTATGTTGGGCGCAAGGATGATGATTCCTTCACGAATATTTGTAAATCCGGCCAGTCCCGCACCCACGCCAGCCAGCTGGTCCCAGGAGTACGGAGAGTCCTCCACAATCTGGCGTACATACTTCTCGATATTATCGATGACAGCATCGACGCCATCCGCAGTCCCTGTCGGACCTTCGTAAGTGTGCAGCAGGCTTCCCTCGGCATTACAGATTCCAACCTTAATCGTGGTACCACCTAAATCCACGCCAACGTAGATATGTTCAGACATGTTACAAGCCACCTTTTTCTATGCTAAAATAGTTAATCCTACGTACCCACTATAATAGAAGCCTCCCCTGCGGTCAAGGAAAGGCGATACACCCGGGGCAATGGACTAAGTGAAGCTGCACGGGGCGGTCAGTGGTAACTTCGGTGCAGGCGCAACCCGCATAGCAAAAAGACTTTCTCACCATTCAGGCAAGAAAGTCGGTTAAGGAGCTTCTAATGTACAGCACCGGATATAATACTGTTATTCCGACAAAATTCGCTTCTGGCCCTCAAGGGCACGGATCGGTGCGATATTCTGGGTGAATTCCAGCGTCCCCATATAACGGCCGTCTGCATCCCGCACGGCGAAGTAACGGATATAGATGAATTTATCTTTGATGTTAATCCAGAAATCCTCGGCATCCTTCACTCCGGCTTTGAAATCAGCCAGCAGCTTCTCAACAACATGCACGCTCTGCGGCGGATGGCAGTTCTGCACAGTGCGGCCGATGACAGCTTTCGTCCGGGCGAAGATCCGTTCCTTGCCATGCGAGAAGTAGCGGACGACATCGTTCTCATCAATAAAGGTGAGATCCACCGGCAGATGATTCATCAGCGTCTCGAGCTGGTGGAGCGACAGCAACCCGGTCTCGAACCGGATGAAGCCCTGCGGGGACAGGCCTTCCCCTTCTTCCGCCGGAACATCAGCGCCCTCAGGCTCCGCCGCACGTTCCGGTATCCATTCCTGGTCCGGCGCAGTCAGGCAGAAGCCGATTTCATCGCTTTCGCGGGCAATTTTGACCCACTCATCCTCAGTCAGCTTATCCAGCGCCATCGGGAGCAGAATATTCTCTTCCTTGAAGATCATCTCATTGACTTCCTTAATGATCTCCTCCAGTGCGGCTGTAATCTGCCCCCTGTCCCCCTTATAGGCACTAAGCGCCTTCTTGGCTTCCTTGATCATATTGCGGATTCCGTCATCGACTCCCCACATTACCTTCGTAGGACCGTAAATGCCGTACTTCTCGAGGTATGGGAACAGGAGATTCTCCTTGCGGCTGTAGTGCTTGTCGAGATCAAGCAGCAGACTCAGGTCCTCCAGCAGCTTGAAAATAATCTCATCACTGTCGTTCTTCTTGAACTTATCCGCATGCAGCTCCAGCCGGAAGTTGACCAGACGCTCGATCTCGCGGTTCTCCAGCTTGAATGTATGCACGGGATGACCGGGCTGCTCCTCAGGCTTAGAAGAACGGTGAATCTGTTCAATCGAGCCTTTGAAAATCGCCGTATGCACAGAGCAGAGGCGCTGTACTTCCTCTACCGGAATACCTTCCTCGGTCATCAGGGAGTGCTCCATGGCGGAGATTTCCTCCACCGTAACATCGCCTACCGCCTCTTCAAAACGCGCCTTAACCTCCTCCACGCTTTTGCCTGCATGCAGCTCCTTGATGATCTCTCTCAGCATAGCCTGACGGCGTGTCTGTTCCGGAATATCGACCTCGCGGTTATTAATCAGTTCGCTCATCGTAATCTCTCCTTCTATTCTATAATCTCGAAACCATGCTGCCAAAAGGCCAGCCGAACGGTTTCCAGCTCTATTTTTTTTAATTTCATTCCTTTGGACAGGGTCATGAATCTTCCTGCAGTCTGCAGCATTCCAGGCTTCGCAATATCACGGAATCCCAGCTCCACCATGATCTCCACCACTTCCGGGTGCCTGGTTACCAGCTCAAAGACCGGTTCATCCAGCTTCAACGCTTTGCTCATCCTTTTACACACCTCACTAATGAGAATTCTTCTCAACAACAGCTTAGCATAGGGTACAGGGGTGGATTGTGATTGTAATCACTAACTACAAAAAGACTATCCCTGCAAGCCATTCAGCTTGGGGGATAGCCTAAGAATGTTATGATTCCGCTGTATTAGCAGCTAAATTACAGTGATTAACTCCATCTATGGGAATTACGGATATCATGCGAAATCCGCATGCTGCAGAACTTAGGTCCGCACATCGAACAGAAATGCGCCTGCTTCGCCCCCTCCGCCGGAAGGGTCTCGTCATGATACGCGAGCGCCCTTTCAGGGTCGAGGGAGAGATGGAACTGGTCGCGCCAGCGGAACTCGAACCGCGCCTTGGACAGCGCATCGTCACGGTCCTGCGCTCCCGGATGCCCCTTCGCGAGGTCTGCGGCATGTGCAGCAATTTTGTAGGTAATAACGCCTTCGCGCACATCATTCTTGTCAGGCAGGCCTAAATGCTCCTTAGGGGTAACGTAACACAGCATCGCCGTTCCGAGCCCCCCGATCATCGCTGCTCCGATGGCCGAAGTGATGTGATCATAGCCGGGTGCAATATCCGTAGTCAGCGGCCCAAGCGTATAGAAAGGAGCTTCCCGGCAAATCTCAAGCTGCTTATCCATATTCTCCTTAATCTTGTGCAGCGGCACATGTCCCGGACCTTCGACCATGACCTGAACATCGTGCTTCCAGGCTAGTAGCGTCAGTTCTCCCAGCGTCTCCAGCTCGGCGAACTGAGCTTCGTCATTGGCATCGGCGATAGAGCCGGGACGCAGGCCATCCCCAAGTGAGAAGGCCACATCATACGTCTTCATGATCTCACATATATCTTCAAAGTGTGTGTACAGGAAGTTCTCCTGCTGATGGGCCAGGCACCAGGCGGCCATAATCGAACCGCCCCGGGATACGATGCCGGTCATTCTCCGGGCAGTGAGCGGAATATAGCGCCGCAGCACCCCTGCATGAATAGTAAAGTAATCCACCCCCTGCTCCGCCTGTTCAATCAGCGTGTCACGGTAGAGCTCCCAGGTTAAGTTCTCGGCTATGCCGTTCACCTTCTCCAGCGCCTGGTATAAGGGCACTGTACCAACCGGCACAGGAGAATTGCGGATAATCCACTCCCGGGTGGTATGGATCTTGGAGCCGGTGGATAGATCCATAATGGTGTCAGCCCCCCAGCGTGTCGCCCAGCGCATCTTCTCCACTTCATCTTCTATAGAAGAAGTGACCGCAGAATTTCCGATATTCGCATTGATCTTCACCAGGAAGTTACGGCCGATAATCATCGGCTCACTCTCCGGGTGATTGATATTGGCCGGAATAATGGCACGGCCCGCTGCCACTTCATCCCTTACGAACTCCGGCCGGATATTCTCCCGGATCGCAATATACTCCATTTCCGGTGTGATGATCCCTTGCCTTGCATAATGCAGCTGGGTCACATTACCGCCTGCATAGGCCCGCCGGGGATTCCTGCGCAGTCCTGGACAAGCTTCGGCGGAAGCCCCTTCTCTGCGGATTCCGTTATCCTCCGGCCGCACCGCCCTTCCGGTGTATTCCTCCGAATCACCACGCTCCGCGATCCAGCTTGAACGATGCGGCGGCAACCCCCTCCGAATATCCGTCGCCTCCGCAGCATCCGTATAAATACCGCTTGTGTCATAGACACGCAGCGGAGCATTCTCCTCTTCCCCGGCAACGCCTTCGGTTCTGCTGAGGCTGATCTCCCGCATCGGAACCCGGATATCCGGGCGTGTGCCCTCCACATACACTTTACGGCTTGCGGGGAATCCGGAAAGATCCACCTCTTCGTTTTTTACCATTCCTGTCATTTCAATCTCCTCCTCTTCGTTCTGTACATTCATCAGATAAGAGGTCACGCAGCAGATTGAGCTGAAGAATCTATAGATTCCTGCAAGTCAAAAAGCCGCTCCACCTGGAGCGGCTTTATTAAAGAAACAGCCAAATAAGACTGTATTCAAAAAAGGTCCGACTCCACTTTCCTACGCTGGTATGATCCAGATCAGGTTCAAGGGTCCGGAAATTCAATTTTCCCGTCTCAGCCTATTCAGGCTCCCCTAGTGGGTATCTTATCTAATTAAATACATTTTACCTGTGCGGGTAATTCTTGTAAACCCGTTATTTGTCCAGTGATTCGCTCCAGTCGTGCACCATGGTGCCTTCCAGGAACTTCTCGGCATCCATAGCGGCCATACAGCCGGTTCCCGCTGCCGATATCGCTTGACGGTAACGGGTATCCTGCACATCGCCGCAGGCGAATACACCCGGAATGTTGGTCTCGGTAGTACCCGGGTTCACCACGATATAGCCATTAGCATCCGTGTTGATCTGACCGCCCAAGAAGGCTGTGTTCGGCGTGTGTCCAATTGCTACGAACACACCGTCTGCCTCTACCAGCTCTGTCTGACCTGTCTCATTATTAAGCACCGTAAGGCCCTTCACACCGGTCTCTCCTACCGTTACTTCCACCGGTGTGCGGTTCAAGGCCCAGGTTACCTTGCTGTTATCACGCGCCCGGTCCTGCATGATCTTCGAGGCACGCAGCTCGGGACGGCGGTGAACCAGCGTTACGCTGGACGCAAAGCGGGTCAGGAAGCTGGCTTCCTCCATGGCAGAGTCTCCGCCGCCGACGACGACAATTTTTTTATTGCGGAAAAAGAAGCCGTCACAGGTCGCACAGGTGCTGACCCCGCGTCCCACATTCTCCTGCTCGCCCGGGATGCCCAGATATCTTGCAGAAGCCCCGGTTGAAATAATAACCGACTCTGCTTCCAGTACACCCATCCCGTCCACGGTTACCTTGAACGGGCGCTGTGAGAAGTCCACCGACTCCACCCAGCCGTTCTTGAATTCAGCGCCGAAGCGTTCCGCCTGCTTGCGCATATTGTCCATCAGGTCAGGACCCAGAATCCCTTCAGGGAAGCCTGGAAAGTTCTCCACTTCTGTCGTCGTTGTCAGCTGCCCCCCCGGCTGCAAGCCTTCAATTACCAGCGGGCTCAGGTTCGCACGCGCCAGATAAATCGCGGCAGTCAGCCCGGCCGGGCCTGTTCCGATTACAATCGTTTTGTACATTACATTGGCCTCCTTACAAGTAGGTGTGTGTCTTAGAACAACTATGGCTTCAAATACGGGTAGTGGACGGCGATAAGCCGCCGGTTCCGGGCAGTATCCCCTTCGGTCCGGGAGCAGCCGCAGGCTCCTGCTCTTCGCCCGGCAAACCGCCGGCTTCATTCAGGTTCTCCCCGATCAGCCGCTGAAGGCTGAACAATGCTGCCTCCTGCAGGCGGTCCTCCTGCAGGGGCTCCTGCTCCAGAACTCCGCGCAGCACCTCGGACATCTCCTCGTCCTCAATCCAGCGGAGCGCCTCGGTCACCTGAAGCTTCGTAGCGGAATCGCCGTAGCGCAGCGCCCAGAAGAACGAGGCGCGCAGCAGCGGATTATTCCGCACTTCTTCAGTGAACCTGCCCGTATTCCCCTTCCACTGCTTCAACTGCTCCTGGAAGGGCAGCTGATAATTATAGCTGACAGCAGGCATAGGGTGTCCTTCTGCCCGGGCCTGCTGGAGCTGGGACAGGAAGAACGCCGGGACAGCGGAAGCAGGGTCCAGCTTGGCTGCCTGTCTCCAGCAGCGCAGCGCCTCATCATGTCTTCCGCTATTGCTTGCCGCTGCCGCACAGTAATGATACAGGCCGGCGTCTGCGGCGACCTCCTCGTCCTTCAGCAGACGGCGGAAATGGCTGTAAGCAGCGGTATGCCGGCCCAGGATACCCATAGTTGTAGCCATTTTGAATACATGCTCCTGATGGAAGGGCACCGTTGCTTCAAGCATCCCCAGCAGCGTCTCAAGCTGCTCCTTGTCCCCTGCATACTGCAGGAAGATGGCCATATTGCACAGAGCGTGCAGATTGCCGGGGTCCTGCTTCAGCACCTCATTCAGACATTCCTTGGCCTTGGCGAACCGGCCCATATAGAAATGGGCGAGTGCCAGATTATTATGCGCAGCCAAAAAATCCGGGGTGCCCGCAGTGATCTCCTCCAACAGCTCTACAGCCTGAGGAAACTTGCCCTCCTCCAGCAGACTGCGCGCCCGGTCATGCTCTACGACTCCCTCACGGCTGCGGATACGCACCAGCGGAGCGGGCCGGTTCAGCTCATATTGCAGCAGCTCCATCAGTTCTTCGGATTCGGTCATGAACTCGCCGTTAGCATCCTCTTCCAAGTAAATGACCAGCGAACGCTCCGCCTCTTCAAAGCTTTCCATATTAGCGAAGTTATTAGCCATATAGAAATGGCATTCCGTCATAGCGGGGTCGATCTTCTCCAGAACATGGATAAGAATCTCGTTAGATGCGGTATAATTGCCCATCTCAGATAATATACCCGCCATATTGCAATGATTCACCGGATTATCCGGCTCATATTCGACAGCTTTGCGAAAATTTCTTAATGCCTTATCATATTGAAAGCGGTCCAGCGACCGAACGGCTCTTTCAAAGAAAAAATTGGCATCCAGAGTGACCGGAATGACATTACTGTTCTCCGCGACATTCTCTGAAGTTCTCTCAATCATGGAAGCAAGGCACCTCCCTTTTGTCAGCTTTCCTAGCCTTACACCTTACCTGATCGTTTCCATTTATGGTCTCGGCTGTCTTCTCCACACAGTATACCACATGTGGCAACGAGATTCTCAATCTCAAGAGAGTGCTGACGGGAGGGAAAAGCTCAAGTGGAAACGGCTTTGCTGTCCTTTCAGGGACGGCACCCGTTTAAGCGAAAAATAGAAGGATAGGTTATCATGTGCCTCATTCACAAAAAAAAGACGCGGGAGCTAAATCCCTGCGTCTCTAAACAGCTTATCTATGGAACCGCCCTCGATGATAATACGCGTGGCCTCAGCCAGCATGGGAGCTACCGAGAGCACCGCGAATCTGCTGGAATGCTCGTCCGGCAGGGCAATGGAATCGGTAATGACAATCTCGTCGATATTGGGATGATCCATCCGCTCAAGCGCATCCCCGGAGAACAGTCCGTGCGTAGCACAGACGATACTGTTCCGGGCGCCCCGCTCCTTCAGGCCCTCCACCACATTGACGATCGTGGTTCCGGTATCTATAAGATCCTCTATAATGATTGGCGTCCTGCCTTCCACATCACCAATGACATGCGTAATCACCGATTCATTATGCGCCGGACGCTTCTTAATCATGATGGCGAACGGCGAATCCAGCCGGCTGGCCAGCTTCTCCGCCATGGACGCTCGTCCCGCATCCGGGGAGACCACGACCAGATCGGTAAGCCCCTTCACCTTCAGATAACCGCTAATCAGATCAAGCGCGGTCAGATGATCGACCGGAATATTGAAGAATCCCTGTATGGCTGCGGCATGCAGATCAATGGTAATTACCCGCGTTGCACCGGCGGTGGTCAGCACATCGGCGACCATTTTGGCCGAGATCGGTTCACGCGGTGCAGATTTGCGCTCCTGCCGGGCGTACCCGTAATAAGGAACGATAATGTTCACCGTTCTGGCCGATGCGCGCTTGGCGGCATCAATCATGACCAGCAGCTCTACAAACAGCTCGTTAATCGGATGAGCCAGGGATTGCACCAAAAATACGTCGCAGTTCCGGATGCTCTCTTCATAATGCACATAAATCTCGCCGCTTTTGAAACGGGTCAGCTTAATCTGGCCAAGCGGCGCACCAAGGCGCTCCGCAATATCAGCGGCAAGCTTCGGATTCGACGAACCGGAAAAAATCCGTAATTGATGATGCATAGTACCCTCCTGGGATTATAAATTTATACGTTGAACGGAACAGATGTACGGCGGCGTCCTTCAAAGACGGCCAGTTCGCGGAAGCCGGTGCGCCAGAGCATGTCCCGGGCCTCTGTTAAGCCGTCTCCCAGCTTCATGGGATCATGCGCATCAGAGCCAACCGTGAGCGGAATGCCCAGCTCAAGCGCCTGAACAAGCACATGCTCTGCCGGGAACATCTCGGCGCACGGCTTGGTCAGCCCGGAAGCGTTCAGCTCCATTGCGATGCCGCTGCGGGCAATGACCTTCAGCGTATCCAGCTCAAGCTTCTTAGCCTCCGCCAGGTCCTCCGGCGTCCGGGGTCCGTAACCGAACCTTTTGATGACGTCCATATGTCCTATAATATCATATAATCCTGATAACGCCGACTTCTGTACAGCATCATAATAGCGGCGGTATACCGCCATTACATCCTGGCCTTCCCAGCCATGGGTCTGCCGGTGGTCGGTAATGTCCCATTCTCCCAGGAAATGCACCGAGCCAATCAGATAATCCCACGGATAGGGTGCCAAAAGCTCGCGGATCTGTTCCTCATATCCCTGAATATAATCCGCCTCCAGCCCCACCCGCAGCTCAATCTTGCCCCGGTAGCGCTCCTTCAGCGTCAGGCATTCCTCCACATATCGCGGAAGCTCCGCAAGAGGCATAGCCATCTCAGGGTAGTAGTGGTCCGGATCGACATGGATAAGCGGCAGATGATCCGACAGCCCGAGCTGCTCAAGCCCCAGAGCGATGCCCCGCTGCACATACTCCTCCAGCTTCCCGACCGCATGGCCGCAGCGTTCATGATGGGTATGATAATCGATGTGCATGCTGAAGTACCCTCCTAGTCCCGCCGCGGCCGTTCATGGCGGGCGCTCAGCTCTTCCAGAATCTCATCCAGCGGAAGCTTGCGCTCCTGCAGCAGCACCAGCAGGTGATAGATCAGATCGCTGACCTCCAGGCGCAGCTCGGCATTATCTTTGTTTTTGGCGGCAATGATCGTCTCGGAGGCTTCCTCACCGACCTTCTTCAGGATCTTGTCCACACCCTTGTCGAACAGATAGGTCGTATACGCCCCCTCAGGACGGTTCACCTCACGCTCGGCAATCACACGCTCCAGCTCCCCGAGTACCGCAAACCGGCCGCTCTCTGCTTCAGCGGCGTTCACGGCAGCCCCGGCAGTGTCAGTTACGGTTGCCGGTATATCGAGCGGAATGTCGCGGAAGAAGCAGCTGTTCTCCCCGGTATGGCAGGCCGGACCCTCCGGCACTACCTTCACCAGCAGCGTATCGCTGTCACAATCGTAATGGATCGAGGTGATCGCCTGCGTATTGCCGGACGTTCCCCCCTTATGCCACAGCTCGCTGCGTGAACGGCTCCAGAACCAGGTCTGGCCGCTCGTAAGTGAGCGCTGCAGTGACTCAGGATTCATATAGGCGAACATTAATACCTCCAGGGTGCGCGCATCCTGAATGACTGCAGGCAGCAGGCCTGCTTCATTCCAGCGGATGCCGGACACTGCCTCCTGCTGGCTTAGTGCGATATCCTTCTTGTCCTCGCTCATCGGATCTCTACTCCTCTTTGCTTCAGATCAGCCTTCAGATCATGAATAGCAATCTCTTTATAGTGAAAAATGGTTGCCGCAAGTCCGGCATCTGCCCGGCCTTCCGTAAATACATCATAGAAATGCTCAATTCTCCCGGCTCCGCCAGAAGCAATGACAGGAATACTCAGCAGGTCGCTGACCGCCGCCGTCAGCTTCAGGTCGAAGCCGTCCTTGGTCCCGTCCGCGTCCATACTTGTAAGCAGAATCTCGCCGGCCCCCAGCCGTTCAGCTTCCTTAGCCCAATTCAAGGCCCGGATACCCGTGGGCGTACGTCCGCCGTGCGTATACACTTCCCATTCGCCCCAAGCCTCATTATATTTGGCATCCATCGCCACTACAATGCACTGGGAGCCGAAGTGACGGGCCCCTTCCAGAATCAGCTGAGGGTTATTTACAGCAGCTGTGTTAATGCCGATCTTGTCCGCTCCGGCACGCAGAATCCGCTTCATATCATCAGGGGTTGAGATGCCCCCGCCCACCGTGAAGGGAATGGCAATCTCACCCGCCGTCTGCCGCACCACTTCAATCATGGTCGCCCTGCCTTCCACAGAAGCGGAAATATCGAGGAATACCAGCTCATCCGCTCCCTCGCGGTCGTATAGCGCCGCAAGCTCCACCGGATCTCCGGCATCGCGCAGATTCACAAAATTCACACCTTTTACCACACGCCCGTCCTTCACATCCAGACAGGGAATAATCCGTTTCGCCAACATGCCAAGACCCCTCCTTAGTGTAGACTTACCGCAATCCGGAGGATTGGCCCAGGGTCTGCAGCGCTTCAGCCAGATTAATATTGCCGGTATACAGCGCCTTGCCCACAATCGCCCCGCCGATCCCGCTGCCGCTGTGTACGTTCAGGCGCTGCAGATCATTAAGGCTGGTCACGCCGCCGGAGGCGATTACGCTGCGGCCGCTTGCCTTGGCCATAGACAGAATGCCTTCCACGTTCGGCCCCTGCATCATCCCGTCACGGGAGATATCGGTATAGATAAAAGTCTCAGCGCCCTTGGCAGCCAGCTCTCTAGCCAGGTCTTCCGCACGCACCTCCGAGGTATTAAGCCAGCCATGAGTTGCCACGTAGCCGTTACGCGCATCAATACCGATGGCAACTTTGTCGCCGTATTTGGCAAGAACCGCTTCTGTAAAAGTCTGATCATTAATGGCTGCCGTTCCGATAATCACCCGGCTGACGCCGAGGTTCAGCAGCTTCTCGACATCGGCAAGAGTACGGAGACCGCCGCCGACCTGTACAGGAACATTCGCATGTTTAGCAATAGCTCCAATAATGGCATCATTCACGGGGCAGCCTGCTTTGGCTCCGTCCAGATCCACCAGATGGATATACTGCCCGCCCTGCTCTTCCCATGACTTAGCCACCTCTACCGGACTGTCGTTGTAGATCGTCTCTTGGGCATAATCACCCTGCTGCAGCCGGACACACTTGCCGTCCCGGATATCAATCGCCGGATATAGGATAAAAGAAGACATGAATACTCCCCGCTTTCATTGCAAATTAGTGATTCAGGCAGCTAAGCTTGCTGTCCCCGGAGCTGCAGGAAATTACCCAGCAGCTTCATACCAAGCTCCCCGCTCTTCTCCGGGTGGAACTGCATGCCGTAGACATTATCACGCCCCACAATAGCCGTTACCGGATGTCCATAGTCTGTGACGGCCAGCAGATCGCTGTCCGCCGCGAGTGCATGATAGGAGTGCACGAAGTACACATGGCCCTCCGTCAGACCTGCCAGCAGCGGACTCTCCGGCTGGCGGAAGCTCAGCTTGTTCCAGCCCATATGCGGCACCTTATAGCCGTCCCGGGGGGCGAAGCGCACCACTGCGCCAGGCAGAAGCTCCAGCCCCTTATGCTCGCCATGCTCCTCGCTGCTGCTGAACAACAGCTGCATTCCGAGGCAGATGCCCAGCACCGGCTGGCCCGCTGACGCTGCGGCCCGGACGACATCGTCCATTCCGCTCTCCTGTAAGTGCTCCATCGCATCGCCAAAGGCACCGACTCCCGGCAGAATGACACTGTCTGCCGCCAGGATCTCGGCGGCATCCGAGGTTACAAGACTTGTATACCCCAGCCGCTCTACGGCCTTGCTGACACTGTGCAGGTTGCCCATGCCGTAATCGACGATTGCAACGGCCATACTACAGCACTCCCTTCGTTGAAGGCACACCCTTCACCCGGGGATCTACAATAGTCGCTTCGTCCAGTGCCCGTCCCAGCGCCTTGAAGATTGCTTCAATCATGTGATGAGTATTGGTGCCGTAATGAACGATGACATGCAGCGTAATTCTCGCCTCCAGCGCGAACTTCCACAGGAATTCATGTACCAGCTCTGTTGAGAAGCTGCCTACCTGCTGGGAAGGATACGCTGCCCGGTATTCGAAATGCGGCCGGTTGCTGATATCGATCACTACCTGGGCAAGCGCCTCATCCATAGGGACGAAGACACTGGCGTACCGCTTGATGCCTTTTTTATCGCCAAGCGCTTCCCGCAAAGCCTGCCCGAGACAGATACCGATATCTTCTACCGTATGGTGATCATCAATCTCGATATCTCCCCGCGCCTGTACAGAGAGGTCAAACTGTCCATGCTTCGTGAACAGATCCAGCATATGATTCAGGAACGGCACATCGGTCTCCAGTTCGGAGACCCCGCTGCCGTCCACGGCAAAGGTTAGCTTGATGTCCGTTTCATTGGTTGTACGGCTAAGTCCGGCCTTACGCAGCGCCAGTTCGTTGTTATTGTTCTCCATTTGTGTCTCCACCTTTCGCTTCGTTCGTAAGCCGGATTTCGATGGCGCGTGCATGGCCTTCCAGTCCTTCACGCCGGGCAAGCTCCATAATCGCCGCCCCGTCGCGCAGCAGCGCTTCCTTACTGTAATAGATCAGACTGGACTTCTTGATGAAGTCATCCACATCTACAGGCGAGGAGAAGCGCGCTGTGCCATTCGTCGGTATAATATGGTTCGGTCCGGCGAAGTAGTCGCCGACCGGCTCCGAGCTGTACGGCCCGAGGAAGATCGCACCGGCGTTCTCTATTGCGCCGGTCAGCCCCATCGGGTCGTTCACCACAATCTCCAGATGCTCCGGCGCGAGCCGGTTCACCACGGAGATGCCCTCCTCAAGCGAGTCTACGACGATAATCGCGCCGTAGTTCTCGACCGAGGCCCGCGCGATTTGCTCGCGCGGCAATGCCTGCAGCTGCCGCTCAACCTCGGCAGCCACCGCCTCCGCGAGACGCTGCGACGGCGTCACGAGGATCGCCGACGCCATCTCGTCGTGCTCGGCCTGCGAGAGCAGGTCGGCCGCGATGTAGGCGGCCTCGGCGGTATCGTCGGCGAGCACGACGATCTCGCTCGGTCCGGCGATGCTGTCGATGTCGACAGCGCCGTAGACCTCGCGCTTGGCCAGGGCCACGTAGATGTTCCCTGGCCCGCAGATCTTGTCGACCGGCACGATCGATTCCGTGCCGAAGGCGAGGGCGGCGATGGCCTGCGCGCCACCTACGCGGTAGATCTCGTGTACACCCGCTTCAGCGGCGGCCACGAGAATATAAGGATCAATGCCTTCAGAGCCGCCGGTCGAAGGCGGCGTCACCATCACAATCTCCGGCACCCCGGCGATCTGTGCCGGTATCACGTTCATCAGCACCGAGGACGGGTAGGCCGCCTTGCCGCCGGGAACATAGACGCCCACGCGCTTCAGCGGGCGGATGATCTGGCCGAGGATCGTGCCGTCCGGCTGCAGATCCATCCAGGAATTGCGTTTCTGCCGCGCATGGAACGCACGGATATTCACGGCTGCTGCGCGAATCGCCGTCACGAAGGACTCCTCTACCCGGCCGTAGGCGGCCTCAAGCTCCTCCGGCGTTACGCGCAGCTGCGCTGGCGTCAGTACAGCGCCGTCGAAGCGCTCCGTATACCGGAGCAGCGCCGCGTCGCCTTCCCGCTTGATATCGGCCACGATTTCACGTACGGCCTTGTTCTGCTCCGGCGTGCCGTATTCCACCTCACGCTGCAGTTTAAATTCCTTACTGGACTGGATCTTCACCGCCGCTTCCCCCTTGAGCTCTATAGTTTTGCTTATCTTATTTTACCTGCAATCCCGGTTCTGCAATCACAGCCTGCAGCCGGTCGCACAGCTGCTGAATCTCCGCATTCTTCATCCGGTAGCTCACCCGGTTCGCCACGAGGCGGCTGGTGATCTCGAAGATGCTCTTCATCTCCACCAGACCGTTATCCTTCAGCGTCTGGCCGGTCTCAACCATATCCACGATCCGGTCAGCCAGCCCGATCAGCGGTGCCAGCTCGATGGAGCCGTTCAGCTTCACAACCTCCACCTGCTGGCCTTGCTCACGGAAATACCGCGAAGCCACGTTCGGGTATTTGGTGGCTACCCGCTGCTGAATGCCCGGCTGCCAGTTCGGAAGCCCGATGATCGACATCCGGCAGCGGGCAATCCCGAGATCCAGCAGCTCGTACACATCACGGCTCTCCTCCAGCAGTACATCTTTGCCGACAATACCGATATCCGCCACTCCATACTCTACATAAGTCGGCACATCTACCGGCTTGGCCAGAATGAACTCCATTCCGGCCTCCGGCAATGAAATCACCAGCTTGCGCGACTCTTCTCCATCCGGAGGAATCGGCAGTCCCGCCTGGCGGAACAGCTCTGCCGCTTTATTGTAAATCCGGCCTTTCGGCATGGCTACCTTAAGAATCTGTGCCATCAATACCCGCCCCCGTTTCGTGTGTACTCATCATTTATAAATCACCTGCAGCAGCTCCGCTCACCCATGCTCGCTGACAAACGACACGAACGTGTAGATCTCGCCGTACAACTCGCCCTCTGCCTGAATAGTATCCGCATCCAGCCGCTTCACAGTCTTCAGCTCCTCCGGACCGGTTGCCAGCCGCGTGACCACAATATGCCCATCCGACCGCAGCCTCGCTGCTTCGGCAAGACCCTCTTGGCGCCGCAGTGCATCGTACTGGACCAGAACCGGCAGCTCTTCCTCTTCCGGCAGCCCGGAGACTCCATCCAAAATACGGTTGGTCTTCAGAGAGAAGCCGGTGGAGGGAATCGGACGCCCGAATTGTTGCAGCAGGTTGTCATACCGGCCGCCGCTGCATACCGGGAAGCCCAGCTCGGAAGCATACCCCTCGAAGGTCATGCCTGTATAGTAAGAGAAATCACCGATCATCGTCAGATCAATCAGCACATGCTGCGAGACACCGTAAGCCACCAGCACCTCCCATACCTTGCACAGATGCTCGATCGAAGCGCGCGCCACCGGATGGCTGCTCAGCTCCAGCGCCTGGCCGCAGATCTCCTTTCCGCCGCGCAGCCGCAGCAGTCCGTCCAGCTCCTGCTTCTGGGCAGTGGATAGCTCAAGACGCCGCAGCGTCTCGCGGAAGGCTACATAATCGCGGCTGAGCAGATGGCTCTTCAGCTCCTCCTGAGCCTGCGGCAAGCCGGATACCGCCTCCTGGAAGAGGCCGTCAAGGAAGCCGACATGCCCTATTGCAATTTTAAAAGACTTTACGCCCGCCGCCTGCAGGGAAGCAATCGCCAGCGCGACTACCTCTGCGTCAGCCTCCGGTGAATCATCACCGACAAGCTCCACACCGGTCTGAAAAAATTCCGCCTCACGCCCGGCCTCTTCTTCAATCGCCCGGAAGACGTTGGCATGGTAGGACAGACGCAGCGGCAGCGGCTCATCCTTCAATAGAGAGGAGACCACACGGGCTACAGGTGCCGTCATCTCTGAACGCAGCACCAGCGCCTGCCCACGGTTGTTAAGTAATTTATACAGCTTCTGATCGGATGTAGAGCTGGCTACACCGACTGTATCGTAATATTCAAGAGTAGGCGTAATCATCTGCCGGTAGCCCCAGCGGCTCATACAGTGAAGTACATCCTTCTCGATCTTGCGCAGCTTCGTTACCGCACGCGGGAGATAATCCCTTACGCCGGCAGGCTTTTCAAATCCCTTTGGTTTGGCCATCTTCATTGTTCACCTCATCGGATATGTTAAAGGGTATCATCAATTGCTTTATCATGGTAAAGTGGTAGCAAAGTAAAGTAGTGGCAATATCGTATCACGGACTATCCTTTTGCGTCAACAATTCGCTTGAATTCCAGAGTTCCTTTTGCCACCGGGATAAGCGGCGAATATAATAGGTTAATATGATTGTACTTTATTTTCTCCATGAAGTATTCCCGGTATCTAATTCAGAAGCAGAAAGAAGGACTGACGGCTTGAGTACATCCTATATGATTGGCGTTGATATTGGAACCACCAGCACGAAGGCTGTCCTCTTTGAGGAGAACGGAACAATTGTCGCTCAGAGCAATCAGGGCTATCCGCTGCATCAGCCCTCCCCCTCTGTCGCAGAACAGGACCCGGAGCAGATTCTCGAAGCCGTAATTCGTACTATAGCAGCAGTCATGCAGGAGAGCCTTGCCGCACCTGAAGCCATTCTTCTGGTCTCCTTCAGCTCCGCTATGCATAGCGTCATCGCTGTGGATCCTGCGGGTAAGCCGCTGACCGCCTGCATCACCTGGGCCGATAACCGGAGCAGCCGCTGTGCCCGGCGGTTGAAGGATGAACTGAACGGACATGAGCTGTACCTGCGGACAGGAACGCCCATACACCCTATGTCTCCAATCACCAAGCTGATGTGGCTGGGCGAGGAGCAGCCCGAGCTGTTCCGTCAGACCTACAAGTTCATCTCCATCAAAGAATATATCTTCTTCCGGCTGTTCGGCGAATATGTGATTGACCATTCCATCGCCTCTGCCACCGGCATGTTCAATCTGGAGAAGCTCGACTGGGACGAGGAGGCACTCCAGATTGCCGGTGTTACTCCGGAGCGCCTATCCCGTCCGGTCCCGACCACCCATATCCTGCAGGGATTGCTTCCAGATCTTACCGGAAAGCTCGGTCTCCTCACGGACACTCCGTTTGTCGTAGGTGCCAGTGATGGTGTTCTGTCCAACCTGGGCGTAGGAGCCATGGAGCCGGGGGTAATCGCTGCAACGATAGGCACAAGCGGTGCCATCCGTACTGTAGTTGACCATCCGCTGACCGATCCCAAAGGACGGATCTTCTGCTACGCCTTGACAGACAAGCATTGGGTAATCGGCGGCCCCGTGAATAACGGGGGAATGCTCTTCCGCTGGGTGCGTGATGAGTTCGCCGCCTCTGAAGTAGAGACCGCGAAGCGCCTGGGTATTGATCCCTACGAAGTATTAACCAGGATCGCTGAGCAAGTGCCGCCCGGCAGCAACGGACTGCTCTTCCACCCGTATCTAACCGGAGAACGCGCACCGCTGTGGAATCCCGATGCCCGCGGCTCCTTCTTCGGGCTAAGCATGAATCACCGCAAGGAGCATATGATCCGTGCGGTGCTGGAAGGTGTCATCTTCAATATGTACACCGTATTACTGGCCATGGAGGAATGCATCGGCGAGCCTGTTAGAATCCTGGCTACTGGCGGCTTCGCCCGCTCGGCGCTATGGCGGCAGATGATGGCCGATATTTTCGATCAGGAGGTGGTGGTCCCGGAGAGCTTCGAGAGCTCTTGCCTCGGCGCAGTTGTACTGGGATTATACGCCATCCGCCGGATCGATTCCTTGGATGCTGTCTTCAGCATGATTGGCTCCACTCACCGGCATGAGCCGGTTACTGTCCACGCCAAAGCCTACAAACAGCTGCTGCCCATCTTCATCTCGGTATCCCGCAGTCTGGCGGATCAGTATCAGGCAATCGCCGACTTCCAGCGCGAGCAGGCCGGGGAACAACCCGGCTAACCTGCTCTCCAGAACCGCCTGCGTACAGCAAAGCGCCGGACAGCCGCATCTGCGGCCAGCCGGCGCTTTCAATATATTACTAAGCCAAAGTCTACACTGTCGCCTTTGACGCTGCTGCCGGCTTCTGCGGTGCAGAGCCGAACACCATCCATGCCGGTTTCACATAACGGAAGGCAAGCGCAACCACCACCCAGGAGCCTAGGAGGGCCACCAGCCAGCCGCCCGCTATTGCTGCCGTATAAGCCAGCGATCCGCCGTGGAACGGCAGCTTACGGTACATGAACAGCAGCAGAGGATGGAGCAGATAGATACCGAAAGAGCACGCCCCGGCCGAGAGCAGCAGTCTCGTCAGCACGCTGCGTCCTGCACCGTACAGCATGAAGGATAGCTGGAACAGTACCAGACAAGAGAGCAAGGCATGCAGGTTCGAGAACCCTTCGTACCATAGACTATTGATTACTGTTTTTTTCGTATAGTTGTTATACCACAATATAACATGCCCAATCCCGGCTGCGGCCCATAAGAGCCATAGTACCACCCAACTGGTCCCTTTACCGGAACGCCAGCCTTCGCGGGAGGGAACCAGCCACTTTTTCAGAGAGCTGTAGTAGATCGCAATCGCCGCACCAAGCAGGAAATACGAGAAATACGTAATGGCCAGACTACCCTTGGACAGCTGCCAATACCCGTGATTCACCATATATTTGTTAAGCAGCACGAAGCCCCACTGTAACGCAAGCCCGATGACTGGTGCCCAGGCCGCGAGATGCCGGACTTTCTGCAGACACCAGAGTATCAGCGGGAACAGTAGATAGAACTGGATAATGATGATGATATAGTAGAGATGCGTATACGCCGTACCCGTCCATAGATACTTGAAGAACTTCCCGCCCATCTCCTGAAGAGGCATCCCCCAGGTATGACCGGCCGTCATTTTCAGTCCAAAATACAGCACCGTAAACACAAGATAAGGCACAATAATGTAGATCAGCCTGCGGCTGTAGAATTTGGCCAGCACCTTACCGCCCAGCGGACGGTCAATATAATTGTAGAACAGGACGAACCCGCTTAAGAATATAAAAGAAGGCACCGCAAACTGGCTGAACTTGTTTATGAACAAAAACGGAGGGAACATGGAAGTGCCCAGTGTCTCAGCCAACGTGCGTGAAGTGGCATGAATGGCGATCACCGCAAAAATAGCGATTGCCCGAAAAATATCAAGCTGTGGTATTCTTTCCTTTTGAGCCATTATGATTCCTCCTGTTTACGCAGCTCGCGGAGCGGATTCCCGCCAACGAACGAACCGGCAGCAACATCCTTGTGAACCACCGATCCCGCCGCAACCGTAGCCCCATCCCCAATCGTAACCCCAGGGAGAATAGTCGTGTTAGCCCCAATCATTACATTCTCGCCGATAATAACTTCACCGAGCCGGTACTCCTTAATGAGATACTCATGGGCCAGGATTGTAGTGTTATAGCCGATAACCGTATTCTCCCCAATAGAGATCTTCTCCGGAAAAAAAACATCCACCATCGCCATAAGTCCAAACGCAGTATGCTTACCTATCTTCATCCCGAGCACCCGGCGGTAAATCCAGTTCTTAAGCGGCAGAATCGGGCAATAACGGGCAATCTGGATAAAAATAAAATTGCGTACACCCTTCCATGGGCTGACCGTACGGTAAATATGCCAGAGCGAATTATGCCCCTCCACGGGATAACGGGTTATCTTTCTCACGGCTGCATAGTCTCCTGCTCCACAATTGAGTACAAGTCCTTCATCTCCTGGATGATGTAATCCGGCTCATAGGTGCGCAGCACAGCCTCACCCTTAAGCGACCAGGCTACCCCTGCTACACGCACACCTGCTGCCTTGGCAGACTGAATATCGACAGCACTATCCCCCACCATCAGTGTCTTGGCCGGATCAACACCCAAATTGGCTACTGCCGTGAGCACCGGCTCCGGATGCGGCTTCGGATGAGTCACATCATTCACCGTAACAATCGTCTCCATATATTTCAACAGATCGAACATTTCCAGTGACTTCAAAGTGTTAGGACGGATCTTCGTGGTCACAATCCCAAGCTTGATTCCTCGGCGCTGAAGCTCCTCCATCGTCTCATTCACATGGGGAAAAGCTTGGACCAGCTCATCATGATGCGCATTGTTGTACGAACGGTAGGACCGTTCCAGCACGCCTATATCCTTCGGCTCCAGGCCGGAGAATGCGCCTAGCTGCTGCTGAAGTGTAGTTCCCATCAGGGGGATGATCTGTTCCCGGGTCAGCGCCGGCAGGTTATTCTCCTTCAGCGCATGCATGAACGAATCGATGATTAGCTCGTTAGTATTCACAATCGTTCCATCCAGATCAAATAACACGCATTCTATCATTGATTGTATTACTCCTTTGTTTCCTTATCTTCAGAGGGATCTTCCACTGGCTGAACAGGCTGAGAAGGTTTCTGAGGCGTATTAGCTGCACTCTCTGGAACCACTGCATCCGCTGCTGCCGGTTTGGTGCTGATGATCGGGTCCAGGTAATGCGCCTTCGGCTGACCGCTTACCCGCCGTACAATAATCAGCGCAATAGCAGCCACAATAATGAGTAGCGCGAGCAGCTGAGAGATACGGATATTCCCGTAAGCCGGGTCAAGATAACCTTGCTCGAAGCCCATCCACTTCATTGGACTCCACAGCCCGTTAATGAAGGCTTCCAGTCCGCTGCTGCCGTTAAAGGCAAGGCTGTCCGTACGCAGAGCTTCAATGAAGAAGCGGCCGATGGAGTACCAGATGAAATAAGACATGAAGATTTCTCCGGCACGTACGAACTTCTGGCGGCGCAGCACCATGAGGAGCAGAATGCCCAGCAGACTCCAGAGTGATTCGTACAGGAAGGTCGGATGGTGAAAAGCATCCCCTATGTACATTTGATTAACGATAAAGTCCGGCAAATGCAGCTTATCCCGCAGGAACGATTCCTCTACCACGCCGCCATAGGCTTCCTGGTTGATGAAGTTCCCCCAACGGCCGATCATCTGGCCGGCAAGCAGTCCGGGAGCACAGATATCCACGATACGCCAGAACGGGTAGCCTTTATAGCGGAAATAAATAATCCCGCAGATAATCGCGCCGATCAGTGCGCCATAAATCGCAATACCGCCATTCCAAACCTTGAAGATATCGAGCAGGTTATCCTTATAGTCATCCCACTTGAAGGCTACGAAGTATAGCCGCGCCCCAATAATAGCCGATGGCAAGCCCAGCAGCAGCATATCCATGAAGAACTCCTGTGGAATGTTGAAGCGTTTGCCTTCTTGAATACATAGGAATAGCCCGGTAAGTGCACCAAGACCCAGAATCAGGCCATACCAGTGAACCGGCAGTGATCCAATCGAGAAGACAATCGGGTCAATCGCTAGTGAATAAAACATGCTCTCACACTCCTAATCGAGATCATCCATATCTTCTGAGATGGTGGCGGTAAGTTTATTCGTAAATTGAAGCGCGGCATTGAAGCCCATTTGCTTGAGCCGGTAATTCATCGCCGCCACCTCGATAATGACAGCGAGGTTACGTCCCGGACGGACAGGGATGGTAACCAGCGGCACATCGGTATCAATAATCCGTGTCGTCTCCTCATCCAGTCCCAGACGGTCATACTGCTTGTCCTGCTGCCAGGCTTCCAGTCTGACCACCAGGGTAATCCGCTTGTGATTACGGATAGCACCTGCCCCAAAGAGCGTCATAACATTAATAATCCCGACACCACGGATCTCCAGCAGGTGACGGATCAATTCCGGTGCGGTACCATGAAGCTGATTATCCGAAGTCTGGCGGATTTCCACCGCATCATCGGCAATCAGGCGATGACCGCGTTTAACCAGTTCCAGCGCGGTTTCACTTTTACCAATACCGCTGGTGCCTGTAATCAGCATCCCTACTCCATACACATCACAGAGAACACCGTGAATTGTTGCTGTCGGTGCGAGTCTACCCTCAAGGAAGCTGGTCAGTCTGCTGGAGAAAATGGTCGTCGCCATCGAGCTGCGCAGTACAGGAAGTCCCTTCTCGTTGCTGATGTCTACAAGCTCCTGAGGTACATCCAGCGCACGGGTAATGACGATACACGGGGTATTGTCGTTACAGATACCGCGTACCCGGCTTTTCCGTTCTTCCTCTGAGAGCATAGAGAAGAAAGCCAGCTCTGTTTTGCCTAGTAGCTGCACACGTTCTTCCGGATAATATTCGAAATAACCGGCCATTTCCAGCCCGGGACGGTTCAAATCATCCACAGTGATCGGTCTCTTCAGACCTTCATGTCCGGATACTACCTCTAATTGAAAATGCTGCACCAATTCCGATACTTTTACCTTCTTAGCCATATATGTCCGTCCTTTCGTCACCAGCGGCTTATGCCGCTTCCCCGCATACCGGTTACATCTTTATCCATTCCAGCTACAGGTAATTCTCCTGCTATCTTAATGGATTATGCCAGTGAATGCAATCTTAACCCCAGCGGTTATCGTTCCACTTCACCATGATCATTACAAGAAAAAGCCGCCTAACCAGGCGGCTTTCTTCATTATAAACTATATTCACCCTGCAGAGATCTTATCCCAGCAGAACGTTAAGTTCCGATTCTTTATCGAAGATGTGGACTTTGTTCATGTCGATGGCCAATCTAGGCTTGCTGCCTTCACGGGTAGTGGAACGTCCATCTACACGCGCAATTACAGTGTTATTGCCAAGACCGCTCAAGTAGAGGAGCATTTCATGACCAAGGTTTTCCGTAACATCAACCATCGAAGTGAAGATTGTGTTAGGGGAAGCCTCCAGGAACACTGGCTCTTCATGAATGTCTTCTGGACGAACGCCCATGATTACATCTTTACCGATGAAGCCTTTGTTACGCAGGATTGTAGCTTTGCCCCCTGGAACTTCAACATCAAGGTTCTCTGCACGGAAACGGACAGCGCCGTTTAATTCGGAAAGAGTACCGTTGATAAAGTTCATGGTAGGGGAACCGATAAATCCGGCTACGAACAGGTTCGTAGGCTCATTGTACAGTTCTTCAGGGGAAGCTGCCTGCTGGATGATACCATCGTACATAACTACGATACGGTCACCCATCGTCATGGCTTCTGTCTGGTCATGCGTTACATAGATACAAGTGGTTTCAAGACGCTTAACCAGCTTAGTGATTTCAGCACGCATTTGACCACGAAGTTTAGCATCCAAGTTGGAAAGAGGCTCATCCATCAAGAAGACTTGTGGATCACGGACGATAGCGCGGCCTAGAGCGACACGTTGACGTTGACCACCGGACAGTGCCTTAGGTTTACGATCCAGCAAGTGCTCGATATCCAGGATTTTTGCTGCTTCGCGTACTTTCTTGTCGATTTCTTCTTTCTTCACTTTGCGCAGTTTCAGACCAAAAGCCATGTTCTGATATACACTCATGTGCGGATACAAGGCGTAGGATTGGAATACCATCGCGATATCACGGTCTTTAGGAGCAACGTCATTCACAACACGGTCACCAATGTACATTTTACCTTCAGAGATTTCTTCCAGACCAGCGATCATACGAAGGGTTGTGGATTTACCGCAACCGGAAGGACCAACCAGTACGAGGAATTCCTTATCTTTAATATCAAGATTGATATCGATTACTGTTGCTTTATCGGAACCCGGGTATTTTTTGAAAATATGCTCTAAACGTACGCCTGCCATTGTATTTCCCCCTCGAGTCTATTATTGGAATAGAAAATCAAACGCTTTCTTGTACACTTATCTTACCCCAGAGCCGGCCTCATGGCTATTTGCAAGGTTCACAAAAAACCTATTTTCTTTTCGTCACTTTATACAATAACATAGCAAGCTTCACAATAGCGGCATCTCCAAAGCTGCGGACATCGGCCCCCGTCTCCTGCTTGATCTTGTCCAGCCTGTAGAGCAGCGTGTTACGGTGAATGTACAGTTTTTTGGCGGTTTCACTAACATTGCAGTCCATTTCAAAAAAAGTCTCCAGCGTCAGCAGCATTTCCTTATCCGCCAGTACCGCCGTGTAATCACCGATCTGGCCCAGTAGCTGTCTTCGCCGGTCATCCGGAATACTGTTAACCAGCCGCTCCATGTGCAGCTCCCACGGCAGATGAATATAATCCCCTACCTGGAAGATGCGTCCAAGAAGAATCGTCTCCCGCAGCAAGGCTACTGCTCCTGTCAGACCTTTAACCGGGATAATGGCAGGAGAGACCGCGAGATGAAAGACGCCAACCCACTCGCTGGCAATCAACTCATGCAACCCCATAGAAGTCTGTGACAGCAAATCCTCAGCACTCTCTTCCTCATCCTCTTTATCATCTCCTCCTGTGAGGAGTTCCTTACGGGCTAAAATTAACCATTCCTTATCCTGCAGGGGAACCAGCAATACATCATTCTCGAAATAACTGCGCAGCAGCTTCATTAAGGAGCGATACGTCATTTGCGGATTATGAACATTCTCGCTTACCAGCATGAAGGGAATCATATCCCCGAACAGCCGGCCCTTCAGTGAGATTTCATCCGGGATCTCCGCATCATCCTTCTCCTGCTCCAGTTGAGCGTTCAGCCATCCGCTAAGCTGCCGTGCCTCCATCTCTCCTTCTTCCTTGAAGCCAGTTGCCTTAAGTGCTGCCGCAAAATTGCGCCCGGCATAATTCACCAGCTCCAGCTCCAGCGGTGACAGCCCTTCTGTCTCCACCCATACTGCTGTAACACGGCCATCATTCTCATACAGGGGAAGCCACAGATAACCCTCATGAATGACCGGCAGTTCCTGATTCTTATCCGTACCTATGCCAAAAAGTGAAGCGGAATGCTGCCTGCCCAGCTGCTTGATTCCGGTCCTCTTTCCGGTGAGTTGCTCCAATTTTTGACGCAAACCCTCACTATCCATCATCACCATTCTCCACCACTTTTGCTTTTTTCGCTTATTTTATCATATTTTGCTGTAAAATGCGGAATTTGCGCTTACGAGCATACTTGAATCATGAATCAAAATACAAAAAAAGCCACCACCCTAAAGTGATGACCGTTTGACTTAAGATGAGCCATGAAGGACTCGAACCTTCGACACCCTGATTAAAAGTCAGGTGCTCTACCAACTGAGCTAATGGCTCCTAAAAAGGGATGGAGGCTGATGGATTCGAACCACCGAACACGTACGTGAGCAGATTTACAGTCTGATGCGTTTGGCCACTTCGCTAAGCCTCCATATATGGTGGCGCGGGAGGGAATCGAACCCCCGACACAAGGATTTTCAGTCCTTTGCTCTACCGACTGAGCTACCGAGCCATGAAAAAAAGCCTAAAAACAAAAAAATGGCGGAACCGACGGGATTCGAACCCGCGATCTCCTGCGTGACAGGCAGGCATGTTAGGCCAACTACACCACGGTTCCACAATTTGCTCTTAAAAATGGTGCCGGCGAGAGGACTTGAACCCCCAACCTACTGATTACAAGTCAGTTGCTCTACCAGTTGAGCTACACCGGCACGGTGTAAGGTATTAGAACTTCAAAGAATAAAAATGGTGGAGGCTGAGGGGTTCGAACCCCCGACCCTCTGCTTGTAAGGCAGATGCTCTCCCAGCTGAGCTAAGCCTCCGGGTATGTATGGTAGCGGCAGAGGGGATCGAACCCCCGACCTCACGGGTATGAACCGTACGCTCTAGCCAGCTGAGCTACGCCGCCACACTACAAGTATTGGATTTATAATGGCGGAGAGAGAGGGATTCGAACCCTCGCACCGCTTACGCAGTCTAACCCCTTAGCAGAGGGTCCCCTTATAGCCACTTGGGTATCTCTCCAAATTAATGGTAGCCATGTAAATCCGCACAGGAATTTAATTCCTGAAAACTGAATCCGAAACGAATCTGCGTTGTAGATTTTGGATAAGCCCTCGACCGATTAGTATTGGTCAGCTCCATGCATTGCTGCACTTCCACCTCCAACCTATCTACCTCGTCGTCTTCAAGGGGTCTTACATACTGGGAAATCTCATCTTGAGGGGGGCTTCACGCTTAGATGCTTTCAGCGCTTATCCCGTCCGTACGTAGCTACTCAGCCATGCTCCTGGCGGAACAACTGATGCACCAGCGGTACGTCCATCCCGGTCCTCTCGTACTAAGGACAGCTCCTCTCAAATTTCCTGCGCCCACGACAGATAGGGACCGAACTGTCTCACGACGTTCTGAACCCAGCTCGCGTACCGCTTTAATGGGCGAACAGCCCAACCCTTGGGACCTACTTCAGCCCCAGGATGCGATGAGCCGACATCGAGGTGCCAAACCTCCCCGTCGATGTGGACTCTTGGGGGAGATAAGCCTGTTATCCCCAGGGTAGCTTTTATCCGTTGAGCGATGGCCCTTCCATGCGGTACCACCGGATCACTAAGTCCGACTTTCGTCCCTGCTCGACTTGTAGGTCTCGCAGTCAAGCTCCCTTATGCCTTTGCACTCTGCGAATGATTTCCAACCATTCTGAGGGAACCTTTGAACGCCTCCGTTACTCTTTAGGAGGCGACCGCCCCAGTCAAACTGCCCGCCTGACACGGTCCCCGTACCCGATGAGGGCACTAGGTTAGAACCTAGATACGATCAGGGTGGTATCCCAACGGCGCCTCCGCAGAAGCTTGCGCTCCTGCCTCCACGGCTCCCACCTATCCTGTACAGATCGTACCCAAATTCAATATCAAGCTGCAGTAAAGCTCCATGGGGTCTTTCCGTCTTGTCGCGGGTAACCTGCATCTTCACAGGTATTAAAATTTCACCGGATCTCTCGTTGAGACAGCGCCCAAGTCGTTACGCCATTCGTGCGGGTCAGAATTTACCTGACAAGGAATTTCGCTACCTTAGGACCGTTATAGTTACGGCCGCCGTTTACTGGGGCTTCGGTTCACAGCTTCGGATTGCTCCTAACCGCTCCCCTTAACCTTCCAGCACCGGGCAGGCGTCAGCCCGTATACTTCGCCTTGCGGCTTCGCACAGACCTGTGTTTTTGCTAAACAGTCGCTTGGGCCTTTTCACTGCGGCCCCCTCGGGCTATTCACCCTACCGAGGCACCCCTTCTCCCGAAGTTACGGGGTCATTTTGCCGAGTTCCTTAACGAGAGTTCTTCCGCGCGCCTTAGAATTCTCTTCTCGCCTACCTGTGTCGGTTTGCGGTACGGGCACCTTCTCCTGACTAGAGGCTTTTCTTGGCAGTGTGAGATCATGACCTTCGCTACTGTAATTTTCGCTCCCCATCACAGCCCAGCCTGTGCGGTGTGCGGATTTGCCTACACACCAGCCTCACTGCTTAGACGGACATCCATCAGTCCGCGTCACTACCCTCCTGCGTCACCCCATCGCTCATAGCGGATTACGGTGGTACAGTAATTTCAAACTGTTGTCCTTCGACTACGCCTTTCGGCCTCGCCTTAGGTCCCGACTTACCCTGAGCGGACGAGCCTTCCTCAGGAAACCTTGGGCTTTCGGCGGATCAGATTCTCACTGATCTTTTCGTTACTCATACCGGCATTCTCACTTGTATGCTGTCCAGCGCTCCTTACGGTACACCTTCAACCCACATACAACGCTCCCCTACCCCAGATGCAACGCATCTAGCCATAGCTTCGGTGGTGTGTTTAGCCCCGTTACATTTTCGGCGCAGAGTCACTCGACCAGTGAGCTATTACGCACTCTTTCAATGGTGGCTGCTTCTAAGCCAACATCCTGGTTGTCTGTGCAACTCCACATCCTTTCCCACTTAACACACACTTGGGGACCTTAGCTGATGGTCTGGGCTGTTTCCCTTTTGACAATGGATCTTAGCACTCACTGTCTGACTCCCGGCAAGAAGTTAATGGCATTCGGAGTTTGACTGAGCTTGGTAACCCTTGCGGGCCCCGCACCCAATCAGTGCTCTACCTCCACCACTCCATTCACCGAGGCTAGCCCTAAAGCTATTTCGGGGAGAACCAGCTATCTCCGAGTTCGATTGGAATTTCTCCGCTACCCCCACCTCATCCCCGCATTTTTCAACATGCGTGGGTTCGGGCCTCCAGTGCGTGTTACCGCACCTTCACCCTGGACAGGGGTAGATCACACGGTTTCGGGTCTACGTCCACATACTTAGTCGCCCTATTCAGACTCGCTTTCGCTGCGGCTCCGGCTTCTCACCTTAACCTTGCATGTTAAACGTAACTCGCCGGTTCATTCTACAAAAGGCACGCCATCACCCATAGAAAGGGCTCTGACTTTTTGTAAGCACACGGTTTCAGGTTCTATTTCACTCCCCTTCCGGGGTGCTTTTCACCTTTCCCTCACGGTACTGTTTCACTATCGGTCGCCAGGTAGTATTTAGCCTTAGCAGATGGTCCTGCTGGATTCATACGGGGTTTCACGTGCCCCGCACTACTCGGGATCCGTCTCGGAGAGAACACAGTTTAGGCTACAGGGCTTTTACCTCTATCGCGGGCCTTTCCAGACCTCTTCGCCTACCATATTCCTTTGTAACTCCATGTGAGACGTCCCACAACCCCAAGAGGCAAGCCCCTTGGTTTAGGCTGTTCCGCGTTCGCTCGCCGCTACTGACGGAATCACTATTGTTTTCTCTTCCTCAGGGTACTTAGATGTTTCAGTTCCCCTGGTCTGCCTCTGCGTATCCTATGTATTCAGATACGAGTAACTGCGAATTACCACAGCTGGGTTTCCCCATTCGGACACCCCCGGATCAAAGCTTGCTTACAGCTCCCCGAGGCAGTTTCGTTGTTCGCCACGTCCTTCGTCGGCTCCTGGCGCCTAGGCATCCTCCGTGTGCTCTTAATAGCTTAACCAACGTTCCGGTGTTTTGCTTGTTTGCACAATCAAAAACCTTCACTTAGCATCACTAAAATATTGAAACTTGTTTACACAAGTTCAGCTTAAAGGAATGTTCTAAAACGCAAATTCGTTTCGGTATCCAGTTTTCAAGGATCAAGTTCTTGCATATACTCTTGTAAATAATGATTGGTGGAGCCAAGCGGGATCGAACCGCTGACCTCCTGCTTGCAAGGCAGGCGCTCTCCCAGCTGAGCTATGGCCCCATATAATCACCCCAAAAAGCGAGGTGTAGCTTCGAGGTTAATCCCGATTACTGTCTGGGGACCCCGGTACTTGCTATTCAATTCAAGATTGTTATATGGTGGGCCTTGGTGGACTCGAACCACCGACCTCACCCTTATCAGAGGTGCGCTCTAACCAACTGAGCTAAAAGCCCATATAACAAAACTTACAGTTGTGAAGCAATCAATGAATTGATTGTTCGCTTGGCGGCGTCCTACTCTCCCAGGACCCTTCGGTCCAAGTACCATCGGCGCTGGAGGGCTTAACGGTCGTGTTCGGGATGGGTACGTGTGGAACCCCTCCGCTATCGCCACCAAACGCATACGAAAGAGACTTGCTCTTTCAAAACTGAACACGAGTGAGTGTCCGAACCCGAAAGTTCTATTGTGGAAGCGAAGCTTCCGATTTGAATGTCTTCATTGCAGAAGACGATTCTCCATAGAAAGGAGGTGATCCAGCCGCACCTTCCGATACGGCTACCTTGTTACGACTTCACCCCAATCATCTACCCCACCTTCGGCGGCTGGCTCCCTTGCGGGTTACCCCACCGACTTCGGGTGTTGTAAACTCTCGTGGTGTGACGGGCGGTGTGTACAAGACCCGGGAACGTATTCACCGCGGCATGCTGATCCGCGATTACTAGCAATTCCGACTTCATGCAGGCGAGTTGCAGCCTGCAATCCGAACTGAGACCGGCTTTGCTGGGATTGGCTCCACCTCGCGGCTTCGCTTCCCGTTGTACCGGCCATTGTAGTACGTGTGTAGCCCAGGTCATAAGGGGCATGATGATTTGACGTCATCCCCACCTTCCTCCGGTTTGTCACCGGCAGTCACTCTAGAGTGCCCAGCTCAACCTGCTGGCAACTAAAGTCAAGGGTTGCGCTCGTTGCGGGACTTAACCCAACATCTCACGACACGAGCTGACGACAACCATGCACCACCTGTCTCAACTTTCCCCGAAGGGCACCTGATGCATCTCTGCTTCGTTAGTTGGATGTCAAGACCTGGTAAGGTTCTTCGCGTTGCTTCGAATTAAACCACATACTCCACTGCTTGTGCGGGTCCCCGTCAATTCCTTTGAGTTTCAGTCTTGCGACCGTACTCCCCAGGCGGAGTGCTTACTGTGTTAACTTCGGCACCAAGGGTATCGAAACCCCTAACACCTAGCACTCATCGTTTACGGCGTGGACTACCAGGGTATCTAATCCTGTTTGCTCCCCACGCTTTCGCGCCTCAGCGTCAGTTACAGCCCAGAAAGTCGCCTTCGCCACTGGTGTTCCTCCACATATCTACGCATTTCACCGCTACACGTGGAATTCCACTTTCCTCTTCTGTACTCAAGTCACCCAGTTTCCAGTGCGACCTCAGGTTGAGCCCAAGGTTTAAACACCAGACTTAAATAACCGCCTGCGCGCGCTTTACGCCCAATAATTCCGGACAACGCTTGCCCCCTACGTATTACCGCGGCTGCTGGCACGTAGTTAGCCGGGGCTTTCTTCTCAGGTACCGTCACTCCGGCAGCAGTTACTCTACCGGACGTTCTTCCCTGGCAACAGAGCTTTACGATCCGAAAACCTTCATCACTCACGCGGCATTGCTCCGTCAGGCTTGCGCCCATTGCGGAAGATTCCCTACTGCTGCCTCCCGTAGGAGTCTGGGCCGTGTCTCAGTCCCAGTGTGGCCGTTCACCCTCTCAGGTCGGCTACGCATCGTCGCCTTGGTGGGCCGTTACCCCACCAACTAGCTAATGCGCCGCAGGCCCATCCCCAAGCAGCAGATTGCTCCGCCTTTCATTCTCTCCTCAGGAGAAAAAAGAAATTATCCGGTATTAGCTACCGTTTCCGGTAGTTATCCCAGGCTTGAGGGCAGGTTGCCTACGTGTTACTCACCCGTCCGCCGCTAAATCTGAAAGGAAGCAAGCTTCCTCTCAGACTCCGCTCGACTTGCATGTATTAGGCATGCCGCCAGCGTTCGTCCTGAGCCAGGATCAAACTCTCCAAATTGGTATTTAGAAAGAGCGATTGCTCATTTTGAAACATCTGACGAGAATTGTTATATTCTCTAATTTGGATCTCACCGAAGTGATTTCCCACTCACTCGTTGTTCAGTTTTCAAAGATCAATGTCTCATCTCTTGTCGTTGATGTTTTTCTCAGCAGCGACCTTTATAATATATCACAGCACCCTTGTTTCAGTCAAGCGTTTTTTTAATTTCTTTTTTCGCTTTAGCTTCCAGCAAGTGATCCGAAGATCTCCTGTCCAAAGGGCCGAGAGTTAATATATCATGAATCAGGAGCCTTCGTCAACCTCTAAAACAAAGTTAATTTCAATCCCAATAACAGCGCCACTCCCGGCAGACCAAGAATGGTTACAGCACCTATGGTTGTAGGGTTAAGCGGTATGTGCAGATCACTTACAACTCCCGAGAAATTAACGATATAAATTCCGAGCGCCGCTAATATAAGATGGGTCCCAAATACGCTCATCCATGCCCACCCCAATCTTTTCCTAAATACAATCAGGACCAGCAGCGCTGCAGATATAATCAGCACACCCAGTGCAACAGTTCTTAGCATCGTTCTCCTCCTCGCTTACTTAGTCTGTTCATACTTGCAGTTGGCTCCGGTTAAGCCCCAGCCGCTTGGCATCCTTAAGGTGTATCTGATATTTGCGCTCAGCCGCCTCCAGGATATAGATCGCATAGTCAATCTGATCCTGGCCCAGAGCCTCATCAAACATAAGGTAAGCCCGCTCCCATTCAGACTGCGCTTTACGCACCTCTTGGTACACCGTGCCCCATTCCTCTTCCGTCTCCGCTGCCTTTGCCTTATCCGTATTCCCGCTCAGCCACTTGGTAATCCACCAACCCATCGCAATCCCTCCTAAGATATATGAATAACTGCAGTTGCAACCGGCGATTCACACCCGTTAATCTCATACATATCGGAGTAGGGACAAACTTAGAACCGGGAGAGGAAGGTTAACAGAACTTTTAGTAGAATATCAGCGGCTCTTCAGGAAACAAAAAAAGGAGCCCGAGGGCTCCCTACACTTATAATACAACAGCACGACACTCAGAACAGCTCACGACGGCCTTCCAGCGCCTTCGACAGGGTTACCTCGTCCGCATACTCAAGATCGCCGCCTACAGGCAAGCCATGGGCTATCCTGGTGATCTTGATCTCAAAGGGACGGACAAGACGCGAGATATACATGGCGGTGGCTTCCCCTTCAATGTTGGGGTTGGTCGCCATAATCAGCTCCTTCACCCGCTCATCGCTGAGTCTGGTCAGCAGCTCCTTCAGCCTTATATCGTCCGGCCCTATGCCTTCCATAGGCGAGATTGCACCCTGGAGGACATGATAATAGCCGTCAAATTCCTTAGTTCGTTCGATAGCGACCAGATCCTTCGAGTCCTGAACCACACAGATTACCGAAGCATCGCGGGTTTTGTCCTGGCAGATCCGGCACGGGTCGGTATCCGTTATGTTGCAGCAGACCGAACAGTAATGAAGATTGCGCTTGACGCTGACCAGGGCTTTGGCGAAATCAATCACCTCGTCCTCCTTCATGTTCAGCACATGAAAGGCCAGCCGGGCAGCTGTCTTCGGGCCAATCCCGGGCAAACGTGTAAAAGCTTCTATCAGCTTGGCTAGCGGTTCTGGATAATACAAAGTATCGGTTCTCCTTTGGCAGGGAGTGGAGTAAGCCTAGAACAAGCCAGGAATCTTCATTCCGCCTGTGAATTTACCCATATCGTTGTTCGCCAACTCTTCTGCCTGGGTAAGAGCATCATTAACAGCAGTGATCACCAGATCCTGCAGCATTTCGATATCCTCCGGATCAACAACCTCCGGTTTGATCTGAATGGACAGCAATTTCTTGTGTCCGTTCACCTGAACGGTAACCACGCCGCCGCCGGAAGAACCCTCAATCGTCTTGCTGCCTAGCTCTTCCTGGGCTTTGAGCATCTGCTCCTGCATCTTCTTAACCTGCTTCATCATTTGGTTCATATTATTCATACATCATCTCTCCTTTTGGGATGCGCACTTCTGCGCTGATAGCTGAATCCTTATTCTTTTATGACAACAAGGTCTTCTCCAAAGAGCTGGATCGCCTCATCAATCCATGGTTCGGACTTGCCTTCGCCGCTCTCGTGCTCATGCTCCAGACGCAACTCCTCTGTTCCGGCCGAAGCCGCAGATTTCGTCGCTGCTTCATTCCAGTCGCGCATCATCATAGTAACCAGCCGGTACGGCTTACCCAGCTTGGCATTCATTACATTCTCGATGACCTGACGGTTCGCAGGCTTCTCTGTGGTATCCCGGTGAATGGTATTCTTGAAGGCAACCAGCACAGCATCTTCCATCACCGCCACCGGCTCACCGTCCACAAACCAAGCATGTACCGTGACCTTCTCTTCCTTCACACCCTGAAGAACAAGACTCCACTGCTTAAAGACCGCACTAAAATCAGGACTGTCCTTACCCGCAATAAACTTATCCAGTTGCGGGGGAAGCTTAGAGGCCGAGGATACGCGCGGAGCGCTTGGCGGGGCAGTGCGCTGCGCTGCCTGCTCACGCCCGCCGCCGGCAACCCCGCCGGCTTGAATAGCCTGCTCCAGCTTCTTCTCCAGCGCGGCAATCTGCGCTCTGAGCTGATCCAGCTCACCGGACTGTACCTGCGGAGAACCATTAGCGGCTGCAGACGCGGCCGTACTCACTGCCGGATCGCCTGCAGACGGAGCAGCAGCATCCTGCGGACCGCTGCACAGCTTCATCAATGCTACCTCAAATATTGTCTGCGGATGTGTAGCATACTTCATCTCTCCCAGATAACGGCTCAACGTCTCCACAATCAGGAATAACCGGTCGCGGGAAAAGGCCTTAGCCATATCGCGGAAATCAGCCGGATTCAGCACGCGGTCGGTTAGCTGATCCGCCCCAGGCACCATCTTGATCATCAGTAAATCACGGAAATAATACAGAAGATTCTCCAGGCATTTATCTGCGCTCTTACCCTCATGCATCATCTGCTCCACAAGCTCCAGCAGCTGCCCCATATCACTCTCAAGAATAGCGTTCGCCAGACGCGCGAACTGCTCGGAGGGGATGCCCCCGGTCATGCCCAGCACCTGCTGATAGGTCACATTCCCGTCAGTGAAGGAAGAGATCTGATCCAGAATGCTAAGCGCGTCCCGCATCCCGCCGTCAGACAGGCGGGCGATATACTGGAGAGCATCTGCATCTGCTGTAATGCCTTCCTTCTGGCAAATCTCAGTCAGGCGGCCCGTCTGTTCCTCCAGCGAGACCCGGCGGAAGTCAAACCGCTGGCAACGCGAGATGATCGTAGCCGGCAGCTTGTGCGGCTCGGTGGTCGCCAGTATAAACATCACATGCTGCGGAGGCTCTTCGAGCGTCTTCAGCAGGGCATTAAATGCCTCTGTTGTCAGCATATGCACTTCATCAATAATATACACTTTACGGCGTACTTCGGTAGGTGCATATTTCACCTTATCCCGCAGATCGCGAATCTCTTCAACACCCCTGTTGGATGCCGCATCTATCTCCTGAACGTCCATGATGTTGCCTGACGTAATCCGCAGACAGGACGGACACTCATTGCAGGGCTCAGGACCTGGGCCCCGCTCACAATTGACTGCCTTGGCCAATACCTTGGCCGCGCTCGTCTTACCGGTCCCCCGCGGTCCGCTGAACAGATAGGCATGCGAAACACGCTGTTCACGGATCGCATTCTGCAGCGTCTGGATAATATGCTGCTGCCCTACCATATCTTGAAACGACTGCGGCCGCCAGGCACGGTACAGCGCGATATGTTCCACTATGCATTACCCTCTCTCAGGCTGCCGCTTTCCGGCATTTGTCGCTAATTTATTATACTATATTCCCAAGTCTTTGACCAAGCAGAAGCAGCCCACCATCCGATAAGGAAGGATAACAGCCAGAGCGGGAATAATATCTCACTACCTAGTATACCTAGAAAAACAAAAAGCGTCTTTGCTTGTAGCAAAGACGCTATCATCATCCTTATTTAAACCGTGCACCTGTTATTGATGGCTGCGATCCAAGCGGTAACCCTACAAAACTGCTCGGGCTAGGCCACCCTCCGGCACAAGAGCAAACTCGCTTATGGCTGCTTCCTTCCGGACCTGACCAGGTTCACAAGCACTCATTGCGGAGGACCCAACCGTCAACACAGCCCATAGGAACCAAGGCCTCACATCGACAGCACCTCTAACAGGAATTCAACCTCGCTACAGCGGATTGCGAGTTACAGGGCACCGCTACCTCCCCGTCTAGCACGGCGAAGATAAGTATAGCTTACAGACAGGCAAAAATCAACTATGCAATATTAGATACCATATTTCTTCTTGAATCTGTCCACACGGCCGCCGGCATCCAGGAACTTCTGCTTACCGGTGAAGAACGGGTGACAGCTTGAGCAAATTTCGACCCGAAGCTCCTGTACTGTCGAGCCGGCTTCAAAAGTGTTGCCGCAAGCGCAGGTTACCTTCGTTACATTGTACTTGGGTTGAATGGTTGTTTGCATATAAAATCTCACCTCTCACGCCCTAAGCCTCATGCGGGCCTAGAGTTATATGATTACGCAAGCTACATTCTAGCATGTGATGCCCAGGCTCTGCAATAGGCCAGCCGTTCTTAAAAAACCTAAAGCCTAAAGCTGCACTCTGCGCCGCTTGGCACGGGCCAGCTCAGCAGGGGGAACATGGGTGAAGGAACCAATTACAACCTCCGGGAGCTCCTCACGGAAGATCTCGAGCATGGTCTTCATGCCAAGGATCTCGCCCCGTGCAGGGGGAATAAGCTCCAGATAGCTCTCCGGGTCAATATTGAGATTACGCATCTGAATGAGCTTAAGATCTGTACGTCTGACGAACTCCACCATCGCTTCAATTTCTTCCTCACGGTCTGTAACCCCCGGGAAAATCAAATAGTTAATGGAGGTATATACACCTTGGGAGACAGCGTACTTCAGCGACTTCTCCACGTTAGCCAGCGTATATCCGCGAGGCTTGTAATAGGCGTTATAATGGTCATCCAGCGCGCTGATGGTACTAACCCGCATCAGATCAAGACCGGCATCGACAATGCCGCGGATATGATCGCTTAAGCCCGCATTGGTGTTGATATTGATATAGCCCATATCGGTAATGGACCGGACTTCACGGATAGATTCAATAATCAGCTTCGCCTGCGTAGAAGGCTCACCTTCACAGCCCTGTCCAAAGCTGACAATGGATTCCGGTGTCTTCAGGTGCTCCAGCATCACTTGCGATACTTCGTTCACTGCAGGGCGGAAGTTCATCCGTGTCTGCGGGGACACAAATCCGCTGTCATCGGGCTGTTCAGAGATACAACCGAAGCAACCGGCGTTGCAGGAGTACGAGACCGGAACAGCGCCTTCCCAGCGGCCAAGGAAGGTATTGGACGAGGTTAAGCATTCATATTCCAGCGCGCAGTTGGACAAGTGATTATACAGACGGTTCTCCGGGTACTTGGCAGTCAGTTCGCCCACACCAGTCTTCACATCGTCCCGGTCGCAGTTAAGCGGGTTCCATTGCTCCGGATCATCAGTAAGATCAGCCGCCACATAGAAACCGCCGTCCTTCCATACTACAGCGGAATATCCGAAGAGCGGAAGCTTGTAGGTCTTGTCTGTCTTGACGTAACCGGGAAGGCACAGACGGGTGTATCCCTGCGGCAGCAAGGCTCCGACAGCCTGCGAACCTGCCGGCAGGGGCAGCATCTCACCGGTCTCCGGATTCATCCCAATCGCCCGGGTGCTCGGGAGCCCGACCAGCGTGGCCCCCTCAGGCAGCGGAACCAGCTCTTCCTCCAGTATCTCAACGATCATATCGCCACTGCGGGCCAGGCCATACAGCTCGGGATGATCATATACGTTTCCTTGTTCGTCGGCATATACCAAATACATGTTATTCTCCTCTTGTTATCTATTCTCAGGTAGTCGGCACAGTAGGCGCCTTGGGACGTGTGGTGCGGCGGGCGGACGAGCCGCTGTTCGAGGTACCGCCTTTGCTGGCCGTACCGCTTGCTGACGAGGAATCCTTGCCTCCAGCCACATCGAAGGAGGCCAGGAACTCCGCATTCGTCTTGCTGTCACGCAGCTTCTTCAGGAATCCTTCTACGAAGTCATAGGATTCATTCATATTTTTACGGATCGACCAGATTGTATCCAGCTCTTCCTTGCTAAGCAATACTTCTTCACGGCGCGTACCCGAACGGCGGATATCAATTGCCGGGAAGATCCGGCGTTCAGCCAGCTTCCGGTCCAGATGGAGCTCCATATTCCCTGTACCCTTGAATTCCTCATAAATAATGTCATCCATCCGTGATCCGGTATCAATCAGTGCGGTGGCAAGAATAGTTAAGCTGCCGCCTTCCTCCACGTTACGTGCGGAACCGAAGAACCGTTTTGGCCGATGGAACGCGGCAGGATCAATCCCTCCGCTAAGTGTCCGGCCGGATGGCGGAACTACGAGATTGTAGGCACGGGCAAGACGGGTAATGCTGTCCAGCAGAATGACAACATCCTTCTTGTGCTCTACCAGGCGCAGCGCACGCTGGAGTACAAGCTCTGCCACTTTGATATGATTCTCCGGCAGCTCGTCAAATGTCGAAGCCACTACCTCACCTTTAACCGAACGCTGCATATCTGTTACTTCCTCGGGACGTTCATCGATCAGCAGAACAAACAGTGCAATCTCGGGATTGTTCGTAGAGATACTGTTGGCAATTTCTTTGAGGAGGAGCGTCTTCCCTGCTTTGGGAGGTGCCACAATCAAACCGCGCTGCCCCAGACCTACAGGAGCAAGCAAATCCATGATACGGGTCGACAAATGGGTTGGGGATGTTTCGAGCGGCAGCTTATCTTGCGGATAAAGCGGCGTAAGCGCCGGAAAATGTAACCGTTCAGCTGCAGTTGCCGGGTTCTCGCCATTGACGGCATTCACCTGCAAGAGTCCGAAATAGCGTTCGTTCTCCTTCGGCGTCCGGCATTTCCCGGAGACCAGGTCACCGCTTCTAAGGTCGAACTTGCGGATCTGCGATGCGGAGATATAGATATCCTCTGCACTCGGCAAGTAGTTAATCGGCCGAAGGAAGCCATAGCCTTCCGGCAGAATCTCAAGCACACCTTCCATAAACATTAGACCGCTCTGCTCTGCCTGTGCTCTAAGAATAGCGAAGATTAACTCCCGCTTCTTAAGCGTTCCGTAATAAGGAATCTGGTATTTCTTGGCAAGCTTATACAGATCGGTAAGCTTCATTTCTTCCAGATCGGAAATTTGAAGATCCATGTGCTATAACCACCTATTCAATTTGTGTATGATGAGTTCTAAACTATGAGTCTATGAAAATGCTTATTAGGATAGGATTACCCGAATTGGAAGGAGATATGCACTGAGCAGCCAATTTCCGCCCTTGCCAATCCGGGTATTCTCCTTATTCGTTCTCGCGCCAGACATCGGCTCCCAAACTGCGAAGATTACTTACGAGGTTGTCATAACCGCGGTCAATATACTCTACACCTGTCACTTCGGTGATGCCTTCTTCAACAGTCAGACCGGCAATCACCAGGGCTGCGCCTGCACGGAGATCAGCAGCCTTCACTTTGGCTGCATTCAGCGGACCGCCTTCAATGATTGCAGAACGTCCTTCTACACGAATCTTAGCGCCCATGCGAACCAATTCAGGAACATGCTTGAACCGGTTGCTGTAGACGAAATCGCTCAGGACGCTAACGCCTTCAGCCTGAGTCAGCATACTCGTCATTGGAGATTGCAGATCAGTTGCGAAACCGGGATAGATCAGCGCCTTGACATCCGCGTGCTGGTACTTGGCCTTGCCGATCACCCGGATACTCTCATCCAGTTCTTCTATATCTACTCCCATTTCCAGCAGCTTGGCAGTGAGCGCCTCCAGATGCTTGGGAATCACGTTATCAATTAAGACATTACCCCGCGTAGCCGCAGCGGCAATCATGTATGTTCCAGCCTGAATACGGTCAGGAATGATCGAATGGCGGCAGCCGTGCATTTCACTTACGCCTTCAATCCGGATCGTTTCGGTACCGGCGCCCTTAATAACAGCGCCCATGGAGTTGAGCAGGGTAGCTACATCTATAATCTCAGGCTCTTTAGCCGCATTTTCAATAATTGTAGAGCCTTTGGCACGGGAGGCCGCGAGCATAATATTAATGGTGGCACCGACACTGGATACATCCAGATAGATCTTGGCACCGCGCAGTTCTTTAGCATACAGGTGAATCGAGCCATGGTCATTGGTAACAGTCGCACCAAGCGCCTCAAAGCCTTTGATATGCTGGTCAATCGGACGGGGCTCAAAATTACAGCCGCCGGGTAATCCAATGGTCGCTTCCTTAAACCGGCCCAAAAGTGCGCCCATCATATAATAAGAGGCCCGGAGCTTCTTCACCGGTCCGTTAGGCATAGGAATGGATACGATACGGGAGGGATTAATTCTCATTTGGCTGCCTGTCCAAGACACGCTCGCGCCAAGCTCCTCCAGAATTTCGGAGTAAACGGCTACATCGCTAAGTGCAGGCAAATTATCCAGCACAACTTCAGACTCCGCCAAAATTGCTGCAGGAATAAGCGCAATGGCGCTATTCTTTGCTCCGCTGATGGTAACAACGCCCTCTAGCGGACGTCCGCCGCCAATCATTAATTTTTCCATAAATTTATCTGGTTCCCCCTACGTGTATTGCAGCTTGTTGTGGCAATACCAGTTGTGGCTTAAGGTGACATAAGGACTGGTGATTAGAAGAAGAAACGGCTGCGCCGTCCTTACCTGAAGGACGGCACCCGTTTCTGAGGAAAACGAAATGGCTTGTGCGGAAAAACGTTATGCGGCAGGGTAATACTTAGGCTTTGTTACTGGATCCGAATTCGCGGATTTTGCCGATAACAGTCTGCTTGATAGCATCGCGGCCTGGTGCGATGAATGTACGCGGATCGTAAGCATCCGGCTTAGCAGCAAGAACTTCGCGGACAACCTTAGCGAACGCGATTTGGTTCTCAGTGTTAACGTTAATCTTGGAAGTACCCAGGGAGATGGATTTCTGAATGTCATGTACCGGGATACCAGTACCGCCGTGAAGTACAAGCGGAAGGTTAACCGCATCGCGGATTTCTTCCATTTCCTTGAATCCAAGGTTTGGTTCGCCCAGGTAAGGACCGTGTACGGAACCCAGTGCAGGAGCCAGAGTGTCGATGCCTGTTTCTTTAACGATGCGTACGCATTCGTTAAGGTCAGCGTATTGGATGCCGCCGATAACGTCATCTTCCTGTCCGCCTACAGTACCAACTTCTGCTTCTACAGAAACACCTTTAGCGTGAGCATAGTCAACGACTTTTTTAGTCATTTCAATGTTCTCGTCGATTGGGTGGTGGGAGCCGTCGATCATTACGGAAGTGAAGCCGGCATCGATAGCATCTTTACATTTGTCAAAGCTTGAACCGTGGTCCAAGTGGATGGCTACAGGAACGGTGATTTTCATGTCATGAATAAGACCTTCAACCATCTTAACTACTGTGTAAAAGCCGCCCATGTGACGAGCTGCGCCTTCGGATACGCCAAGGATTACCGGTGACTTCTCTTCTTCTGCTGCACCAAGAATCGCTTGCGTCCACTCCAGGTTATTGATGTTGAACTGGCCAACTGCATATTTTCCTTCAAGTGCTTTGGTCAACATGTCTGTCATAGATACTAATGGCATGGTTTCAATCCTCCTAAAATATTGGGTTGCTTATATAAGCCGACATCACATACAGGCCTATTATAGCACATCCTGTGTTAAATACTAAATAGGATACACAAAAAAATGTCCCGGTGGGACGATATTCAGCCAACCCTTTGCCGGCGGATCATTTGCTCATTTTAGCGTATCCATAACAGGATGTCCCCAAACTATAATTTCTAAGCTAGCTGCATTGATCTACTGATTTGTTGTGCAGGTGCATATTGACGGCAACACGCATCTCATCGATATCGAACGGCTTGGTAAAATGCATCAGGGCCCCCAGCTTCGTCGCTTCCTTAATCATGTCCAGCTCTCCGTAGGCCGTCATCATAATGACCTTGATCGCCGGATTAAGCTCCTTCAGATGCTTGAGAATCTCGAGTCCGTCCATCCCCGGAATTTTCATATCCAACAAAACCATATCCGGCGATTCGTTCCTGACAATGTCCAGTGCCAGTTTCCCGTTAGCTGCCTGAAAGGTGGCATAACCTTCACTATTGAATACTTCCATGAGAAGAATCCGGATTCCATTCTGATCGTCGACGATTAACACTTTCTTCTTTTCCATACGATACCCTCCCAGAGTTTAAGGCAGATTGTCCATACCGCGCCCTCTCAACAGCTAACGGCCCCGCTTCAACTTAGTCTATACGAAACCTATTATTCGTGGTTTGCAGCCAAAATCCTGCTAATTGGCTAAAATGCGTAAATCTATGCCATATAAAGGAGGATTTCCGGTGAAAAAGCGGGAATACAGTCCCCTTGCCTTCCGGGAGCTATTGTGCAAAGGAGATGTTTTCAAAAAAGAAGCCCCCGTACCGGGAGCTCCCACAGGCCTGTCCGGCCTAGTCATTCTATAGTTACATTTGCTCGGAATGTGTAAGCGAGGCTTTGACAAATTCACGGAACAGCGGCTGCGGACGGTTCGGACGGGAGGTGAATTCCGGGTGGAATTGCACCGACAGGAACCACGGGTGACCCGGCAGCTCGACAATCTCCACCAGACGTCCGTCAGGGGAGGTTCCGGAAATAACCAGACCTGCCTTCTCCATCTCATCACGGTAAGCATTGTTGAACTCATACCGGTGACGGTGACGCTCATAGACCAGCTCATCGTCATAGCAGGACATAGCCAGGGAATCCGGCAAAAGCTTGCAAGGGTACAGGCCGAGGCGCATCGTGCCGCCCATATCTTCGATATCCTTCTGCTCTGGCAGAAGGTCAATCAGCGGATGCGGAGTCGCAGGATCGATCTCGGAGCTGTTCGCTCCTGCCAGTCCCAGCATGGAACGGCCGTACTCGATGACCGACACCTGCATTCCCAGGCAAATGCCGAAGAACGGAATGGATTGCTCCCGTGCATAGCGGATGGCTGAGATCTTGCCTTCGATTCCCCGGTCGCCGAAGCCGCCTGGAACCAGAATGCCGCCGATGCCGCCCAGCAGCTCGTCCACATTCTCATCTGTCACCAGCTCTGCATCGACCCACCGGAGCTTCACTTCGGCATTGGAGGCAAATCCGGCATGGGACAGGGATTCCACTACACTCAGATAAGCATCATGCAGCGCCACGTACTTGCCGACGATAGCAATCTCAACGGTACGCTCCAGCTTCTGAATCCGCTCCAGCATGCTCTCCCATTCACGCATATCCGGCGCAGGAGTAGTCAGCTTCAAGTGGTTGACGACAATCTCATCCAGACCCTCGTCGCGCAGATTCAGCGGCACCTCATAGAGAGTCGAGGCATCGCGGCATTCCACAACGGCGTTCGCATCGATATCACAGAACAGAGCCAGCTTGGCTTTCATATCGTCGGTGAGCGGATATTCCGTACGGCATACGATCACATTGGGCTGAATCCCGATGCTGCGCAGCTCCTTGACACTGTGCTGGGTCGGCTTTGTTTTTACTTCTCCGGCTGCTTTGATATAAGGAATCAGGGTCACGTGAATGTACATGACATTCTCCCGGCCGATGTCGCTCTTGATCTGACGGATGGCTTCCATGAACGGCAGACTCTCGATGTCGCCTACGGTACCGCCGATTTCGGTAATGACTACATCAGAGCCGGTCTCACGGCCCGCACGGAAGACGCGTTCCTTGATTTCGTTCGTAATATGCGGGATAACCTGTACGGTTCCCCCCAAATATTCCCCGCGGCGTTCTTTGCTGATGACCGAGGAATAGATTTTGCCTGTGGTTACGTTGCTGTTCTTGGACAGGTTAATGTCAATAAACCGCTCGTAATGCCCAAGGTCGAGGTCGGTCTCCGCCCCGTCATCGGTCACGAATACTTCCCCGTGCTGATAAGGACTCATTGTTCCCGGGTCCACGTTAATGTAAGGATCGAATTTCTGGATCGTTACCTTGAGACCTCTGTTCTTGAGCAGTCTGCCCAGCGAAGCAGCGGTAATGCCTTTGCCAAGGGAAGACACAACGCCACCCGTTACGAAAATATACTTTGTCACTGTAAAACCCTCCTAAATAAAGTCCAGAAATTCAGGGGACGCTTGCCCCTTATCGTATCCCTTTTTTCCATCATCCAACCGGGGAACCCGAAAGTTGCTTCCACCCGCCAAAATACAAGGCCGTCAGCCTGGAAATCGCGGAAAACCGCAGCTTCTTGGCATACAAATGAAGCGAAGCCTATTCCTTCTTATCTTGTAAAAAAACAAAAAAGTGACACCCGTAGACCCGGGGCACTTTTTATTTTAGAAAACAATATTAACTTTCATTATAAGCCCATGCAATAGTTTACTCTGAGCGTCCCGCCCCTGTCAAGGGAGGAATTGCGCCGCTGCACAGACTGTTCTAATATTTATCTTCCTCGTCCTCATCGTCGGCATCGTCTTCTTCGCCGTCTTCGGAATCTTCATCATCCGATTCGTCTTCGTCAATGTCGTCTTCATCGATGACTACATCTTCGTCAACTTCCTCTTCGCTGTCGTCGTCGGAATAGAGGTCGTCGCGATCTTCGTCAATCGCATCGAAATCCTCTTCCTCAGCAGCATAATTCTCTTCTTCATCGGTAAAGTCGTCATCTTCCAGATCGTCGTCTTCATCGTTGATGATCCGCACACGCTTGGTGTTGCCGACAGGGTCGTCGGAGCGTTCGAGCGGGTACCAGCGCTTCAATCCCCACAGATTGGTTCCGACACAGGCAAAACGTCCGTCAATATTAATCTCGGTATATAGCTGGGCGATCGTATCTTGGCTCTCTTGATCGGTCAACCCGCGCAGCTTGGCAACCTCCACCATCAGATCACGGTAGTAGTAAGGCGTATTGGCTGCCTTAAGCACCAGGAAGGCCAGGTCTACCATCGGCATTTCTTTTACTTTCTCAGGGTCCAGCTTTAAATTGAGTGGCGTACTCACTAAAGGACACTTCCTCTCACGCATTGTTCACATTCAATCATGCTTCATTCATGATATCCATTAACAAAACTAAGTAAAACCTATTTGCGGGTAAATTGCAAGTCTATTGCAGCAAGATCAGGGAAACAGATTCTGCGGTCCTGCCGCTGGAAGAAGGCTTGTCCGCCTGGACAGGGCAATAAATGGGATGAGCATGATGAGACTTATATTCCCAAAAAGGCGGAGGGGTTACCCCTCCGCGCATGACTGTATCCACGCCAAGGATCGGCTCCTTACGGGATGTTGCAGGGCGCCTCGCGGTTCCCTCTGTTTATTTTATGTAAACTCCAGCCTTTTGACACGATGGGCAGCCCATTTCGTTAAAAAAGGGCAAGTTCCCATTCGGACGCCATCCCCCTTTCATACAATATGGCAGCACGGCACCGAGGAGGGGACGGCGTAACCTATGGATTATTACGGATTTTGGCAGATGCTGCTTGAAGAAATGAAGGCTGCCTCCAAAAGTGCACCACGGCACATTGTGACCTTCAACGACCCCCGCATGTATGCCGGCGCATTGTCGCAGTGGAAATCTCTGAAGAATAAAAAGCCTGGCCTGAGGCAGGTACAGGTCTCTACGCTGATCCGGGCTTTTTTCGTGCCCGCCGCCGGAGCAGAGCGGCTGATGGACCGTTATGCGGATTCCCTCTGTATAGAAGAAGACCACCGGATTAAGGTTCACTCGCCCTTGGCGGACAAGAGCGGTTCCGCCCTGATGCCCTGGGGGATCAGGGCCATCCGCGCTCCACAGGCCTGGTCCAGATCGACCGGCGTTCATGTCAAGATCGGCGTCATTGATACAGGCGTCGATTTCCGGCATCCTGATCTCAGGCATTCTCTGGCCTCCGGGATCAACCTGCTGAACCGCGGCATGATGCCACTGGATGACAACGGCCACGGCACGCATATTGCCGGCACCCTGGCGGCAGCCGGGGGCGCGCGCAACATGATGGGTGTAGCCCCCCGGGCGCTGCTCTATCCGGTCAAGGCCTTCGACCACAACGGCTCCGCTTATGTATCGGACATTGTCCTTGGCATCGATTGGTGCGTGCAGAACAAAATCGATATCATTAATATGAGCTTCGGGATGAGGAACCGGAGCAAGGCTCTGCATGATGTGGTGATCAAGGCCTACCGGGCCGGGATCGCCATCATCGCTTCCTCCGGCAACGACGGCAAGCGCGGCGGGGATTACCCCGCGCGCTATCCGGAGACTATTGCCGTAGGCGCCCTTGACAGAAGGCAGCGCGTCGCAGCCTTCAGCAACCGCGGACCGTACATCGATGTGTACGGCCCGGGCGAGGGCATCCCCTCCTGCTGGCTGCGGGAGGGGTACAAGGAAATGAGCGGCACCTCCATGGCGACCTCCCATGTCACCGGTGCCGCGGCCCTGCTGCTCGCGCTGCGGCCGGGGCTGTCGCCCCGCGAGCTGAAGCTGCTCTTGCGCCGCACCGCTTCGCCGGTGCGGCTGCGCAAGGGCCAGCGCCGCTCGTCGCTGGGCGGCGGCGCGGCCGATGCGCTGCGGCTGCTGCGCGTAGGCATCCGGGCCCGGCGCGGCAGTGGCAGCAGCGCCGCTGGCGGCAGCGGAGCCGGTGGCAGCGGCGGCGCTGCCGGCGGAAGCAGCAGCGGGGCGAAGGCCGCTGCTATGGTTAAGGCGTAAGGGCTAGAGTCTGATACCGGCTCCCTCGACAAACAAGTGGAAAAATGCATCTTAATTCGCTACTTTTCGAACAATAGACGTAAGCAAGTGGATAAACGGCATCTAATTTTGTTCGAATTCGCTAAGGTGGGCAAAATGTACTGGAATAGGTGCTATTTATCCACCTGCTGTTACCGCAGGATTCATCCGTTCATCAGCAAGTGGAGAAAATCCATCTATCTCCGGTCAACCTGTCATCCAAGCCTGTTCCGCCGTACATTTCCGGTGGAATAGGCGGCATGGCGCAAGTGAAAACGGCTTTGCTGTACTTGTAAAGGACGGTACCGTTTCAGCCAGAAATAGAAAAACGCCGCCCCCATAAAACAGGGGCGGCGCTTTCCAATTATAGCTACATCCGGTCCGGTGCGGTAACACCAACCAGCCGCAGGACGTTGGCAATGGCCGTCCGTGCAGCGCCCAGCAGGGCAAGGCGGGCTACCGTCTGAGCGGCATCCTCAGTAATTACGCGCTCTGCCTTGTAGTAGCTGTGGAACAACGAAGCCAGGTCGTATACATAGCGGACCAGGCGGTGCGGCGCATAGCCTTCGGCCGCAACGGTAATCTCCGCAGGAAGTTCACCGATTTTGCGGAGCAGATCATATTCATGGGCGGCAGTCAGCTTGCTGTAATCAATCTGGGCTGCATCGGGCACTACAATCCCTTGCTCCTCCGCTTGGCGGAATATGCTGCAAATCCGCGCATGTGCGTACTGTACATAGAATACGGGGTTCTCATTGGATGTCGAAATTGCCAGATCCATGTCAAAGTCCAGGTGCGAATCCATGCTGCGCATAGTGAAGAAGTAACGGATCGCGTCGATTCCGACTTCCTCCATCAGGTCTTCCATCGTCACGGCTTTGCCGGTACGCTTGGACATCTTGACCTTCTCGCCGTCCTGGAACAGGCTGACCATCTGGGCGATCAGCACTACGAGCTTCTCGGGATCATTGCCGAGCGCCGCCATAGCCGCCTTCATCCGTGGAATATAGCCGTGGTGGTCGGCTCCCCAGATGTTGATCATCGTGTCGTAGCCGCGGCCGTATTTGTCACTGTGATAGGCGATATCGGGTGTGAGGTACGTATACGTGCCATCGTTCTTGATCAGCACGCGGTCTTTATCATCACCGTATTTGGTAGTCGCAAGCCAGGTGGCGCCTTCCTTCTCATAGACTTCTCCGCGCTCACGGAGCTCATCCAGTGAACGCAGCACTTCTCCGTTCTCATAGAGGGAGGTTTCACTGAACCAGATATCGAAGTTGACCCGGAACCGGCCGAGGTCGCGTTTGATTTTGTCGAGCTCCTTGGCAAGCCCGTAGGTACGGAAGAATGCCGCCCGGTCGCCCGGTGTCATAGCGAGCAGAGAATCGCCCTTCTCCGCCACCAGCTCCTTGGCAAAGCCCTTGATATCCTCTCCATGATAACCGTCCTCCGGCATCTCGGCCGGCTGGCCCAGTTCCTGCAGGTAACGGGTCTCGATGGATTTGCACAGATTGGCGACCTGGTTCCCGGCATCGTTAATGTAGTATTCCCGGGTTACGTTGTAGCCGGCATAATCCAGCACGTTGCACAGGGCATCCCCGACAGCAGCACCACGGGCATGTCCCAGATGAAGGCTGCCGGTAGGGTTCGCGCTGACGAACTCCATTTCTACACGCTTGCCCTGGCCAATGTTCACACGGCCATAACCGTCACCCTGCTCGGCCACAAGTGCGATCACGGGGTACAGATAGCTTTTGGACAAAGTGAAGTTAATGAAGCCCGGTCCGGCAATCTCCGCCTTCTCAATAGAAGCACGGCCCGTATCCAGGTGTTCGATAATGGCCTCGGCGATCTGCCGGGGATTACGCTTAGCGATCTTGGTCAGCTGCATAGCAGCATTCGTAGCCATATCTCCATGAGCCTTGTCCTTCGGCACTTCCAGCACAATGGCCGGCAGCTCTTCGCGGGACACCAGACCTGCGGCTACAACCGCATCGGCGATGGCCTCCTTCACCCGTTCATGGGCAAGCTGGAGCGGATTTAAAGATTGTGTCATGATTGTGGTTCCTCCTGTATATTCAAACTTATAGCGAACTGTCCTGATATTTCCCCGTATACGTAGAGATCATATTCCCATGAAACGGCAAGCGATCTTCCTTCGCGCTTGATGTCCAGTGTCTTCGTGTCTGTGGTGAGATTGAACTGTGTATAAGGCGAGCGGTAGAATCCGGGCAGCGGTTGCCCCGGCTCAAAGGACTGCTCCGACTGGACTGCGCCATGGCGGATTAGCTTGATTCTGCCCTCTGAAATCTTCAGTGTGTTGCGTACCCTGGCCGATGTGCCTTCGGGTCCGGTCTGCTGCTCTTCATAAATGATGTACAGCGACTGCCCCTTGGCAATAGCCTCTCCCGCAGCATGCACCACACTGCGCTCTGTACCCTGCACACTCTCCAGCGTTACCGAAACGCCGTATTTGCCTTGTGGTCCTTCAGTCATCACATGTTCCCCGCTTATTCGTACTTGTAATCATAGAGGTCATATTCGCTTTCCCATTGTACACTATATCCAGATCAGGAGGGCAATTCAATCGCTTTTTCATCTGCCCTGGCCCTCACAGCGGCAATAACGCCACATTCTCCCTGCCGCGAAGCTGGCTGATCATCGATGTCCAGGCTTCCGGCTTGTCCTCCAGCACGGCGTAATAACGGGTCAGGAAATCGGCCACCAGCGGTGCCGCGATGCTCTCCAGCTCCTCATCTCCGGGCATGAAGCAGAGGTCCAAACCGGACACCGCCTCGCCATCCCCCTGCCAGGAAGGGTGGACATAGGGAATATCTATTCTTTTATAGCCCAAATGCGACAGAACTTCACGGCGGACGTACGGGTCCATCGGCTTAATTCCGCCAAAATCATACCCCACACGGTACGGATCATAGATCTCAGCGAACATCCCCAGCAGCTCCGTATGATTCTCAGCCGCCAGCTTCTCCAGATCTTTCAAGCGTTGACGCGCCAGAAGACGGCCAATGCCCAGCCCTTCCCGGCCAATAATGGTGAAATCGGTCATCGCTACATTCCAGTCGGCATAATACCGGTATTCCGTAGTACCTACAACCTTCCCTTCATGCACCGCAGCGAACACGCGTATTCCCGGATCGGCAAGCGGCTCCTTCCACAGGCTGTACTCCAGCACTTCCTCAGGCGGAAATACATCCGACAGCAGCTGATGCACCTCTCTGAACAACGGGTCTGTGATATCTGTAATTCTTCTATATTCCATAATCAAGAAATCTCCTCCAGGTGATAGGCTGTATTCATTTATTTAAAAGGATTCCGCCATTCCATCAGCGCTGCGTAATTTCCTGATTCCTCGTCCTCCAGATAACCCGTGACCACACTAACCGGAGACCGGCCGCACCGCAGCAGAAAAGTAATCACCGGATCAGACCAGCTACCGGCGACAACCCCGGCCAGATACTCTTCCGCTGTCATCTGACCGGCCACCCGGTGATAGCCCGGCATCCGGCCCGCTCCCAGCAGCCGCTCCAGCTTCAGTTCCACGACCACATGGTATAACGACTGGACCAGCTCCTTGCCCAGACCCAGCTTGCGGTATTTGGGACGGACACACAAATCTGCTATGTACAGCGTATTCCCGCCCGGCTGATGCGAAGTAAGGTATCCGTCTGCCGTAACCTCTGACCACGTATGATGAAGCGCCGGCGCCTCCGGGCCGAAATTCATCAGGAATCCGGTAACCGATCCGGCCAGCTCCCCGTCTGCCTCTACACATAAGGCCCCTTCCGGAAAAAGCGTCACGTGATTCTGCAGTTGCTCCCGGTTCCACCACAGCTCCGCAGGATAAGGCGGCGGGAACGCCTCGGACTGAATCGTAATCAGCTCGGTGAAATCAGCTTCCGTATAGGAACGAATCACCGCAGGGACCGGCGTCTTGCCGTCCAGAGCGTAAAACTTCTTATAATACATCCGTTAGTCTCCCCCTTACGTCCAGTCGGTGTACAGATCGGTGCGGCGGTCACGCCACGTGGTTACAGCTCCGTGTTCCCGGACGCGGTACAGCAGCTCCAGATCCAGATCGGCGGTGATGATCATATCGTTGTTGATCTCTCCTTCGGCCAGCAGACCCTGTGGAGGGAACGGAATATCATTGGGTGTGATAATCGCCGCCTGGCCGAAGTTGGCCCGCATCAGATCAACAGTAGGCAGTGAGCCTACGGTGCCGGTCAGCACCACGTAGACTTGATTCTCGATAGCCCGGGCGTGGCTCGTATACCTTACCCGGTGGAAGCCGTGGCGGTCATCCGTGCAGGACGGGCAGAAGATCACATCTGCTCCCTTGGCCCGGGCCATGCGCACAATCTCGGGGAATTCAATGTCATAGCAGGTCAGCATGGCAATGGTCCCATGGTCTGTCTGGAATACCTGAAGCTCCTCACCCGCCCCCATATTCCAGCCCTCTACCTCGGCAGGGGTAATATGCAGCTTGGCCTGTTCGGCAATTCTTCCATCCGGGTAAAAAAGATGGGCTACATTATACAGCTTGCCGCCGCGCCGCAGCACATGGGTCCCCCCAATAATATGTACCGCATACTTTCCAGCGTACCCGGAGAACATCTCCAGGTAACGGTCTGTGAACTGCGGCAGATCCTCTATCCCCAGCGCCTCCCCGTCCTCGCCTCCGATCGACATCAGCTGTGTCGTAAGAAATTCAGGGAAGAGGATAAATTCGGCGCCGTACTCTCCGGCCGTCTTGATATAGTGCTCACACTCGGCAGCAAACTCCCCGAAGGAAGAGATGGTATGCAGATGATATTGTACAGCAGATACGCGAAAAGCCATGGCGGCAGTCCTCCCGGGCATGATAGTTACATGCATTTTCATAAGTATCTAAAATTTTACCATAACCGTTCATAAAATCACACATGGCGCAGCGGGCGTATCCCCCCGGTTCTCCGCCTGGTTCGACAAGATCCGCTTTCTCTGCCAATGGTGAATATCTCTTCTCATCCTTTCCCATAATGAGGAATACAAGCAGCGGCAACCCTCATGGTGCCATCCTGTGTAACTGCTTGAATTCGAAGGAGCCTGATACCATGACGCGCGATTCCAGCACACCCAAAGTCCGCAAACGCCGCCTCCGCCTGCTCTTTCGGCTGCTGGTTGTCTCCACCCTGCTGTTCCTGCTGGCCGCCGGCGCTCTGCTTGGATACCTATATCAGAAGCCGCTCCCCCCGCTTGGGGATGATGTCCGCTCCAGACTGCTTGACGCCAGGGGCAATGTGATGACCACCTTCACTACAGACGGCCGCAGCCGAGAGCCTGTTGAGCTTAACCGGATCTCCCCGCTGCTCATCAAGGCCACGCTGGCTGTGGAGGACCGGAAATTCTATAATCATATCGGCTTTGATCTGAAAGGCATGGGGAGAGCTGTCCTCGCCAATCTGGAGGCGGGCAGACGCACGCAAGGGGCCAGCACCTTAACCCAGCAGCTCGCACGCAATCTGTACCTGACCCATGAGAAGACCTGGACCCGCAAGGCCAAGGAAGCGCTATATACCCTGCAGCTGGAAATGAAATACTCTAAGGATGAAATCCTGAATATGTATTTAAATGAAATCTACTATGGTCACGGCGCTTATGGAATCGAGGCTGCGGCCCGGATGTATTTCGGCAAAGCTGCCGCAGATCTGGATCTGGCAGAGAGCGCCCTCCTGGCCGGAGTGCCCAAGGGACCCACCTATTATTCTCCATATAATCATCTGGACAGCGCCTTGAAGCGTCAAGGCATCATCCTGGCCGCTATGGTCGATACGGGGGATATTACGGAGTCGCAGGCACAGGAGGCAGCTAAGGAGCAGTTGAAGCTAAGCCCGCAGGGTCAAAAGGATACCACGGTGGCTGCACCCTATTTCCGAGATTATGTGCGCAGTCTTGTGATCGACAGCCTGCATATCAGCAGTGACGAGCTGGACCGGGGCGGGCTGAATGTCTATACGACACTTGACCCGGATATGCAGCAGGCTGCGGAAGCGGCGGTAGATCAGGGCATGGACCACAGCAGCGAGCTGGAGACGGCCCTCGTCTCTGTTGACCCCCGCACCGGCTATGTGAAGGCTATGGTCGGGGGCACGAATTACCGGACCAGTTCCTTCAACCATGCGCTGGCGAAGACGCGCCAGCCCGGCTCTTCCTTTAAGCCGATTATGTATTTGGCGGCGCTGTCGACCAAAGAAATGACAGGCTTATCCGTCTTCAACAGTCAGCCGACGCTGTTCCATTATGATAACAACCGAAAGACGTACCAGCCCCGGAATTTCGGGGATAAATATCTGGGAGAGATTAATATGCGGCAGGCCATTGCCGCGTCTGACAATATCTATGCAGTGAATACCATTATGAAGATCGGGGCAGATAAGGTCGCCGCTATGGCGGCCGCCATGGGGATTAACAGCCCGCTGCAGAGCGTTCCTTCGCTGGCGCTGGGAACCTCCCCTGTCAGCCCGCTGGAGATGGCCTCAGCCTTCGCAGTGATTGCCAGTGGCGGAGTGAAGCAGCCGGTCACGGCGGTCCTGAAGATCACCGATGCGGGCGGACATCTTCTATATGAAGCTCCGCAGCCAGAAGGTCAGCCCGTGGTTGAGCCGGCAGCGGCTTACGTGTTAACCCGGCTGATGGAGGGGGTCTTCGAGAGCGGAGGCACCGGGAACCGGGTGGCCCCGATGATCAAGCGTCCAGTCGCCGGCAAGACCGGCACTACAGATACCGACGGATGGATGGTAGGCTTCACGCCTGAGCTCTCAACCGCCGTATGGGTCGGATACGATAAGGGCCGTGATATTGCGACCACCGACGGCAGACGGGCAGCACCTATCTTCGCCGGATTCACGGAAAAAGCGCTGGAGAATGTGCCGCCGAAGATTTTCCCCATTCCCGATGGCGTAGTCAGCGTATATATTGACCCGCTGTCCGGCATGCTGGCTACAGCAGACTGTCCGGAGAAAAAGCTGGAGACCTTCATCAGCGGCACAGAGCCTACCAGATATTGTGACCAGCATAGCTCTGGTGAACCCGGTGCTTCAGGCAGCACCGCTCCTCCGGGTCCTGCCGATCCGGTCAAGGAAGAGCATTCCCTATGGAATAATATCAAGCGCTGGTGGATGAACTAACCTGGGATTGCCGCTCCCCGCTGTCTGCGTTACGATGGGGAGACCGGCAGAGGCGTAAGCCCGCCTAACTCCGCCGCAGGAAGGTGTGTCATCCATTCATGAAGCCGAATCACTCCGCCGGCCTTGAGCTGAAAGCGCCACGGCTGCTGCAGCCTGAGCTCTACAAGCTCGCGGCCGTTGAAGCAGCGCCGCGTCTTCTTGGCCAGCATCTGGTCCGCCGCACGGAAGACGGGGACATCCGCTGCCGCATTGTGGAGACTGAGAGCTACGGAGGCGCCGAGGATAAAGGCAGCCATGCGTATGGCTGCCGCCGGACCGCCCGGACAGAGGTCATGTTCAGCGCCGGAGGCGCAGTATATATATACCTGATCTATGGCATGTACCATTGCCTGAATGTCGTAACTGCCGCACAGGACGAACCGCATGCCGTCCTGATCCGGGCAGTAGAACCGCTTACGGAGAGGGATGCCGAGCTTATGGCGGCATACAGGGGAGTTGCTGTCAGGAAGCCCTCGGACCTCTCCGGCGGGCCGGGCAAGCTGTGCCGGGCGCTGCGGATTGACAAGAGCCTTAACAATACCAGGTTCGATCTGCGGGAAGGCCCGCTGAGCATCGAGCAGGGGGATGATCCGGAGTCCCTGGATATTGCCCAGGCCCCGCGCATCAATATTCCTTATGCAGAAGAGTATGCTGGGCGCCCCTGGCGCTTCTATCTGCGGGGCAATCCTTATGTCTCGGTCAGCGATCCGCAGGCACAGCCCCACAGGCTGGTCTAAAGGCCTATACCGCTGTTTCGGCTGTGGTATATTGGGTATTAATAAGAGAACCCTAATCAGCCTCTCCCTTGGGACTTCCCAGGCGGAGAGGTTTTTCTTCTATATTTTGATCTCTGCACTCTCAGGCGCCAAAAAATGATAAACATTCCTATAAAATGACAATAAATCCCCCTATTTGTATACGCTTCCCCCGTTCTCTAAACTTACAATTACTGCTATAATCATATATATCTACAAAAAATATTAAGATGTAAATGAGGGACATGGGATGAAAGATACAGGCATGATCCGAAGCTTAGACAGTCTCGGAAGAATTGTGGTTCCCGTAGAAATCCGCATGACACGCAATATTGACATTGGGGATCCTATCGAATTTTTTATACTGGATGAGGATATCATCGTCCTCCGAAAGTACACCTCCACAGAATGCACCTTTTGCAGAAGTCTTGATCATGTGACCTACTATAAGGATCAGTTCATTTGCAATACCTGTCTGAAGGAGCTAAGTGACCCCGATCGCGGATCAGAACCCATCCATGCCTCCCCAAGTTCAGCAGAAGAACATCCCGAGCCAGCCCGCGGGGGACGGAGAAGCAAGACCGAAGAAATGAGTCTGCGTCTTATGAAAGCGATCGAAGATCATCCTTATGCCAACCAGAAGGAGCTTGCCGAGGTTCTCGGCATCAGCCAAGCCAGAGTCAGCCAGCTCAAGCGCAAGCTGAACACTTCCGGCAGAACAGATCCGCAGTAACGTTATCCATTCATCCCTGCTTAGACATCAGATAAGGCTTGGCCCCGCGGGGGCCAAGCCTTATTTTTTGTTCAACTACACGTATTAGTCCGACAGCGCGGCCTTCAGCTCCTCAGGCGAAGCGGCCCACCACTCTTCATTATGGGCCATCAGCAGGGATTTCAGCGCTGCCCGCTCAGCACTTCCAAGTCCATCCAGAATAAGCTTGCGCTTCAAGGCCGCATCCAGCTTATTGACATGATCCGCAAGAATCTTCCAGCCACGGCGCGCTTCGGTGTCAATCCACATCTCACAGGCGGTAATTCCGCCGTAGAACTGTCCCTCCGGGGTACGGTCAACGGCGACCCATACGACCCATACCTGTCTTCCCGCCGGAACATCCTCACGGTTCATAGAGAATTTAATTCCCTTCTCCACTTTGCTCTTGGCATGCATGGCACCGATATCAATAACGGCGATGCCCTGATCAATAATAACAGGCGATACATTGTTCAGATCAATCGAGCCTGCACCGAAGCCTTTATGCTTGGCTCTGGCGTTCACAATATTCAAGGCAATTTGTTTTTTGCCCTCCGGTTGTACGTTATCCACATGTGCACATCCTTTCCATTCACTAATTATTTAATTTTAGCTAATAATGCGGCGATTGCAAACATATACATCCCCTAGATGCTTGTCACGGGAGGAATCATAGTATGAAGCCACATTCATTAAGGTATACCCTCATCTTCGCAGTTCTGGCTGTCCTCACATTGCTTGGAGGCGGAATATGGTTTCTGTCAGGGCATAGCCCTGCCGTATGGACTGCCTCTGTTCCAAAAGAGGCCAAGTCCCCCGCCATTGTCCCCCGGCAGCAGCCCGTGCAGTCCGATCTTTCAGATACGATCTACACATCGGAGACAGAGGCTTTAAGCCAGCGTGTGGTTGAATATCACATGGATGTGGAGCTCCTGCCCGATAAGGAGACCCTGGTCGCCTCCGAGACACTGACCTGGACCCATCCGGGCGCAAAGCCGGTTCAGGAGCTCTACTTTCATCTGTATCCCAATGCATTCGCATCCGCCAGCACCACCTTCATGAAGGAGTCCGGGGGTACGCTTCGCGGTGACACCATGCCTGCAGGAGGTTACGGGAGCATTACCCTGACAGATTTGCGGACCTCCGAAGGCGTCTCGCTGATGCAGCGCACACAATATGTGCAACCGGACGACGGCAATGTCAATGACAGAACACTGCTCAAGGTCCATCTGCCGCAGCCGGTGAACGGCGGTGAGAGCGTGACGGTAAGGCTTAAATTTGAGGTCAAGCTGCCCAAAATTTTCGCCCGGATGGGAACCGCTGACGACTTCGTGATGGCCGGCCAGTGGTTTCCGAAGCTTAGCGTCTATGAGCCTGCCGGCAGAAGAGGACTCAAGGAAGAAGGCTGGAACCTGCATCAATACCACGGCAACTCCGAGTTCTACAGTGATTTTGGGATTTACAATGTATCCATTTCTGTCCCGCCCGAGTATAAGGTCGCCGCAACCGGGTTTCCGGTGAGGGACGCCAAGATTGTAAAGGGGCGCAAGGTTTATCAGTTCTATGCAGATGACGTCCACGATTTCGCCTGGGCGGCATCGCCTGATTTCGTGGTTGCCGAGAAGGCATTCTCCGCGCCGCAGGTGCCTGGAGTGAAGATTAAGCTCTATCTGGACCCGCTGCACAAGCATCTCCAGGAGCGCTATTTCCAGGCGGCTGAGGCTGCACTGATGGCATTCAGCAAGTGGTACGGTCCTTATCCTTATTCCACCTTATCGATTGTTGTCCCGCCGGAGTCCGGCAACGGGGCGGGAGGAATGGAGTATCCGACCCTGATTACCGCCTTCGGCGCCACGGACACTACACCAGGCACCTCCCTGGAGCGCACGATCATCCACGAGATCGGGCACCAATATTTCTACGGCCTGGTGGCCAGCAATGAATTCGAAGAAGCCTGGCTTGATGAGAGCTTCACCTCGTATGCCGAAGACCGGATGATGGAACAGGAATACGGTGTGGTCTCAAGCCTGCCGCTGCAGTCCAGCCTGGTCTCCTCTTCACAGCCGCTTAAGCTGGAGGCCTGGAAATACACCGGTGATGATGCCTACACGCGCAATGTATACATCCGGGGCAAGCTGGTGCTGAAGGATATCGAACGCATCGCCGGGACCAAGAATATGGATGCCATCCTCGCCGCCTATGCCCGCAAATACCGCTTCCAGCATCCGACCACCGCTGATTTCCAGAAGGTTGTAGAGAAAGTGACCAAGCAATCCTGGCAGACTTATTTTGAACGGTATGTCTATAGCGGAGGTGCACCCGACTTCGCAGTTGACGATATCAGGCTTACGGTCGGACAGGACAACAGTGACGGCGGGGGCAGCCGCTATAACGCTGTGGTAGATGTAAGTAATAAGGGCAGCCTGTACCCCGATGTTCCCGTGAAATTCACCTTCGCAGACGGGTACACTGTTCAGCAATACTGGAATGGCGAGGGTAAGGCTACCTCCTTTGAGTTAGCATATAAAGCGCCGCTGGTCTCCGCAGAGATCGATCCGGGGCATTCCATTCTGCTGGAGAGCAGGCATCTAAATAATTTCAGAATGGCGGAGCTTGAGCCGCGTACACTCTCCCGCTGGACGCTTAGTGCTTCAACTCTGCTTGAAACCCTGCTCGGAACTCTTGTCTGGTGAGGTGAAGGAATGGTGAAAAGTTCAATTGCCCGCGGTTGGATCAGCATGAAAGAGCAGTTCTATATACTGATTCTGCTATTTATCTACCGGCTGTTCTGGGGATATTTCCTGTACAAATTCATTAAAAGCGCGGTTGTCCCTGTCCTGCTCCGCTACCCGGATGCGAATGCCGGCGGCAGCGGAATAGGCAGGCTGCTGTATTATATCGAAGGGCAGACCGCGCTGCGCACCGACCCTGCCGTTCAGCACTGGCTGTGGATGCTGCTGGCGCTGACAGTGCTAAGGCTGCTGGTGACTCCCTTTATCCGCGCAGGGCTGCTGCACGAGCTTCACCAGGAGCGCGACGGAGCGCGGGGACTGTTCTTTTTTCCCGGAATGAGAAAATATGGGCTGCCGGTGCTGGTGTTCAGCCTCATCGAATGGGCGCTAACCCTCCTGCCGCTCTATTGGCTGCTTCCGCGTATGTACCGTCATCTGCTCAGCGGCGTTCTCGATGTTCAGCTCCTGCTCAAGCTGGTGCCTTATGTTCTGGGCTGGCTGCTCTATCTCTTCCTTGTGCGCAAGCTTCTTCTCTATATGCAGTTCGGCTATACCGCAGGTACCGGCATGTTCTCTTCGCTGCTGATCTGCCTGAAGGTGCTGATGCCTTCCATAGGTATATCCATCATTCTGGGGGCGGGAAGCCTGGCCGTAATTCTGCTCTGCAGCGCCTCTGCTCTGTTCTATCCCGGATTGCCGGCCCTTATGCTCCGCCAGGCAGCTCCGCTGCCCTCCACGCTGTTCGATATGTGGGGAATCGCTGCCCAGTACCACCTTTGGTCCAATAAATCATTTCCACAATAATAAGCTGCTGAAGCGGCATACTAAAGAGAGTCACAGCCCCTCTATCCGGGAGCAGGACTCTTTTTTGCTTGAACCGGAGGACAAAAGCATTTGCAAAAGGATAAATCCTCTGATACAATGATGGCTGTACTAGTAGTAACAAACTTGTAATCTTTCAAGCAAAATCTTCCGTAACTATTGCAATTTAATCAATGCCGATAAGTAACTGTTCTGGTGCATAAAACGCCGAATTCCCTGCACCGGGAAGTGGGGGAACCATATTTTGGGTGAATTGATCTCGCTTTAGAGGGGTCATAGGGGAACCTTCTACCGAATCCTTAAGCTAACCTCGCAGGCCCTGGAAGGAGTACATCTTTTGATTAGTCAGAATTTCAAGAAAAAATGCACCGCAGCAGCGCTGGGTCTTGTGATGGTATTCACACTCGGAGCGGGCAGTGCCTTCGCGGATTCCAAGATGGATACTGTGATTTCAAAAACTATTGGAACGTCGTATAAAACCGGGGGCACAACCACCAGCGGCTTCGACTGTTCCGGATTTACCAAGTATGTGTTCAAGAATGTCGGGCTTACCTTGCCCCGTACCTCCAAAGCACAGTTCAAAGTTGGAACAAGTGTATCCAAGAGCAATCTGCGTTCCGGTGATCTCGTGTTCTTCAATACCCTGGGTAACGGAGTGTCCCATGTCGGTATTTATGTTGGAAACGGGAAGTTCGCACAGTCCTCGAGTTCACGTGGTGTTACCATCAGTTCGATGAGCCAGTCCTACTGGGCCAACCGCTACGTTGGCGCCAAACGAGTAATGAGCACAACAGCCTACCAAGCTGTCGCTTACGATTGACCCCTTGAAGCATACCCCGAATATTTCAGCCTCTAACAACTAAATGTAACTTATACGAGCCCGGGATGATTATTGCCGTAATCATTTCCGGGTTTTTCCTTTTCCTTATTCTACCTTTTACCCGAATCTGCAGCCTTGAAACAGCATTTTCTTGCAAAAACAAAGAAAAAATCATATAAAATAATCCCTGCGCATAGATATGAGTCTTTCGAAAGGACTATAACTCTAAAAAACAGCAAAAAAGATGCATTAATATGTTATAAGTGATTGCCAAGCGCCTTAGTCTTTGTTACAATTATCGCAGTGAGCTTTTAGTAACATTTTTGTAATTATTGAATCGCTTTTAACAAAGGTTTTGTCATGTATTGAATGAACCGCTAATCCTAATCAACAGTCGTGCCGAGTTCCCTAATGAATTAGGGAAACGGGGGAACCACTTTGGGTGAATTGACCTCCTATTCTAAGAGGGGTCATAGGGGACCTTCAACCGAACCCTTAAGCTAACCTCGTAGGCATTGGAAGGGGTATTTACTTTTGAAGAAGAAGCTAGCAGCCGCAGTACTAAGCTTGTCCATTATCTTCACCATCGGAGCAGGAAGCGCTTTCGCGGATTCCAAAATGGATAAAGTGATCGACAAAGCCATCGGAACCAAATACGTGTCCGGCGGTACATCTACTAACGGGTTTGATTGCTCCGGATTTACAATGTATGTTTTTGATAAAGTCGGCATTAACCTGCCACATCAATCCGGCTCCCAGTATCAGATGGGCTCTGCTGTATCCCGTGACGAGATGAGACCGGGCGATCTTGTATTCTTCAATACAAGCGGTAAGGGCGTATCCCATGTCGGTATTTATGTTGGTGACGGCGAATTCGCCCATGCCTCTTCCTCGCGTGGTGTAACCATCAGTTCGCTGAGTGACAGCTATTACGTCAACCGCTACGTTGGCGCCAAACGAATCATGAGTACAGATGCCTACAAGACTGTTGCTTCGGATTCCCAAGACAACGATGATGTACAATAATTCTTTGTAACCTACGCTCTTTTCCGAGATTTTTGCCGAAATCTTGGAGAAGGGCTTTTTTTGTCTATAAAATTACTTACCCGTCTCTATATTTGTAAAACACCGATTCTGCACATTTGGAAAATAATTATTGACGTTTGTCAAGTTTCTGCATTTCCGCAAGGAATTTGCGTCGAAACTGGCTGTTTTTGTATATAATTAATAGAAGAAATGAATTTATGTCCCCTGAAAGGAGGCCTCCCCTAATGATTAGCTCCCCGCTAACCTTTTATGTGGTGCCTATGGAGCCGCAGCATGCCGCTGAGATCTGTGAGTGGAGCTACAAGCCGCCGTATAATATTTACGGCTGGATGTCCTGGGAGCAGATGCAGGCGCTGGGCGTGGAGTTCGGAGACCCGCAGCTGCGAAGTAGGCAATATGTATCGGTTGTGAATGGAGAGGGGGATCTGTGCGGCTTCGCCCAGCTCTTTCCGATGGAGGGGGTAGTCCGGCTTGGAGTCGGAATGCGGCCTGAGCTGTGCGGCCATGGAATGGGGCATCTGTTCATGAAGGCTATTGTGCAGGCAGCACGGTCGCGTTACCCGGAGCGTGAGATCGACCTGGAGGTGCTGACCTGGAACCAGCGCGCCATCCGCGCTTACCAGAAATGCGGGTTCACTATAACGGATACCTATGAACGCCGCACCCCGACCGGCAACAAGCCTTTTTATTGCATGGTCTATGAGGAATAGCACCGGAAACAGATTGTTTTTCAAAAAAATGGATCATTTGTGTTCATTTTTTTGACACACATACTATGATAACGCTTCACCATCCGCTATAATGGAGTCAGCAGCTTACATGGAGGGACGGATGCAGATGCAGAAATGGATCATGAGCGGTTTGTTTTTTGCCGCCTGTGCCTTTGCAGTAATCTTAATGTTTACCTTACCAGGTAAATCCGAGGTAGCCGAACAGAACAAGCCGACCATGCCGGAAGTTGTACTGGACGCTGCGGCCGCAGAAGCCACAGTGAAGGCCAATTGTATCTCCTGCCACGGTGACCAGCTTCAGGGCGGGGCGGGACCCAGCCTGCAGCAGGAAGGCGCTTCGCATGACGCAGCTCAGATCTACAGCATAGTCACCAAGGGCCGCGGACAGATGCCTTCCTTCAAAGACAGGCTGGCCCCTGAAGAGATTGCGAATGTAGCCCTATGGCTGGCAGAGAAGAAATAATCCGCAACCTGTACTCACACCATGCTCTTCATTCTAAATGTATAATGCCCGTGACGAGGATAACGAATGATCCTTGCACGGGCATTTTTATTGAACAGATATTCCTGTTGTCTCCATAGGGGCCTTGTCCTCTAGCGGGTCTTCTCGAATGCCTCATTAAATTCATGCGCCTGGCGGAGATTAAGCTTCTCCACATCTGCAGCCAGCCGCAGAACAACCGTTTTGTAATCAATGGTGATATGCGGGTGATGGTCAAAAGCCTCCGAGATTGTCGCTACCTCATCTACAAAAGCAATTCCCTTCATATATTCACTGAACATATATTTGCGCACCAGCCTATCCCTCTCCAGCTTCCAGCCCTCAAGCTTGCCGATCTGCTCCTGCAGTTGTTCCTCAGTTAATTGCAATTCGTTTCCTCCCTTGCTAAGTTAACGGTTCTTTAAGCCTGCTCTTTCCTTCAAATAAAACATCCCTCAGCTTCTGAAAGTCAAGGGATGTGCCAGGCCAAAGATTTTTGATTAAATGTATTCTGACATCCCGGCAATTAGTACTCCACTTCCAATTTTAACATGGCCGGATGCCCGGGACAAACCTGCTGCCGCATTTTTCCCTGCTTTATACAAGAACGACCGAAGCCAGATCCTCATCGCCCAGCAGAATATTAATGCGGTGTGTTTCTTTATCGTACATTACAACTCCGCTGCCCACCTGAATGACCGGCTCATTGCCCAAGGCGTAGAACAGGTCTTCCGCAAGCGCCTCCCAGACCTCCTGCCTCGATTCCTCCGGCAGATTCGTCCACTCTTCAGGCTCCATTTCAAAAAAAATGTACCCGTCTGCAATCCGTCCAACGGCTCCTGTCAGTTCAACCAGAATTTCACCGTAATCTCTGCCATGCTTAACTCCCACATCAATCACTCCGTTTTCTTTGCTGATGAATAATAACCTACCTTATCTATTATAGCCGAAAAAATCACTTCACAAAAAAGGGAATGATGTCGATAAAGAAGAATATACGTGATTTGGTTACGAACAGAGTGTTCTCCCGCGGTTCAAGGACGAATTACGCGGTTAGTCGATCACTTCTTAATTCTCATGGACGAGGTGCATAAATGGAAATCTCAACAATTCTAGGCCTGGTGTTTGGTCTGATCGCAGTAATCTGGGGGATGATACTCAAGCATGCTCCACTTGCAAGCTTGAACAACCCCGCTGCCTATGTCATTATCTTTCTTGGCACGGCTGCCTCTATCTTCATGGCCTTTCCGATGTCGGAAGTCAAGAATTTCCCTAAGCTGTTGAAGATCCTGTTTACAAAGAAAAAGATGGTCGGTAAGCCCGAACTGATTACCATGTTCATGGAATGGGCTTCCATTACCCGCCGCGAAGGGCTGCTTGCTCTGGAGTCCAATGTCGATGAGATTGAAGATAACTTCCTCCGAAACGGCATGCGGATGATTATTGACGGCAATGATCAGGAGTTCGTCCGTGATGTATTAATGGAAGATATCCATGCCACTGAAGACAGACATAAAGCCGGGGCCTTGATCTTCTCCCAGGCCGGGATGTACGCACCTACGCTGGGGGTACTCGGGGCTGTTATCGGGCTGATTGCCGCCTTGGGGGATATGAGTAACATGGACGTCCTGGCCCATGCAATTGCCGGTGCCTTCATTGCAACCCTGCTTGGGATATTCACCGGTTATGTTATGTGGCACCCTATGGCGAACAAGCTGAAGCGGATATCCAAACGCGAGATTGAAGTCCGCCTGATGATGGTGGAGGGCCTGCTCTCCATTCAGTCCGGGGTGTCTACCATTGCCATTAACCAGAAGCTGTCCGTCTTCCTGACTCCGTCCGAGCGTGCCAAGCTGAGCGAGAAGGAGGGGGCTTCCAGTGAGCAAAAAGACTAGGCATGAGGAACATGAAGAGCATGCCGATGAATCCTGGCTGCTTCCCTATTCCGATCTAATGACCCTGCTGGTTGCTCTATTCCTTGTAATGTATGCCATGAGCGCAACGGACGCCGTGAAATTCCAGCAAATGGCTGAAGCCTTCAATTCAGCGCTCAGCGGCGGTGGCGGTGTCCTGGAGTACCGGTCGGATTCCCCGACCAATACCCAGTTGGACCAGGGCAAGCAGGATAAAATGAACAGTGTGATTGCCAAGAACACCGGCACCTCCGATCTGTCCAAGCTCCGTGCTAAGGAGCAGGAGGATCTGGAGAAGCTGAAGAAGCAGTTCGACCAGTACATCAAGAACAACGGAATGACCGACTTGCTTAGCACCAAGCTGAATCAGTCCCAGCTGATGATCACGATTAGCGACAATGCCCTCTTCGCTTCGGGACAGGCTGTAGTGAAAGATGAATCCCGCCAGTTGGCCAAGTCGATCTCAACGATGCTGCAGCAATTCCCTGATTATGAAGTATTGGTGCAGGGGCATACCGATAATGTTCCGATCTCCAACAGCACGTACTCCTCGAACTGGGATCTTAGTGTAGATCGTGCCCTTGAGTTCATGAAGATTCTGCTGCTGAATCCCAACCTGGACCCGACGAAGTTCAGCCCGACCGGCTCTGGCGAATATCATCCCATCGCTAGCAATGCTACGGCTGCCGGGCGGGCCAAGAACCGCCGGGTAGAAGTATCCATCCTACGTAAATATAAGGACGCTGCTGCGGAGACAACGGATGTCTCTAATGTAACAGCTCCCTGATAGTAAGGAAACCAATAAGAGCTGCTTCGAACGGCCCTACCAGGGTCTATCGGAGCAGCTCTTATTATAAGTATGGGCATTATAATCTTATTGCAGCTGATAGTTCAGCATAGCCCCCAGCTCTTGCTTCTCTTCCTGGGACAGCTCCCGCCATTCTCCGGTCTTCAGTGCGCCAAGGCGGATATTCATTACCCGGATGCGCTGCAGCCGCCGGACTTCATAACCGAAGGCGCTGCACATGCGGCGAATTTGCCGGTTCTTGCCCTCAGTCAGCACGATACGGAATACCCGCTCACTAATACGCGTAATTTCACAGGGAAGTGTCTTACTGCCCAGAATTTTCACGCCGGTGGACATACCGGTCAGAAAAGAAGGCGTAACGGGTCGATCTACAGTGACCACATATTCCTTCTCATGCTTGCCTTCTGCGCGCAATATTTTGTTAACAATGTCACCGTCATTGGTCAGCAGAATCAATCCCTCTGAATCCTTGTCGAGCCGCCCGATCGGGAAAATCCGCTCCTCATGCCCTATGAAATCGACAATATTGCCTTGAATATGCGCTTCTGTAGTAGAGGTAATGCCAACTGGCTTATGAAGCGCGATATACACGATCCTGCTGCCCGTCTGAAGCGGCTGGCCGTCAATCAGCACTTTATCCCCGGCTTCAGCCTGGCTGCCCAGCATAGCGGGCTCACCGTTGATGGTGACCCGCCCTCCCTCGACTAGCTTGTCTGCTTCACGGCGTGAACAATAGCCTGTCTCACTGATGAATTTATTGATTCTCATGTTCGTTTTCACTCCGTTCTATATTCATGCCGGCCGGAGGTGCTTGCTCCTTCGCTTCAGGCAGCTTGATGATTACCTGTGCTCCCCGGCCATACTCGCTTCTAATCTCCAGGCTGCCCTTATGGGCCTGAATGATCCGCTGGCTGACCATGAGGCCAAGCCCGGTTCCTGACTCTTTATTCGTGAAGAACGGCTCCCCCAGCTTGGGCAGCATATCCTCAGGGACGCCTCCGCCCTCATCTGTAATCACAATAACGACAGCATCCGCCTGCTCCTGCTGCTCCACGGTAATCGTTCCCCCGTCTGGCATCGCTTCTATGGCATTTTTGATCACATTGATAAATACCTGCTTCAGCTGATTCTCTTCACAGTGCACCATGGCGGGTACTCCCGAGAAATGCGTGGTGAATTCAATGCCGAACAGGTGGGCCTGGCTGTCCAGCAGCGAGATGACATCGCCGACAATATGCCGCAGATCCCTCTGCTGGAAATGAACCGCCTGCGGCTTCGCCAGAATCAGGAACTCACTGACAATCATATTGATCCGGTCCAGCTCCGAGAGCATCAGATCAATATGCAGCGGAACGAGAACCTTCTTCTCCTGCTGAAGCTGCAGGAAGCCCCGCAGGGTGGTCAAGGGATTACGGATCTCATGGGCAACGCCTGCCGCAAGCTGGCCGACTGTAGTCAGCTTCTCCGAGCGTCTGAGCAGCTCCTCGATCCGGTTGCGCTCGGTCATGTCACGGGATACATGGACAACCGACTGCGGCTGGCCCTCTTCATCCCGGATAACCGAGCTGCTGACGCTGACCTCTACCAGGGAGCCGTCACGCTTCAGCCTGACGGTCTCCACAGGCGGCAGAGACACCCCGTCTTTAAGCTGCTGCAATCGTGTGCTCTCCTGCTGCTGCACAGTGGCCGGAACCAGATACGGCGGCTTGACCAGAGCATCCTCAGCGCCCCATCCATAGAGGTCCTCGAAGGCTCTGTTCGTACTGATGATCCTCCCCTCCATATCTACCGTGTGGATGGCATCCGAAGTGCCGTTAATCACCGACTCCAGATGCTCCTTGACGGCACGGTTCTCCTCCAGTGTCTGCCCCAGCCGGTTCGTGTGCTGCAGCAGATGTGAGGTCATCGCATTGATGCGCTGGGCCAATTGTCCAAGCTCATCACGGCTGGATACATTAAGCGGGGGCTCGAACTTGCCCTTGGCCACATCATTGACCTTAGCCAGTATATCCTGAATCGGGCGTGTAACAACACCGGCCAGGACATAACTCGCCAGAAGAAAGATAATCAGCAGCAGCACCGAGGTGGTAATATTATTGAACAGCTGCTCCCTAATGACTGAGGAGATCGCCTGGTAGTCCATAACTACACTGATTACATAATCCGCCGCTCCCGGACGCTCAATCGGAATGAAGCTTTTGAGCACTCTTTTACCCAATGCCTTCGTATCCAGCGTTACCGGCTCTCCCTTGTTCAATGCTTCACGGATCGCCGCCTTGTCCTCTGCAATATTGCCGTATGAATAGGTGCCGTACTGGATAGGGCGGTTCCGCAGCTTCGTGTTCTTGGGATCTGTGCCGTCAGGCAGCATGCTTGAGGCTCCGAAGGTCTTCGGATTAATTCCCGTAATCTCCAGAATTCCGGGATTTACTGCTTTGGATTCCTGGATGATCTCATCAGGACTCATAATTTTAACATAATCGCTTACCGCTGTACTCCGCACGAACGGATCTATGATATAATTGCGGGCCCCGTCATAATAATAGCCCCATTTATCAATATACTCCGGATTGGAGGTTGAATATTCAAACGGCCCGGACCAGAAATTCTCCAGGGACTGCCCCTGATCGACAGATACCCGCTGGCCTGCAAACAGCTCCAGAAAAGCCACATACCAAAAACCCATGCCTCTGGTCGAAAGTCCGATCTCTGCAGGATCTGAAGATTTGGCTACGATAATATCATCCGCAGTCTTCACCAGCAGCGAGATATTCGACACCCCCAGCTTGGTGGATAGCGCCTTCAATTGTTGATTAGTAATATTCCTGATATCCGGGTCCAGCTCATAGGACGCCAGAATGGCGGTCAACCGCAGGTTCTGGGCAATTTTATCCTGCACGTAATTCGAGCTGTACCCGCTCTGCTCCACCGATACGGCCACCTGCTTCGCAGTAATCTTCATGTTGCTTACGCTCTCATTACGCAGATTATTCCGGGCAGCATAAAGATTGAGTGTAAGATTAAGCATCAAGATTAAGAGCACCGAGCCAAAAATAATCGCTGATAGTTTCGTTTTTATGGACAAGCGTATTGTTCACCTCTTATCCGCTGGTAAATCCTAGCGGGCATTCAACATAATCATACCTTTTGCCCTTCCATTTGAAAAGGCCTTTCCCCACAGCCGGGTGCTGGCAGATATTGAATTATTGGGGCAGTTTCTCTACAATAGGTAAGAAACCATCCACAGGTTATGCACATATAAACATTTTGCCAAATCGCGATGTGCACAATTTTGTGTATAAGTCGGTCGTTATCCACAGAGTTGTCCACAATTTGTTAAGAACGAATATTTGTTCGTTGTACAATGGGCATAGAAGAAGGGAAGATGCATTTGAATACCAGGCTTGAAGAACTGCCGGCGGAGGAGCGGGCCATTCATGAACATTGGATGTCAGAAGCGATAGGAGAAGCCCGCAAGGCCGAGGCCTTGGGGGAAGTACCGATTGGTGCCGTAGTCGTCCACGAAGGCCAAATTATAGGCCGCGGGTATAATCTGCGTGAGACGACGCTTGACTCCACTGCCCATGCGGAGATGGTGGCGATCCGGGAAGCCAGTACAGCCCTGGGCTCCTGGCGTTTGCTCGATTGCCGGCTCTATGTTACCCTGGAGCCTTGTCCTATGTGTGCAGGAGCGATGGTACAGTCCAGGCTGCCGCTTACCGTGTATGGCACTCCCGACCCCAAGGCCGGCTGCGCAGGGACCTTGATGAACCTGCTGGAGGAGTCACGCTTTAACCACCGCACAGAGGTCATACAGGGCGTGCTGCAGGAGGAATGCGCGGAGCTGCTGACCTCCTTCTTCCGCAAGCTGCGGAAGCGGCCTGCGAAGCTCTAGAACGCCGCTTAACACTTATTTTTTGCTCATAAGGAGAATGCCAGATGTCGTACAAGCTGTATAACAACGCACAGGGGATCTATCTCTCGCTGCTGGAGCTTACGGATGCCGAAGAGCTGCTTAGCCTCCGTCTGCGTAACCGAACCGCGCACCAGCAATTTGAGCCCCTGCGCAGTGAAGACTACTTCACCCTGGAGAGCCAGCGGCAGCTGATTAACCAGCGTATCCTGGATGCGCAGCAGGACAGCGCGTATATGTTCGGGATTTATCTGCTCAGCGGGGAGCTGATCGGCCAGATTACGATCTCTAACGTAGTGAGGGGAGTCGGACAATTCTGCGATATCGGCTATCTCATCGATCATGAGCAGCAGGGGCAAGGCTATACCAGTGCCGCCGTACACCTGATCCTCGGGTATGCCTTCCGCTCTCTGGGGCTTCACCGGGTACAGGCTGCCATCCTGCCCCATAATAACGGTTCCCGCAGAGTGCTGGAGAAGAACGGCTTCCAGGCCGAAGGACTCGCGCGCCGTTTCATCCGGATCAACGGTGAATGGCAGGATCACCGCACCTACGCCATTCTGGCTGAGGAGTTCCTGCCAGAGGAACAGCCATCCCCTTAACCTTCATATGTGCACAAAAACCCGTACGAGCGGAATTCGCTCATACGGGTCTTTGGCGTGCGGATTTATGGTATTAATAAGTACTCGTACCTGTGCTTCCGAACTGTTGCTGCAGCTCTTCCAGGGTAATTACATCTTCGCCCTGCGGAATACCAATCTTGAAGGTCTGTTTCTCATTGATCTTGCTGTATTGGTTGCTTGCATTCATAGATAAGGTAACATTCTCACCCTTGTCAGGATCATTAACTTTGATGTTCATGAGCATATCCTGGTATACCGGATAATCATCTTTGTTGACTGCGGTATTCAGATGGAACTGGTTAATAGTGAGATACTTGTTCAGATCAGCCAGGCTCTTGTCGAACTCTGCACGGGCTTCACTGGATTGAAGCTGTTCCTTGGCTTCGGCCAGCTTGGCAGGCTCAACCTGCAGCAGATCCTTGTATTCTTCTTTGCCCAGAATATCAATAATCTTCGGCATTGCGTTATTCACCAGAATAGTGAGCGCCTCTTTGACATTATCGTTGGTGACCTGGAATTGAACAACCTGCTTGGCTTCAACGCCTTCCGGCAGGCCGGCATCCTTCGGTTTGATATTATTGAAGTACTTGGCTTCATCGTATTCGCCAAGTAAGGTATTCATCACTTCATTCGACAGCTTCTGTACCTTCTGCGCATCCATTTGTGCAGGATTGAATTCAGCGCCCTGCTCTTCTGCCAGCTGCTTCAGATCCAGCTCGACGAATTTGTTCACGATGGTCTCAGGAATCGGCAGGAACGGAATCGAAGGTATTTTGACATACAGCTTCTGTCCGGTCATGACCATTGGAACCGTGAAGGACATAGCCATGTCCCCCTTCAGATTCAGAACGGTTGTCATTTCGGTCTGCATCGGCTCTGCCTGGTAGACACCATCGATGGTGAGCTCGGCGTTCTTAAGCATGCTGAGCATCTGACCCGTTGAAGCATCCGCTTCATTGGTGCCGGTGTCTATCGACAGATCATTAATAACTAATTTCGTCTTCATTTCGTAAGATGTCATAGCTGTAGCTTTGGCTGCAGCTGAAGTCAGAGCCTCCTTAGGCTCCTCTTTCTTTGCACACCCCGGCAGAATTACTGCAGCAGTTAACAGTAACGCAGCAGCGGATAACCCCCACTTTTTGTTCATTATTTTTCTCCTCTCCCATGTAAAAAAATTCTTTCCCCTCCCTAATGATAAACCATTTGGCAATTATGAGAAACATTTCTCTTCATTTTCATTTAAAATTGTGCTTAACCTTGCGGATTATGATGGTCCACATGGTTGGCCTGCTTCACCTTTTTAGACCCGGATAACGGCGCTGGACCTGAAGAATGGCGCTCTTTGCGGGGTCCCTGATTGTCCTGCTGTACGCCGGGTACAGGCATGCTCTTGGGTTTGCTCATTAGGGTTAGCCTCCTACGGATTGGTTAAGCCCTGAAGGGCTTGGGCACATTCATGAATCTGTCTCGTATACTGCTGCGCCAACAGCTGAACAGCATCTAACTGCTCATCTGCATGCACTCCAGCCTGTTCGGCGTCAAGCAAATCTACGGCAACCTCTCGGCTATCCACATAGGTGCAGCGGAAATCCAGAGAATACCCCTGCCGTCCCGCTGCATTGAAATGGATAAGCAGACTGTTCTGGTTGGCCGCATCCCCCTGTACACTGAAACTGTCCCCATTGTCCATCAGTTCCGGCAGCCTCTCCTGCCACGCAGACACCAGACTCTGCTGATCTACTTGCAATTGTCGGTCCATCTTTATTATCAGCCTCCTTCTCTAATACATTGCGGAGAAAGCCGGCTTTTTATTCCCGCTGGAACAGCTTCTGTGAAAAAGAGGCCTTAGCAAGTGGAAACGGCATTGCCGTCCTTTACAAGGACGGTACCGTTTCGGCGAGAAATAGAAGGATAATTTATAGCGTGAGACATATAAATTCTTATATTTCAAACAAAAAAACCGCCCTCCTGAGAGAACGGCTTCTATCTGTATTTATTTAGATGTAAAGGAAATGGCGGAGAGGATGGGATTCGAACCCATGTGGGCTTGCACCCTAACGGTTTTCAAGACCGCCCCGTTATGACCGCTTCGGTACCTCTCCAATGCAATGAAATTTCACATGCATTAGGAATTATACCACGCTCAACAAATAATATGCAACTATTATTATTGAGCTGTTTTGGCGGAAATGGATTTCACATTACGCATATACGGCTGCAGGCATTCCGGAATCAGCACACTTCCGTCCTCCTGCTGGTAATTCTCCAGGATAGCTGCTACCGTACGTCCTACAGCCAGCGCAGAGCCATTCAGCGTATGCACGAATTCAGGCTTCGCCTTCGGCTCCTTGCGGTAACGGATATTGGCCCGGCGCGCCTGGAAGTCCTCGGTGTTGGAGCATGAGGAGATCTCGCGATACATGCCGCTCTCAGGCAGCCACACCTCAAGGTCATACGTCTTGGCAGAGGTGAAGCCCATATCTGCCGTACAGAGCAGCAAAACGCGGTAAGGCAGCCCCAGAAGCTGCAGCACGCGCTCAGCGTCGGCGGTCATCTTCTCCAGCTCCTCATAGGAGCTCTCCGGGCTGGCCAGCTTCACCAGCTCCACCTTATTGAACTGATGCTGGCGGATCAGACCACGGGTATCGCGTCCGGCAGAACCGGCTTCCGAGCGGAAGCAAGAGCTGTAGGCCACATGATACTTCGGCAGATCGCCAGCCGTCATGATCTCTTCACGGTAATAGTTGGTCACAGGCACTTCCGCCGTAGGAATCAGATAATACTCTGTATCCCGCAGCTTGAACAGATCCTCTTCGAATTTGGGCAGCTGTCCCGTTCCATAGAGGCTGTCCTTATTAACAATATAAGGCGGCAGCATCTCTTCATAGTTATGTTCCCCGCTGTGCAGGTCCATCATGAAATTAATCAGGGCACGCTCCAGTCTGGCACCCAGTCCCTTGTAGAAGACAAACCGTGAACCCGTAACCTTCGCCGCTGCCTCAAAATCAATGATATCCAGCTGCTGTGCCAGCTCCCAGTGGGATTTCGGAGTGAATCCGAGCTCTGTAGGCTCTGACCAGCGGCGCACTTCGACATTGTCTGCCTCGGAGGTGCCAACAGGCACCGATTCATGCGGAATATTCGGGATGCTCATCGTCAGCTCGTCAATTTTGACCTCAAGCTCACGCACCTCATCATCCAATTCCTTAATCCGGTCAGATACCGTGCGCATTTCTGCGATCAGATCATCCGCCGGTTCACCATTCTTCTTCTTCTTGGCTACGTCTCCGGATACAGTGTTCCGGCGGTTCTTGAGCCCTTCCGTTTCCTGAAGCAGCTCACGGCGGCGCTGATCCAGCGCCGGGAAGCCGGCAATCAAATCCAGCGACTTTCCTCTTTTATTCAGTGCCTCTTCTACTCTTGCATAATCGCTGCGCAATACTTTAACATCTAACACAAAGTTTCCCTCCTGAAAACAGCCCAAACTCTTTCAAAATGCTGTTTTGTTTGCAGCTTTGAAAGAGTCAAAGTGTCCTTATATGCGGTTCTATAGATTGGCTGCAATACTGTCCTCTACCATGTCGGCAAAATATTGATGCAGCCTGTAATCATCAGTCAATTCCGGGTGAAACGAGCAGGCCAGCAGATTGCCTTGGCGCGCTGTTACAATCTCATCCTTATAGAGAGTAAGCACCTCAACATCAGGACCCACCTCGTCAATAAGCGGAGCGCGGATAAATACCGCCCGCACAGGCTCAGCAATCCCCTTAACCTCCAGATCACATTCAAAGCTTTCCCGCTGGCGGCCAAAGGCATTCCTGGCCACGGTAATATCCATCAGCTCCAGATGACCGGCTTCATCTCCGGCAATCCGCTTCGCCAGCACGATCATGCCGGCGCATGTACCAAAAATAGGCTTACCTTGACCCGCGAACTCACGGATTGCTTCAATAAAGCCATATTTGCGCATCAATTTGCCAATCGTCGTACTCTCACCGCCGGGAATGATCAGACCATCTACCCCGTCTAGCTCCTCTATACGCTTAATAGGCAGGCCCTGCGCTCCGGTCTTCTCAATGCTGACAATATGCTCTGTAACAGCGCCTTGAAGCGCCAACACTCCAATTCTCATCCGGAAGCCTTCTCTCTATTAACGGCCGCGTTCCGACATGCGCTCAGCCGGGGACAACGTGGCGATATCAATCCCCTTCATCGGAGTGCCCAGATTTTTAGACACTTCAGCGATCAGCTTGTAGTCCGTGAAGTGGGTTGTCGCTTCGACGATGGCACGGGCGAACTTCTCAGGATTGTCCGATTTGAAAATTCCCGAGCCGACAAACACCCCGTCAGCACCCAGATGCATCATGAGCGCGGCATCGGCAGGCGTAGCTACACCACCGGCAGCGAAGTTAACGACAGGCAGCTTGCCCAGCTCGTGAACCTCCAGCAGCAGCTCATACGGAACACCCAGCGTCTTCGCTTCATGATATAGCTCATCAAGGGAGAGGCCGGTCACCTTACGGATCTGGCTGTTGATATGGCGCATATGGCGGACAGCTTCCACGATGTTGCCGGTACCCGGCTCACCCTTAGTGCGGATCATGGAGGCTCCTTCGCTAATCCGGCGCAGCGCTTCCCCCAGATCCTTGGCTCCGCATACAAAAGGAACCGTGAATTCGCGTTTATTGATATGGAACACTTCATCGGCAGGAGTTAGTACTTCGCTCTCATCGAGATAGTCTACACCCAGAGATTCGAGAACTTTGGCTTCCACATAGTGGCCGATCCGCGCTTTGGCCATGACAGGGATACTCACTACCTTGATAACCTCTTCTACAATAGTAGGATCAGCCATACGTGCGACACCACCCGCTGCGCGGATATCGGAAGGTACACGCTCCAGGGCCATTACGGCTACTGCGCCTGCGGCCTCAGCAATTTTCGCCTGCTCTGCATTCATGACGTCCATAATGACGCCGCCTTTTTGCATTTCTGCCATGCCTCTTTTGACTCGCGAAGTTCCTGTTTCCATATCTACGCCTCCCGTTAGATCTAACCTAATCTAACATTTAATTCTACCGTAAGGCTGTAATATATACAACCTATTTACTGGGATTTTGTCGTGAAGCTAGTACCTGCGCACCTGTTAAGGTTAGAACAGATTTTTAATTCCTTTGAACAGATCACCGAAAAAATCACCTATGGCTCTCAGCAGCAGCTTGAACCAGCCCGCCTTCTCCGCTTCCTCGGCAGTAATCAGGTTCACCGTCTTCTCTTGCGTCTGATTCATTCCTTCAATCTTATAGGAGTACGTGACCTTACCTACCTTGCTGGCTCCGGCAATCGGTGCGACCAGCGTAGCCGGATCATTCGTGACCACAGTGGTCTTGATCTGCGGCGATACAGTACCCTTAGGAACCATGAACGTTACACCAGCATCTGTTACTACGGATACCTCTTTATTCTTGCCCTTCAGCACAGGCACAGTCTCAGTGCCGGCAATCACGGCCTTAGGCGCAACTACCTGCTTAATCTCGAAATTATTGAAGCCAAAATCCAGCACCTTCTTCGTTTCGGTGAAACGGTGGGCCTCGGAGTCCGCTCCCATAACTACGCTGATTAGACGCATGCCGTCACGCACCGCAGTACCCGTGAAGCAGTTGCCGGCTTTAGACGTATGCCCAGTTTTCAATCCATCAAGACCCGGGTAAGCATAGGCCTTGAAATTAGGGATATTCTTGTTGGCTTCCAGCATCCAGTTGTAGTTAATCATCGGCTTCGAATCACGCTCGCGGAATTTATACGACTGAATTGTCGTAAAATCTGTAAAATCCGGATGATCGGTGACAATATATTTGGCCAGAATCGCCGCATCCATCGCAGACATTACTGTTTCGCCTTTACCCTCCGGGCGGAATTTCTTCGGCATATCGGCACGGTCAAGCCCGGTAGAGTTAATGAAAAAAGCCGTCTTCATCCCCATTTTCTTGGCCGTTTCGTTCATCATTGTGACAAATTCCTGCTCGGAACCTGCGACCAGCTCCGCCAAAGCTACCGTAGCATCATTGGCTGAACCAACCGCCATGGCTATGTAGAGTTCTTTTACCGTATGTTCGTCATGCTCAGCCAGGAAGATCCGCGACCCGGTCTGATTCGCCGCATTCTCCTGAATAGCAACTTTCTGGTCCCAGGAGATCTTGCCGCTATTTACAGCTTCAGTTACAAGATATTCTGTCATCATCTTCGTCATACTCGCCGGAGGCATCGCCTGGTCTGCATTAAGTGAGAGCAGAACCTCCCCTGTAGTAGGCTCAATCAGCACTGCAGATTTCACATTCAGTCCCAGAGATTCCACGCTTGGAATCTTCGCTGCTGCCGTTTTGGCAGGGGTAGCCGCCGCTTTGGTTCCCCCCTCGGTTGTAGCCGGTTTATTCACTGCCTCTGCCATCGCAGAAGCCGCAGGAAATGCTAGCATATTTAGAAGCAGACCCGCTGCCACTGTCTTAATCACAATTTGTTTACTGCTTAGTTTCTGCTTGTACTTCAATGATTACTACTCTCCTTTAATCCTCAGATCAGTGCTTGTTCTATTCTAACACAGGGGTACCTGCAAAAAAAGACAGGCAGGACTAAATTAGTCCTGCCTGTCAACAAAATAGGCGATTCTTCCCGGCTTATAGGGAATAGTTCGGAGCTTCCTTGGTAATCTGTACATCATGAGGATGACTCTCACGCAGGCCTGCCCCAGTGATACGGATGAACGAGGTGTCATTGCGCAGCTCTTCTAATGTCTTCGTTCCGCAATAGCCCATACCGGAGCGCAGTCCGCCGATCAATTGGTGAACCGTGTCAGACAATGGCCCTTTAAAGGCTACACGGCCCTCAATGCCTTCCGGTACCAGCTTCTTATCATCATCCTGGAAGTAACGGTCTTTACTGCCTTGCTTCATAGCGCTCATGCTGCCCATGCCGCGGTATACCTTGTATTTACGTCCCTGATAGATTTCCGACTCTCCGGGGCTTTCTTCCGTACCAGCGAACAGGCTTCCCATCATGACTGCAGCAGCACCAGCGGCGATGGCCTTGGTAATCTCACCGGAGTACTTAATTCCTCCATCTGCAATCACCGGAATGCCATATTCACGGGCAACGGTTGCACAATCGTAGATCGCGGTAACCTGCGGAACGCCGATCCCGGCAATAACGCGGGTAGTACAGATAGATCCCGGGCCAATACCCACCTTGATTACGGAGGCTCCTGCTTCAATCAATTCGCGGGTAGCTTCGCCTGTAGCTACATTACCTGCTACAATGGTTAGATCAGGATAAGTCTCGCGCAGTTTGCGCACTGCATCGATAATGTTAATGTGATGGCCATGTGCGGAATCCACGGTAATCAGATCCACACCGGCTTTTACTAATGCTTCTGTCCGTTCAAACGTGTCCTTGGAGATCCCGATTGCCGCTCCAACCAGCAGACGTCCGTGGGCATCCTTGGCACCGTTAGGGAACTGGATAGCTTTCTCTATATCTTTAATAGTAATGAGACCTTTGAGTATATTATGTTCGTCTACCAGCGGCAGCTTCTCAATCTTGTGACGCTGCAGAATGCCCTTCGCCTCCTGAAGAGTGGTTCCTACAGCAGCTGTAACGAGATTCTCATGAGTCATCACTTCTTTGATCTGAATATTGAAATCATGGATGAAACGCAGGTCGCGGTTCGTCAGAATACCGACAAGCTTGCCCTCTTCATCTACGATAGGCACACCCGAGATACGGTATTTCCCCATCAGGACTTCAGCATCGGATACCCAGTGGTCCGGCGTAAGTGAGAATGGATTGGTAATAACCCCGCTCTCCGAGCGCTTCACACGGTCTACCTCTTCTGCCTGCTGCTCCACGGACATATTCTTATGAATGATGCCGATCCCGCCCTCACGGGCGATAGCAATCGCCATAGCGGCTTCTGTGACTGTGTCCATACCTGCACTCATCAAAGGGATATTCAGCTTCACATTCTTGCTGAGTACAGTGGTTAAGTCCACTTCCTTAGGCAATACCTCGGATTTACGCGGAACCAGCAGCACATCATCGAAAGTGAATCCCTCTTTACCAAACTTATCTTCCCACACCTGGGTCATTCCTCCTCTAAATTCTTTTCTCTACCCGCCCGCCAACTTATGAATAAAGAAACTCCTGCGTCAAGTCCATACCCGATAGACAGCAGTAGAGACCTGGGAGTTATACATAATTGTGTCTTCTGTTAAGGTTTGAGAGGCTTGTCCAAAAATATATTATTGTCCATCTTAGCAAAGGGCATTTGGCCTGTCAAGAATATTACACCGCTCTGTGAAGGGATTAGGCAATCCGCCCTCCGGTAAGCGAATTCTTGGACTAAAGTCCGTCTCCAGTGGACAGTAGAACAAATTTCGGCGGCATCACCGGATATACAAAAAAGCCATTGTCGATGATTCGACAATGGCTCATGTGTGCTTGGCAACGTCCTACTCTCCCAGGACCCTTCGGTCCAAGTACCATCGGCGCTGGAGGGCTTAACGGTCGTGTTCGGGATGGGTACGTGTGGAACCCCTCCGCTATCGCCACCAAACGGGCATTTACAGCGTAAATGCTTCAGGAAATTGATTCCTGAAAACTGAATCCGAAACGAATCTGCGTTGTAGATTTTGGATAAGCCCTCGACCGATTAGTATTGGTCAGCTCCATGCATTGCTGCACTTCCACCTCCAACCTATCTACCTCGTCGTCTTCAAGGGGTCTTACATACTGGGAAATCTCATCTTGAGGGGGGCTTCACGCTTAGATGCTTTCAGCGCTTATCCCGTCCGTACGTAGCTACTCAGCCATGCTCCTGGCGGAACAACTGATGCACCAGCGGTACGTCCATCCCGGTCCTCTCGTACTAAGGACAGCTCCTCTCAAATTTCCTGCGCCCACGACAGATAGGGACCGAACTGTCTCACGACGTTCTGAACCCAGCTCGCGTACCGCTTTAATGGGCGAACAGCCCAACCCTTGGGACCTACTTCAGCCCCAGGATGCGATGAGCCGACATCGAGGTGCCAAACCTCCCCGTCGATGTGGACTCTTGGGGGAGATAAGCCTGTTATCCCCAGGGTAGCTTTTATCCGTTGAGCGATGGCCCTTCCATGCGGTACCACCGGATCACTAAGTCCGACTTTCGTCCCTGCTCGACTTGTAGGTCTCGCAGTCAAGCTCCCTTATGCCTTTGCACTCTGCGAATGATTTCCAACCATTCTGAGGGAACCTTTGAACGCCTCCGTTACTCTTTAGGAGGCGACCGCCCCAGTCAAACTGCCCGCCTGACACGGTCCCCGTACCCGATGAGGGCACTAGGTTAGAACCTAGATACGATCAGGGTGGTATCCCAACGGCGCCTCCGCAGAAGCTTGCGCTCCTGCCTCTACGGCTCCCACCTATCCTGTACAGATCGTACCCAAATTCAATATCAAGCTGCAGTAAAGCTCCATGGGGTCTTTCCGTCTTGTCGCGGGTAACCTGCATCTTCACAGGTATTAAAATTTCACCGGATCTCTCGTTGAGACAGCGCCCAAGTCGTTACGCCATTCGTGCGGGTCAGAATTTACCTGACAAGGAATTTCGCTACCTTAGGACCGTTATAGTTACGGCCGCCGTTTACTGGGGCTTCGGTTCACAGCTTCGGATTGCTCCTAACCGCTCCCCTTAACCTTCCAGCACCGGGCAGGCGTCAGCCCGTATACTTCGCCTTGCGGCTTCGCACAGACCTGTGTTTTTGCTAAACAGTCGCTTGGGCCTTTTCACTGCGGCCCCCTCGGGCTATTCACCCTACCGAGGCACCCCTTCTCCCGAAGTTACGGGGTCATTTTGCCGAGTTCCTTAACGAGAGTTCTTCCGCGCGCCTTAGAATTCTCTTCTCGCCTACCTGTGTCGGTTTGCGGTACGGGCACCTTCTCCTGACTAGAGGCTTTTCTTGGCAGTGTGAGATCATGACCTTCGCTACTATAATTTTCGCTCCCCATCACAGCCCAGCCTGTGCGGTGTGCGGATTTGCCTACACACCAGCCTCACTGCTTAGACGGACATCCATCAGTCCGCGTCACTACCCTCCTGCGTCACCCCATCGCTCATAGCGGATTACGGTGGTACAGTAATTTCAAACTGTTGTCCTTCGACTACGCCTTTCGGCCTCGCCTTAGGTCCCGACTTACCCTGAGCGGACGAGCCTTCCTCAGGAAACCTTGGGCTTTCGGCGGATCAGATTCTCACTGATCTTTTCGTTACTCATACCGGCATTCTCACTTGTATACTCTCCAGCGCTCCTTACGGTACACCTTCAACGTATATACAACGCTCCCCTACCCCAGATGCAACGCATCTAGCCATAGCTTCGGTGGTGTGTTTAGCCCCGTTACATTTTCGGCGCAGAGTCACTCGACCAGTGAGCTATTACGCACTCTTTCAATGGTGGCTGCTTCTAAGCCAACATCCTGGTTGTCTGTGCAACTCCACATCCTTTCCCACTTAACACACACTTGGGGACCTTAGCTGATGGTCTGGGCTGTTTCCCTTTTGACAATGGATCTTAGCACTCACTGTCTGACTCCCGGCAAGAAGTTAATGGCATTCGGAGTTTGACTGAGCTTGGTAACCCTTGCGGGCCCCGCACCCAATCAGTGCTCTACCTCCACCACTCCATTCACCGAGGCTAGCCCTAAAGCTATTTCGGGGAGAACCAGCTATCTCCGAGTTCGATTGGAATTTCTCCGCTACCCCCACCTCATCCCCGCATTTTTCAACATGCGTGGGTTCGGGCCTCCAGTGCGTGTTACCGCACCTTCACCCTGGACAGGGGTAGATCACACGGTTTCGGGTCTACGTCCACATACTTAGTCGCCCTATTCAGACTCGCTTTCGCTGCGGCTCCGGCTTCTCACCTTAACCTTGCATGTTAAACGTAACTCGCCGGTTCATTCTACAAAAGGCACGCCATCACCCATAGAAAGGGCTCTGACTTTTTGTAAGCACACGGTTTCAGGTTCTATTTCACTCCCCTTCCGGGGTGCTTTTCACCTTTCCCTCACGGTACTGTTTCACTATCGGTCGCCAGGTAGTATTTAGCCTTAGCAGATGGTCCTGCTGGATTCATACGGGGTTTCACGTGCCCCGCACTACTCGGGATCCGTCTCGGAGAGAACACAGTTTAGGCTACAGGGCTTTTACCTCTATCGCGGGCCTTTCCAGACCTCTTCGCCTACCATATTCCTTTGTAACTCCATGTGAGACGTCCCACAACCCCAAGAGGCAAGCCCCTTGGTTTAGGCTGTTCCGCGTTCGCTCGCCGCTACTGACGGAATCACTATTGTTTTCTCTTCCTCAGGGTACTTAGATGTTTCAGTTCCCCTGGTCTGCCTCTGCGTATCCTATGTATTCAGATACGAGTAACTGCGAATTACCACAGCTGGGTTTCCCCATTCGGACACCCCCGGATCAAAGCTTGCTTACAGCTCCCCGAGGCAGTTTCGTTGTTCGCCACGTCCTTCGTCGGCTCCTGGCGCCTAGGCATCCTCCGTGTGCTCTTAATAGCTTAACCAACGTTCCGGTGTTTTGCTTGTTTGCACAATCAAAAACCTTCACTTAGCATCACTAAAATATTGAAACTTGTTTACACAAGTTCAGCTTAAAGGAATGTTCTAAAACGCAAATTCGTTTCGGTATCCAGTTTTCAAGGATCAAGTTGCTGTAAGTTCGGGTCGATCACAACAGTGACGATCGAAGTTACAGCCGGTTGAGAGTTTGAGCTCTCAAAACTGACCAACGAGTGAGTAACTAGCCGACCGGCTAGATTTAAGATTTGAATGTCTTCATTGCAGAAGACGATTCTCCATAGAAAGGAGGTGATCCAGCCGCACCTTCCGATACGGCTACCTTGTTACGACTTCACCCCAATCATCTACCCCACCTTCGGCGGCTGGCTCCCTTGCGGGTTACCCCACCGACTTCGGGTGTTGTAAACTCTCGTGGTGTGACGGGCGGTGTGTACAAGACCCGGGAACGTATTCACCGCGGCATGCTGATCCGCGATTACTAGCAATTCCGACTTCATGCAGGCGAGTTGCAGCCTGCAATCCGAACTGAGACCGGCTTTGCTGGGATTGGCTCCACCTCGCGGCTTCGCTTCCCGTTGTACCGGCCATTGTAGTACGTGTGTAGCCCAGGTCATAAGGGGCATGATGATTTGACGTCATCCCCACCTTCCTCCGGTTTGTCACCGGCAGTCACTCTAGAGTGCCCAGCTTCACCTGCTGGCAACTAAAGTCAAGGGTTGCGCTCGTTGCGGGACTTAACCCAACATCTCACGACACGAGCTGACGACAACCATGCACCACCTGTCTCAACTTTCCCCGAAGGGCACCTGATGCATCTCTGCTTCGTTAGTTGGATGTCAAGACCTGGTAAGGTTCTTCGCGTTGCTTCGAATTAAACCACATACTCCACTGCTTGTGCGGGTCCCCGTCAATTCCTTTGAGTTTCAGTCTTGCGACCGTACTCCCCAGGCGGAGTGCTTACTGTGTTAACTTCGGCACCAAGGGTATCGAAACCCCTAACACCTAGCACTCATCGTTTACGGCGTGGACTACCAGGGTATCTAATCCTGTTTGCTCCCCACGCTTTCGCGCCTCAGCGTCAGTTACAGCCCAGAAAGTCGCCTTCGCCACTGGTGTTCCTCCACATATCTACGCATTTCACCGCTACACGTGGAATTCCACTTTCCTCTTCTGTACTCAAGTCACCCAGTTTCCAGTGCGACCTCAGGTTGAGCCCAAGGTTTAAACACCAGACTTAAATAACCGCCTGCGCGCGCTTTACGCCCAATAATTCCGGACAACGCTTGCCCCCTACGTATTACCGCGGCTGCTGGCACGTAGTTAGCCGGGGCTTTCTTCTCAGGTACCGTCACTCCGGCAGCAGTTACTCTACCGGACGTTCTTCCCTGGCAACAGAGCTTTACGATCCGAAAACCTTCATCACTCACGCGGCATTGCTCCGTCAGGCTTGCGCCCATTGCGGAAGATTCCCTACTGCTGCCTCCCGTAGGAGTCTGGGCCGTGTCTCAGTCCCAGTGTGGCCGTTCACCCTCTCAGGTCGGCTACGCATCGTCGCCTTGGTGGGCCGTTACCCCACCAACTAGCTAATGCGCCGCAGGCCCATCCCCAAGCAGCAGATTGCTCCGCCTTTCATTCTCTCCTCAGGAGAAAAAAGAAATTATCCGGTATTAGCTACCGTTTCCGGTAGTTATCCCAGGCTTGAGGGCAGGTTGCCTACGTGTTACTCACCCGTCCGCCGCTAAATCTGAAAGGAAGCAAGCTTCCTCTCAGACTCCGCTCGACTTGCATGTATTAGGCATGCCGCCAGCGTTCGTCCTGAGCCAGGATCAAACTCTCCAAATTGGTATTTAGAAAGAGCGATTGCTCATTTTGAAACATCTGACGAGAATTGTTATATTCTCTAATTTGGATCTCACCGAAGTGATTTCCCACTCACTCGTTGTTCAGTTTTCAAAGATCAAGCTCGTCGTCAGCGCCGCTCACCGCGTCACCAGCAACTCTTATAATATAACACATCCAACCGATCAATGCAAGCTCTTTTTTCAACTTCTTTTTCGAGCCAGCCGTTGATGTTTCGCGGCCAGAAATAGAATATATCACGGATAGAGATTCATTGCAAGCATTATTTCCAAATCATTTGACTAGAGCATTCAATCCCTTATCCCAAGAGAACTCCCAGAGCAGCTCCCTTGGTTATCCGGGTGTGGACTATGAGAAATCCTCAGTCTTTATTACGCATATGCGGGAACAGCAGTACGTCACGGATAGACGCTGAATTGGTCAGCAGCATGATCAGACGGTCTACACCGATACCCAGTCCGCCTGTTGGCGGCATGCCGTATTCCAGAGCACGGATGAAATCATCATCCATCTCATGGGCTTCATCATTACCCTGCTCTTTCTCGTGAATCTGTGCTTCGAAGCGCTGGCGCTGGTCAATCGGATCATTTAGCTCGCTGAACGCATTGGCATGCTCGCGGGCTACAATGAACAGCTCGAACCGGTCGGTGAAGCGCGGATCTTCATCGTTCTTTTTGGCGAGCGGTGAGATCTCTACAGGATGTCCCATTACGAATGTCGGCTGAATCAGCGTCTCTTCCACAAACTGCTCGAAGAATGCGTTCAGGATATGACCAAAGGTCATATGCTTCTCCACCGGTACACGGTGTTCCTTAGCCAGAGCCTGTGCTTCTTCATCCGTCATCTGAACACCGAAGTCCACTCCGGTTACTTCCTTAACGGCATCCACCATAGTAACGCGGCGCCAGCCTGGAGACAGATCCACTTCCTGTCCTTGATAATTAATTACCTGGGAGCCCAGCACCTCGCTGGCAATATGAGCAATCAGGCTCTCTGTCAGATGCATAATGTCCTTGTAATCCGCATACGCTTCATACAACTCGATCATTGTGAATTCCGGATTATGGCGTGTTGAAATACCTTCATTACGGTATACACGGCCAATCTCATAGACTTTCTCCAGACCGCCGACGATTAGACGCTTCAGGTGCAGTTCAATGGCAATCCGCATATACAGCTGCATATCCAGCGTATTGTGGTGGGTAATAAACGGACGGGCCGCTGCTCCGCCAGCGATGGCATGCAGAGTCGGAGTCTCCACCTCTAAATAGCCCAGCGAGTCCAGATAACGGCGCATCGACTGGATAATCCGTGAACGCATGATGAAGGTCTGCTGTACCTCAGGGTTAATGATCAGATCCACATAACGCTGACGGTAGCGCAGTTCTACATCCTTCAGGCCGTGATACTTCTCAGGAAGCGGAAGCAGGGACTTGGACAGCACCTCAAGGTTATCCACTTTAATAGAGGTTTCGCCGGTCTTTGTCTTGAACAGGGTTCCCCGGATACCGATGATATCGCCCAGATCAAGAATAGTGAAGGCTGCGTATTGTGACTCAGGGATACTGTCCTGGCGCACATAGATCTGGATTTTGCCGCTAAGATCCTGGATGTGAGAAAAGCTTGCCTTGCCCATGACCCGTTTCGCCATGATGCGCCCGGCCACACTAACCTCCAGTGCCAGCTCGTCCAGCTCTTCCTTGGTTAGCCCGTCGTATTTGGCCAGAAGATCGCCAGCAGCAGCGGTACGCTCATATTTCTTGCCAAACGGATCGATCCCGAGTGCGCGGAGCTCGTCCAGCTTGCCCCGGCGGATCTGCAGCAATTCACTTAATTCATTCTCTGTAGCTTCGACGTTGTTGATTTCTTCCGTCATGTTCTTCATCCTCTCTTACTCACTATACAAAAGAAGAAACGGCTCCGCCCCGATCTTGCGGACAGTCCGTTCCGTTACAAAATATAAGCTGTATGTGTTCACCCATATTTTACGGCTGGCTGTAACTTTGAAAAAAGCTTCCCTAAGGAAGCTTCGGAACCGTCTTACTTCATTTTGATATCAAGAATTTTATATTGAATGACGCCTGCAGGGACACTAACATCTACAATCGTACCAATCTTCTTGCCGATGATCGCTCTGCCTACAGGGCTCTCATTAGAAATTTTGTTGTTCAGCGGATCGGATTCGGCAGTACCCACGATGGTGTACTCCATAATGTCACCATACTCCATATCCTCAACGTTCACCGTTACCCCGATGCTTACCACATCTGTCACGATCTCATCGCTATTAATGATACGGGCATTGCGGAGCATCTTCTCCAAAGTAAGAACCCGTCCTTCAATAAAAGCCTGTTCATTCTTCGCGTCTTCATACTCCGAGTTCTCACTGATATCTCCGTAGCCGATGGCCACTTTGATACGTTCCGCTACCTCGCGGCGTTTCACGGATTTGAGGAACTCCAGTTCTTCTTCCAGACGCTTAAGTCCGTCCGGTGTAAGGATGACTTCTTTATCGCTCATCTCAACCGATTCTCCTGTCGTATACATTTATTGAAAACACCATACTATATGCGAATCCGGAGGGATCAGAACCCTCCTTCACCATTGCTCCTGCTGTAACGGCGATTTTATACTGTGAAATTATATTGGAACCGCTACAAAATGTCAATGACACCCCATATAATGTTTAGCAATACTCAATAAAGCACACAGGAACGGGGCTTAGTCCCAGGATTATATGAGGCTCATACGGCGAAAAGCGCACTATCCGCGTTACTCTGCTCCTCATCCTGTTTAAGCTGACCGACAAAATCATTCAAAATCCGCACCATCTCGTCACGTTTCGTTTCTTCCATAATAACGTCCTTCACGCGGGCCGCCGCCTTAAAGCCCTTCAAATACCAGGCCAGGTGCTTGCGCATCTCGCGGACAGCCACCGCTTCACCCTTAAGAGCAATCAGGCGGTCCATATGAAGAATGGCCACCTTAATCTTCTCTTCTGCGCCAGGCTCCGGCATCAGCACACCGCTATCCAAATATTGAATCGTCCGGTACAGCATCCACGGATTGCCCAGTGCGCCACGCCCGATCATTACACCGTCACAGCCGGTCTGATCCAGCATCGCCCGCGCATCCTCCGGCGTATTCACATCGCCATTGCCGATCACCGGAATCGATACTGCCTCTTTGGCCATACGGATATAATTCCAGTCGGCACGTCCGGTATAGAGCTGCTCGCGGGTACGCCCGTGTACACTGACTGCTGCTCCGCCAGCCCGTTCCACCGCACGCGCATTCTCTTCTACGAAGATATGCTCGCTGTCCCAGCCAATCCGCATCTTCACGGTGACCGGTTTGTCCACGGCCTCGACTACTGCGGATACCATCTCATAGATTTTGTCCGGATTCAGCAGCCAGCGTGCTCCGGCATCGCATTTGGTCACCTTCGGCACCGGGCAGCCCATATTAATGTCAATGATATCGGCATTGGTTTCTTTGTCGACAATTCTCGCCGCATCCACCAGTGATTCCCGGTCCCCGCCAAAAATCTGCAGACTCAGCGGCTTCTCGCGCTCATCGACAAACAGCATCTCACGCGTACGCTGGTTGCCATGTACGATCGCCTTGCCGCTGACCATCTCCGCACAGACCAGGCCAGTCCCGAATTCCTTGGCAATCAGACGAAATGCCGGGTTACATACGCCAGCCATAGGCGCCAGCACGACCTGATTCTTCAATTCAATATCACCAATCTTCAGCATGGCCCAATCACTTCCCTACTTCAATTTATAACGTTCAGCCCGGTCTTATGGTGCCGGATGGGCCAATTCCTCTACTGTCACTTCCAGAAAATCCGCAATTTTATTTAAAATTTGATCTTCCAAACGTCTGTTGCCCCGCTCCACTGCGCCAAGCACAGCAAGTGATATTCCGACAGAATCCGCCAGTTCCTGCTGCGTGTAGCCCTTCAGCTTCCGGAACGCTCTGACCCGCATTCCCATACGTTTGTTGTCCACAGGCGAATTCCTGCCTTTCCGTCTATGTCTTGCAGCGCTGTTGTAATTAATCTGTGGAATCCGGAAGTCTCTTCGTTCTGCGAAAGAATATCGCTTAGCGGCAAAAGGACAAACGCCCGCTCCAGCATCCTCGGATGAGGCAGCGTCAGATCCGGCGTGTCCAGAGTCAGCCCCTCTACCCACAACAAATCTAAATCTACCGTTCTCGGTCCATACCGCACATCCCGGACCCGGCCTAACTGGTTCTCCGTGTCCAGCATCACATGAAGCAGATCCTCCGGCGCCAGTGTAGTGCGCAGAACAGCTGCCATGTTAAGAAACTGAGGCTGATCCAGATAACCGACAGGCTCCGTCTCATAGACCCGGGAGGTGCGTACAACTTCAATCTTGTCGTGATGCTCCAGCCGGTGCAGGGCTTCTCTCAAGGTGCCTTGACGGTCACCCAGGTTAGCCCCTAAAGCAATATAAGCCTCTGATGCCTCAGAGGTGGAAGGTATGTTCATCAGTCTGTCTCACTTTCTCGTCCGGCGCAATTCTACAGTGACTCCCTGGAAATGAATATCAAAAGGAGGGTGCGGCTTGGTCACCTGAACCGTTACTGCATTGATAACAGTATAAGTGTCCAGTAACCCGGATGCAATATGTTCCGCCAAAGCTTCAATCAGCTTGAAGGACTGGGTTTCGACAATTTTTTTGACTACAACATGAACTTCAGCATAATTCACGGTCTGCTCCAGATCATCGCTGAGCCCTGCTCCCTGCAAATCAAGCTCCAGCTCAAGGTCGATATAATAACGCTGGCCGAGCTTCCGTTCCTCTTCAAACACTCCGTGATATCCGTAGTACTCCATGCGGTGCAGCTTCATTTTATCCATTAAGGGTACCTGCCTTCTCTTGAAGAATATTATCTATACGCTGAGCTCAGGTGACCCTGCATATAACATGGCGTCACACATCTCTACGGTACGTTTCATCGCCGCAATATCGTGAACCCGCACAAGCTGACAGCCCTGGGCAATCCCGAAGGCGACAGTAGCCGCAGTCCCCTCCAGGATATCATCTGCGGGCAGACCGAGGGCGGTGCGGATGAATTTTTTGCGCGAAGTGGCCAGCAGCACCGGATATCCCAGCTTCGTCAGTGCGTCTAGTCCCGTCATGACCTGAAGATTCTCTGTATAGTCCTTGGCGAAGCCGATTCCCGGGTCCAAAATAATATTCTCCGGCTTCACTCCGGCTGCCAGCGCTAGTTCAATACTCTCGCTCAGGTCATCCGTCATATCGCTGATCAAGTTCTTATAATCACGGTCATGGCGGTTATGCATTAGAATGATTGGACAGTCTGCCTGCGCAGCAACCGCCGCCATCTGCGGATCGGCCTTGGCTCCCCATACATCATTGATGATATGCGCACCGGCCTGAATTGCCTGGCGGGCGACGTCCGCCTTGTAGGTATCAATAGATAGTGGGAGATGCGGGGCGGCATGATGGATACGCTCAATGACAGGAAGTACACGGGCCAATTCCTCTTCAGCACTCACCGGCTGGTGACCCGGACGCGTGGATTCTCCACCTATATCGATAATATCGGCACCCTCTGCCGCCATTTGCAGCGCATGCTCTACCGCTCTATCAAGCTCTGTCCACAAACCCCCATCCGAAAAGGAGTCCGGCGTCACATTGAGTATCCCCATAATCAGCGTACGCTTGCCCAATTTCAGCTCGCTGCTCCCGCAGCGGTAAGTCCGTTCATAGATGATCGGCTTCATATCAGCATATCCGTCCTTTCTCTGTACAGCCTCATAAGTGCAGCCGTCTGCTCCCCACAGAGCCCTCTGCCTACGGTTACCCGCCGGTCTCCATGCCATAATGTGCTTACCGGAACGATCTCCTGCACGGAATTGGTGAGGAAGATTTCATCCGCAGCCTCAAGCTGTTCCCAGCGGTAAAATCCCTGTTCAGGCTGAAGGCTGGCTGCTGCCAGCTCAAGCACCATTTCCCGGGTAATTCCCGGAAGAATGCCAGTGGCGATATCGGGGGTATAGAGCTGCTTATTGGAGATGAAAAAAATGTTGCTCACAATGCCTTCGGCGAGCTCTCCCTGCGCGGTCAGCATAAGTCCCTCGGCCCCTCGCTCTGCGGACGGATATCCGGCCAATTCACGTTTTGCCAGAATGTTGTTCATATAGTGCAGCGATTTGAGTCTTACCGCACCCTCCGGGGTATTACGCCGGTGGTTCAGCAGCTGAAGTTCTTTGCCTTCCGTGTATAAGCCGGTTGGTGTGACCGGCAGGGCTTTGATATAGAGCAGATGATTAGGCTGCTTATAGGCTGCGGATGGCAGACCCAGAATATCCTCACCGGCTGTAACGGTGTAGCGGATATACGCCTCACTAAGCTCATTCTTGTCCATTACAAGCCGAATCCATTCCCGCAGCTCCTGTACGTCCGGCTCAAAGGGAATGCCCAGCTGGCGGCAGCCCTCTGCCATTCTGCTCAGATGACGTTCCAGCAGGAAGGGCTGTCCCCCATACGTACGGAAGGTCTCGAACAGGCCCATGCCGTACAAAAAGCCGTGATCCAGTGCGGAGACCACGGCGTCTTTGGCGTCGACTGCTTTGTTGTTAAGTCCTATATATTTCATGCCGGTTCTCCGGCTCTCCGTTTCAGGAAATTACGCAGCATGGTATGCCCGTGATTCGTAATGATCGACTCGGGATGGAACTGTACCCCTTCAATCGGGTATTCCTTATGCCGCAAGGCCATGATCTCGCCCTCAGCGGTCTCGGCGGTAATCTCCAGACAATCCGGCAGACTCTCACGCTCCACGATCAGTGAGTGATAGCGTGTCGCTGTGAAAGGAGATTCCAGCCCTTCAAATACGGAGGTGCCGTTATGGTGGATGGGCGAGGTTTTGCCATGCATAAGGCGTTCTGCACGGATGACATTACCACCAAAAGCCTGTCCGATCGCCTGGTGTCCAAGACATACGCCGAATATGGGGATGATGCCCTTGAAATGCTGCAGCAGCGCAAGGCTGATGCCTGCCTCATTCGGTGTACAGGGACCCGGGGAGATTAGAATATGATCGGGGGCTAATGCTTCTATCTCCTCAATGCTGATCTCATCGTTGCGCGCTACCTTAACTTCTTCCCCCAGCTCACCCAGATACTGCACCAGGTTATAGGTAAAGGAATCATAATTATCGATGACCAAGATCATATTGTGCTTCCTCCTTCGGCGCCGAGGGCAGCCCGCTCTTCCTGCTCGCGTTCACTGCAGAGAATGGCTTTTACTACCGCTTTGGCTTTGTTGTGGCATTCCCGGTACTCACGGTAAGGGTCTGAATCGATCACAATTCCCGCACCTGTCTGAATGTAGCCGATTCCGTCCTTCACTGCGAGCGTACGTATGATTATATTTAATTCCATATTGCCGTTATAGTCAATCCAGCCCATAGATCCAGTATATGGTCCCCGGCGGACCGGCTCCAGCTCTTCGATGATCTCCATGGTGCGCACCTTAGGCGCGCCCGTGATGGTGCCGCCGGGGAACAAGGCGGCAATGACATCATACGCATCCCTGCCGGGTGCGATGATCCCCTCAACCTGCGAGACGAGATGCATGACATGCGAGTATCGCTCTACGGTCAGCAGCTCCGGCACGCTGACCGTTCCGTAGGCGGCGACACGGCCGATGTCGCTGCGCTCCAGATCGACAAGCATAATATGCTCGGCGATCTCCTTCTCGCTCCCGCGCAGCTCCGCCTCCATGGCGGCGTCCTCCGCGGGAGTATGGCCCCGCCGCCGGGTGCCGGCAATGGGGCGGGCGCTGACCTTGTCCCCGTGCAGCTTGACGAGCAGCTCCGGCGATGCGCTGGAGAGCGCGAAGCCGGGCGTGCGGAGCAGCCCCATGTACGGGGACGGGTTGAGTCTACGGAGCCATTCGTAGACGTTCTCGGGTGTGGATTTGAGCTGCGCCTGCTGGCGCAGCGAGAGGTTCACTTGGAAGACATCTCCGGCACGGATGTATTCCTGGACCTTCAGCACAGCCTGCTGAAAGTATGCCGCAGAGAAATCCGAGCTCATGCCGGGCCATTCGCCGGTGATCTCGGCCTCGCTCTCCACCCTGCGGGTAAGCCCGGCGAACCTTGCAGCGGCGGCTTCTTCCGGCTCTGCCGGTGCGTAGAGAAGGCTCCACTGCTCCAGCATGCGCTCCGCACGGTGCACAGCAGCATCATACAGACTCCTTAGCCCGTCCAGGTTACCGGGTTCAGTATCCGGCAGAGAGATATGAACTGCACAGTAGAGCTGCTGCTCCTGCTCATCGTAGATCCACACTTCTTCCAGTCTCATGAACAGATAATCCGGAAACTCAGGGTTGTTCCTGGCAAGCGACGGCAGCTTCTCCAGGGAACGGGCCACATCATAGCCAAGAAATCCGATACAGCCGCCGGTGAACGGCGGCAGATCGTCAAGCGGCAGGCGGGGAGACGTATATTCCCTCATCCATGCCTGCAGCACTTGCAGCGGCTGGCCTTCCGTTACGGCAGACTCTATATGCCCCGAAGCCTTGGCTCCGGGAGTATAGCTCTGTGCAACAGCTCCCCGGCCTTCGATGATCGAGACAGGGCTCAGGCCCAGATAGGTGTAGCGCCCGCCCTTGCCGCTCTCCAGGACAACCGAATAGGGGGAAGCCTGTTCCCAGGCCTGCTTCCAGCTGCGGGGTAAGCCCTGATTGTCCTGCCGTTTCCTCAGGATCAGGGGCAAGATGCTCCAGGCTTCATCTGCCTCTGCCCACTGCTCCCAGTCCTGCCAAGCCGTTAAGATCTCCACAACCATTCTCCCGTCTCATCGATAGTTTATTGCCTGTCAGTATACTGTACATAGGGATACTTTGAAAAGCCCAAACGCCGCATGAAACATATACATTCTTATATTTTCAAGTGGAAACGGCTTTACCGTCCTTTAAAAGGACGGTACCGTTTCAGCGAGAAATAGAAGGACAATTAATCGTGTGCAACATATAAATTCTTATATTTCACAAAAAGAGCCTGCGGTATCCCTGTAAAAGCGGATAGGGCAGGCTCTTCTAAAGAGCTGAATTCTCAGCAATTATACTTCAAAGTTATAAAGCGGAGTGCTCAGGTAACGTTCGCCGTTGCTTGGGATGATGACAACAATCTTCTTGCCTGCGCCAAGTTCCTTCGCTACCTTCAGTGCAGCAAATACAGCCGCACCGGAGGAAATACCGGACAGCACGCCTTCTTCCTTGGCTACGCGGCGGGCAGTTTCGAACGCTTCATCATTCTCAACATGAATAATCTCATCATAGATATCCTGGTTCAGAATTTCTGGCACGAAGTTAGCGCCGATACCCTGAATCTTGTGCGGGCCCGGTTTGCCTCCAGCCAGAATCGGTGAAGCTGCAGGTTCTACCGCATAGATCTTCACGCCCGGATATTGACTCTTCAGCACTTCACCCGCACCGCTGATCGTTCCGCCTGTGCCGACACCGGCAATGAATGCATCCAGCGGGCCGCCTACAGATTCGATCGCTTCAACGATCTCCGGTCCTGTAGTCTCGCGGTGGATCTTCACGTTAGCCTTGTTCTTGAACTGCTCCGCAAGGAAATAATCCGGATTCTCGCTCAGAATCTGCTCAGCCTTCTTAACCGCACCGTTCATTCCTTCCGAACCCGGAGTCAATACCAGCTCAGCACCGTAGGCGCGCAGCAGGTTACGGCGTTCAAGGCTCATTGTTTCCGGCATAACAATAATGGCCTTGTAGCCTTTGGCAGCTGCCACAAGTGCCAAGCCGATTCCTGTATTACCGCTGGTCGCTTCTACAATCGTGCCACCCGGCTTCAGCAGGCCCTCTTTCTCAGCCTCTTCTACAATGCTGATGGCAATACGGTCTTTCACACTGGAGCCTGGATTCTGGTATTCCAGCTTCAGGAAGATCTCTGCCGAACCTTCCGGAACAATCCGGTTCAGGCGGACGAGCGGTGTGCCACCGATCAAATCTGTTACACTGTTGACGACTTTAGCCATGAGTAAAAACCTCCTTGGAATGATAAATGAATTAGGGTGCGGAACTTATGACAGATGCTATCAGCATATATTACCGTAGCTCCCGGTTCAAAATGCCTGGGTAACTAACAGTTGTAATTGTACCGCTTAATATTTCCGACTAAATCAGTAGGTTTTATATTTAATTTCATATTATCAATCTTGCAGGCTGTTGTCAATATATATTGCTGTATCATATTTGGCCCGTAATTCACGCTCTACCTGCTGCAAGGGCGCTGCCTGCTCCAGTCTCAGCTGCTGGCCAATCATCCGGCGCAGCTCCCCCTGCTCCGGCTTCACAGGATCAATCAGCTTCTCCAGACGGATCACAGCATACCCCCCGTCAACCTGCAGCGGTCCTGCGATATTCCCATTCTCAAGCCCGGCTGCTGTCTCCAGCAGCTCCTCAGGCCAGAACGGGTCCTTCTCCTCGACCGTTCCGATACTGCCGCCGTGCTGGCGGCTCTCCTCATCAATCGAGACCTCCCGGGCCAACTCTGCAAAATCCTCGCCTCGCTCCAGGCGGTCCATCACTGTACTGGCCTCGTTATAGGTGGAGGTCTGAATGATAGAGAGCTGCATTTGCTTGCGGGGCATGAATCTCTCGCTATTTTGCTTCAGATAATCATCAATTTCCGCTTCACTGACCGTAATCCCGGCCGTAGCTATTTCCTGGAGCGTCAACCGGTATGCCGTCTCCTCACGCAGCTCCTGGCGGGATAGTCCAAGCTCGGACTCCATCTGCTGATAATACTGCTCTTCTGAGCTATAACCGGAGATACCTCGCAGCAGCTCCTGCTCAATCTCTTCATCAGTGACCGTAATTCCCAACGCTGCGGCTTCCTTGCCCACCACGATGTGATTCAGCATGCTCAGCAGCACTTCTTCCCCATGCTTCTTCTGAAGCTCCTCTATCCATTCCTGTTCCGTGACCGGCTGACCTCCGGCAGCAGCGACATCCGAGGCTTCTCCTTCAGCCATCTCTGCCTTCAGCAATGCCATGGCACGCAGGCTCCAGAATAATAGCCCTCCCAGCACCACGGTTGCCACGGCAAGTAATATAACGGTATTGCGCAGCGCGCGCTCCTGTCTTGTCACCATCTCATAGCCCTAAGACTTCGCTTGATCGAGGATTACCTGCAGTTCATCCTTGTTAAATACATAGCTCTCATTGCAATAATGGCAGATGACTTCTGCCGTATCATCTTCTTCAATCATCCGTTCCAGCTCGTGCTCACCCAGACTGACCAGAGTCTGCTCAATACGTTCCCGTGAACATTGACATACAAAGCGGATCTCCAGCTCATCCAGGATCACAGCATCCGGCAGCAGCAGCCGCAGCATTTCCTCAGGCTCAAGCCCCTGATCCAGCACGGACGTAACCGAAGGCATGGCGCCAACCGCTTGCTCAACCTCGGTAATTTGCTCATCGGTCAGGCCGGGCAGCAGCTGAATAATAAAACCTCCGGCAACTCTGACTGAATTATCGGTCTCCACCAACACTCCAAGTCCTACAGCAGCAGGCGTTTGCTCCGAGAGGGCAAAATAATAGGTGAAATCCTCACCCAGCTCTCCTGAAACGATAGGCACACTGCCGCGGTATGGCTCCTTCATCCCCAGATCCTTGCTGACATCAATGAAGCCTTCCGTTCCTACCGCCCCTGCGACATCCAGCTTGCCCATGCTGTTGCTTGGCAGATGAACATGCGGATTGTGTACATAGCCGCGCACTTCTCCCAGGGCATTGGATTCAGCCGTAATCTGCCCGAGTGGACCGTTTCCTTTGACCATAATTGCGAGTTTCTCCTGCCCCTTGAGCATGGCCCCCATTATAGCTGCGGCCGTAACCGTACGTCCAAGCGCTGCCGTAGCCGTCGGATACGTATCATGTCTGCGCCGCAATTCATCGACAAGCTCTGTGGTACGGACAGCGAACGCTCTGACTCTTCCGTTCATCGCCGTCCCCCGGACCAGCCGGTCCTTCTTATTATCCATTGGGTGCATACTCCTCCTATCTATCTGTTCTGTATAGGTTCATCTTTAAGATTATTTGTTACGGTTGTAAATAATGCGTAATCCTTCAAGCGTCAGCATCGGATTAACCTCGTCGATACATTCTGTCTCACTGGCAATCAGTGAGGCCAGCCCCCCGGTAGCAATAACCTTGAGAACAGGAGCGTTCATCTCCTGCTTAATGCGTCTGACGATACCCTCAACCTGACCGGCATAGCCAAAAATTATCCCTGCCTGCATCGCATGTACGGTATTGCGCCCAATTACCTTCTTGGGCTTCTCCAGCTCGATCCGGGGCAGCTTGGATGCCCGGAGATAGAGGGCCTCCGTGGAAATGCCCAGACCCGGCACGATAGCACCGCCCAGATAGTTGGCCCCGGCATCAATGCAGTCGAAAGTGGTTGCCGTACCGAAATCAACAACGACAAGCGGACATTTATATTGCTCAATCGCCGCAACCGCGTTCACAATCCGGTCCGCCCCCACTTCGCGCGGGTTCTCATAACGCAGATTAAGCCCGGTTTTGATACCGGGTCCCACAAGGAGCGGGTCCTTGCCGATGAATTTCACACACATCTCCACGATGACCTGCACGAGCGGCGGAACCACCGAGGAGATGATGACCCCCTCGACATCCCTGAACGACAGATTGGACATGCTGAACAGATTATGAATCATCACACCATATTCATCGACAGTGGACCCGCGGGCAGTGCTCAGCCGGAAATGGTGCAGCAGCTCACTGCCCCGGTAGACGCCCAGCACGATGTTCGTATTGCCGATATCGACGACAAGTATCATCAGAGGGTTCCCTCCTTCTTGGCGTTCAGATCCAGACTGATATCGAGACTCGCGAAGGAATACGTCAGCCGACCTACCGAAATGACATCCACACCCGATTCAGCAATGCCCCGGACCGTCTCCAGAGATACGTTGCCCGATGCCTCAATGGTGACATGCTTCGCCTTGGTCCGGATTCTTCTCACGGCTTCAGCCATCAGCTCAGGAGACATGTTATCGAGCATAATAATATCCGCTCCGGCCGCCAGCGCTTCCTCTACCTGCTCCAGACTCTCCGTCTCTACTTCAATGGTCATGGTGTGCGGGATGTTAGCACGGGCACGTCCTACTGCCTGACGGATGCCGCCGGCCCCCTTGATATGATTATCCTTTATCATTACCGCATCATAGAGACCATAGCGGTGGTTGGCTCCGCCGCCTATGCGGACTGCATATTTCTCCAGCATCCGGTGGCCCGGCGTGGTCTTGCGGGTATCCACCAGGCGGGTCGGCAGCCCTTGAAGCTTCTCTACAAAAGAAGCCGTGCGCGAGGCCACACCGGATAACCGCTGCATCAAGTTGAGAGCGAGCCGTTCACCAGTCAAAATGGCATGGGTACTGCCTTCTACCTCGGCAATCACAGTGCCCTTGGAGACAGCTTGTCCTTCCTGGACCAGCGCAGTGAATACGAGCCCAGGATCAACGACCTCGAACACCAGCTCGGCCACGGGGATTCCACAAATAATCCCGTCCTCCTTAGCATGGATAATTCCCTTAGATTCATGCCCTGCGGGTATGGTTGTACGGGTAGTAATATCCCCAGAGCCGACATCTTCCTGCAGCCAGCCCTTAATAGCCTTAAGCAGGTCTTCATTATATCCGTTAAACATCATCACTTAATTCCTCCACTATTCCAAGTTCGCGAATCTGGAGCAGATGCTTCTGCCACTGTACGTCACTGCGCAGCGGATAATCCTCACGATAATGCGCACCGCGGCTCTCCTCCCGTGCCAGGGCAGATTCGGTGATCAGCAGACAGCATGTAAGCATATTGGCGAACTCGTATTCTTCCCGTGTTGTCAGTTTGGTCTTAAAAATCGGCAGCTGGCGCTTTATCTCATCCAAGCCTTTATTCAGCATTTCCCGGTTTCGCCGCAGTCCGGCATACCGCACCATAGCCTTTTGCAGCTTGAGCCGCCGTTCTACAATCGCCTGTGTCGGAGCTTCCACCCTTGCCTGATGATAGGCTGAGGGTAGGTTATCCCGGTCAAGCGGCGGAAGCTGGCGGATGCGTTCAATGATCCGGCGGCCGAACACAACGGCTTCCGACAAGGAGTTGCTGGCCAGCCGATTGGCTCCCTGCACACCAGTAGATGATACCTCACCACAGGCAAACAGGCGGGTAACCGTGCTCTCTCCGCTCAGGTCGGTCTTCACGCCCCCCATCATATAATGCGCAGCAGGAGCCACCGGAATCCAGTCACTTGTAATATCCAGCCCGTAGCTCATGCAGGTCGCATAAATGGTCGGGAAGCGGTGTTTAACCATATCCGCCGGTTCATGCGTAATATCCAGATAGACAAAGGTTGATTTGGTCAATTCCATCTCGCTTACAATGGCACGGGCAACAATATCCCGCGGGGCCAGCTCCTGCAGCTCATGATAACGTTCCATGAACCGCTCACCGTTGATATTGCGCAGTACCGCCCCTTCGCCCCGCACTGCCTCCGAGATCAGGAAGCGCGGAGCGCCAGGATAGCTGAGTGCTGTCGGATGAAACTGAATGAACTCCATATCCCGGATATGGGCACCGGCACGGTAGGCAATTGCTACTCCATCTCCGGTAGCCACCTCAGGATTGGTCGTGTAACGGTATAGCTGTCCTGCTCCGCCGGAGCATAGGATTGTTGCATCTGCCTGCAGGAATAACCGTCCTCCATCAGGCCGCTGTACAAGTGCTCCCAGACACTCTCCGCCCTCCGTAATCAGGTCAATGACATAATGGTCATCCCAGGTCTCAATATTCTCATGCCGGGCAGCCTGTTCAGCGAGTGCGCGGACAATCTCATATCCTGTAGCATCCCCATTTGCATGTAAAATACGGCGGTGGCTATGTGCCCCCTCCTGGGTTAAGGCCAATACACCATTCTCTTTATCGAAAATAGTGCCAAGCCGGATCAGCTCGCGGACACCTTCGGGTCCTTCATTGACCAGCACATCCACAGCCGCAGAGGAGTTCAGTCCAGCGCCGGCCATCAGGGTATCCTGACGGTGATACGCCGGCGAATCATCCTCCGAAATGACGGCCGCAATTCCGCCCTGGGCATACCGTGTGTTGCTCTCCATTACAGTCTTCTTCGTAATCATAATAACCTTCCGGTCTTCGCTGGCCTTAATCGCTGTGAATAACCCGGCAATACCGGAACCAATAACCAGGCAGTCTGTCTTAACTACAGGAAGTCCCTGAAGATCAAAATCAACCAAATATTGTGGAATCATGACCGCTTTTCACCTGTTTCAACGAAAGAGTAGCGCATGCTACCGGACTTGTAGCATGCGCTCTAGGGATGTTCTGGCTTTGTCGGCGACTGCAGGCGGTACATAGATCTGCGGCTTCATTGTCTCCAGGCATTTGACCAGCTTCTTCAGATTGTTAACCTTCATATTAGGACACACCAGGAATTTGGTGGCAAAATGAAACTCCTTATCCGGGCTGTCCAGCCGCAGCTGATACCCGGTTCCATCCTCAGTACCTACAATAAACTGCCGGCGGTCCGATTTCCGGCAATATTCCAGAATTGAGGTAGTGCTGCCTACATAATCCCCCATTGCCACGACTTCCGGGCGGCATTCGGGATGTACAACAAATTCAGCTTCCGGGTATTTGGCTCTCATCTCCATCACATCTTTGACGGTAAGCATGTCATGAGTATTGCAATAGCCCTCCCAGATAATCAGCTTCTTGCCAGTCTGATCCTGCACATATTGACCCAGATTCTTATCGGGCACCCAGATAATTTCTTCGGCATCAAGCGATTCGATCACCTTCACCGCATTCGCCGAGGTGCAGCAAATATCTGTCTCCGCCTTGATCTCTGCCGAGGAATTGATATAGGTTACTACCTTCGCACCCGGATGCTGCGCCTTCAGTTTCCGCAGCCCATCCACATTGACCATGTCAGCCATCGGGCAGCCTGAACGTTCGTCAGGAATCAGGACCGTCTTGTTCGGCGCCAGAATCTTGGCACTTTCCCCCATGAAATGAACGCCGCAGAATACGATTACATCTGCTTCTGTCTCCGCTGCCTTCTGGGCCAGCAAAAAAGAGTCTCCCCGGAAATCGGCAACTTCCTGAATTTCATCACGCTGATAATAATGAGCCAGAATAATAGCATTCCGTTCCTTCTTAAGCTGTTCGAGGCGCACACGAAGTTCACGATTCTGTTCCTGCTTGCGCTCAAGCGCCAGAGCTTCCACGGTCAGTCTCCCCCTTATGTCTTCATGGCTTGCCGCCAGTACATTTCTTATAAATGATAAATTTAATATTTATTCACTAATGTACACAACGTTCCACCCCCTGTCAATCTAAGCGGGTGCTCTGTTTCAGAGCGAAACCGGAGGACAAGTTACCGGGTGAAACCTCTATATGCTTATATATAAAAGAAAAGCCCGGAGAACCAGTGGTTCTCCGGGCTAGATTACACTATTTGCTGCGATACAGCTTAGACCAGGCTTCCGCCGCCCTTATTCCCGTCATCCGGTCCGTTGCCCTCTTCAGGGTCCGGCTTGTTCGGAATATCCTTAGACAGGTCTAATGGGGATTCCTCGCCATTCTTACCTTGAATCCGGACACGTACATCACCGATGGAATCAATAATCGGCTCGCCCGCTTCATTGGTAATAGCATCGCCTTCTTCTGGCTTGCCATCCTCACTCAGGTAGCCTTGCTCAATCAATTCTGCGATCTGATCAAGTTCCAGCGTTTCCTTCTCAAGCAGGGTGTTGGCAATCAGATGCATTTCTTTGGAGTGCTTGGTCAGCAGATCTCTACAGCGCTCATAGCTGCTGCGGATGAGGTTCTGCATTTCCTGATCAATCTCATAAGCAATGGAGTCGCTGTAATTCTGTTCATGTCCGATATCCCGGCCCAGGAAGACTTGGCCTTGGGTTGCTCCGAACTGCAAGGGCCCGAGCTTATCACTCATCCCATATTCCATAATCATCGCACGCACAATGCGCGTAGCCTGCTGGAAGTCACTATAAGCGCCTGTGCCGATTTCACCAATGAATAATTCTTCAGCAACACGTCCTCCAAGCAATCCGGTAACCTTATCCAAGAGTTCCTGCTTGGTAACGATCATCCGGTCTTCCTTAGGAAGCATAATGACATATCCGCCGGCACGGCCGCGCGGGATAATAGTAACCTTGTGAACCACATCAGCATGCTCAAGGAAGTAGCCGGCAATGGTATGGCCTGCTTCGTGATATGCGACAATCCGTTTCTCGCGGTCACTGATGACGCGGCTGCGCTTCTCGGTACCGACGATGACACGGTCAATCGCTTCATCCACTTCACGCATCGTAATGTCCTTGCGGTTACGGCGTGCAGCAAGCAATGCCGCTTCGTTGAGCAGGTTCTCCAGATCCGCACCAGTGAAGCCGGTAGTACGCTTGGCGATAACGTCAAGTCTTACATCCTTGGTCAGCGGTTTGTTGCGGGAGTGAACCTTCAATACAGCTTCACGGCCCTTCACATCTGGACGGTCAACCGTAATCTGCCGGTCGAAACGGCCCGGACGAAGCAGCGCCGGGTCAAGTATATCTGCGCGGTTGGTAGCTGCGACGATGATAATGCCTTCGTTGCCGCCAAAGCCGTCCATTTCAACGAGCAATTGGTTAAGGGTCTGTTCACGTTCGTCATGTCCGCCGCCAAGTCCTGCGCCGCGCTGACGTCCCACAGCATCGATCTCATCGATAAAGATAATACAAGGTGCGTTCTTCTTCGCGTTCTCGAACAAGTCACGTACGCGGGATGCGCCGACACCGACGAACATTTCCACGAAGTCGGAACCGGAGATGCTGAAGAACGGAACGCCTGCTTCCCCTGCAACTGCACGGGCCAGCAAGGTTTTACCTGTTCCCGGAGGACCTACAAGGAGTACCCCCTTCGGAATCCGGGCACCCACCGCTGCGAATTTGCGCGGGTCCTTAAGGAATTCAACAACCTCGACAAGCTCTTGCTTCTCCTCGTCAGCCCCTGCGACATCCTCGAAGCTGATCTTCTTCTTCTCTTCATTATATAACCGGGCCTTGCTCTTGCCGAAATTCATCACCTTGCCGCCGCCGCCCTGTGCATTATTGAACAGGAAGAAGAACAGGATGAACATGATAACCAGTGGGATCATGGAAGAGAGGAATGTCAGCCAAATGCTGTCACCTTCCATTTTCTTCTGGCTAAGTTCTATGCCGTTCTTATCGCTGGCATCCACAAGCTCGTTAAGGGCCTCGTCTGTAGGAGGAACATAAGTGGAGAAATTCTTCGATTTAGCCTCGGGTGGCAGCTCTTTATATTCGCCAGTAACCAGAAATGCATTCCCCTCAAACTGAACCGTCATGCTCTTCACATTATTGTTCGAGATCTCCTGCCGCAACTCATCATATCTAGGGAGATCGGCGGATTCATTTCCATTGCTTACAAACTGGACTATGCCCACCACGACTAAAAATAAAATCAAATAAAAACCAGAATTCCGGATGAACCGATTCATCCCCTACCTCCTCTCGCAACGCTCAAGTTATTGTACCATAGCCTGGCCGGACTCCTCAAATTGTCAGGAAATCCAGAAAAGTGATCCGTAGATCTAAGGCTGGCGGGTAGTTCATTTGGTATAAATCTCAGGCTTCAGTACACCGACATAAGGGAGGTTCCGGTACAGCTCGGCATAGTCCAGTCCATAGCCTACGAGGAATGCATCAGGAATCACAAAGCCGGTATACTGGGCTTCAAGATTCACTGCGCGGCCTGACGGCTTGTCGAACAGAGTGACTACATTGACAGAAGCGGCATTGCGCCCCTGCAGCATGTCAATCAGATAGCTGAGTGTAAGGCCACTGTCGATAATATCCTCGACAATCAGAACATCACGGCCTTCAACCGATGTGTCCAAATCCTTGATGATTTTGACTACGCCGGATGATTTGGTTGTACCGCCATAGCTGGATACCGCCATGAAGTCCATTTCAACGGGTACTGTAATCACTTTAACCAGATCCGCCATAAAAATAAACGCACCTTTGAGTACACAAATCACTAAAGGTGTGCGGTCTGCATATTCCTTGCTCAGCTGGGCGCCAAGCTCCCTGATTCTTTGTTGAATTTCTTCTTCGCTGATCAAGATTTCCTGAATATCATTCTGCAACTTGCGAACCTCCTAAGATATACTTATGAAAGACTTACTTCGGCCATTACGATTCTTCGCCCTGTTCCAGGTCTTCCAGGGTCAGGAGCAGAACCGTGGCCGTGTGCCGCCCAACTGCGGCATGCACCGAGCGCCTTACGCCCGGAATCCAGACGATATTGCCGAGTGCATCACATACGAGAGGAATTGCAGGCCGTTCGGAAGAAGGTATTTTATCATCAATGTAAATATCTTTTACCTTTTTGCTTCCGTTTAATCCCATAACCCTTATGGTATCTCCAGGCAACCGGGAACGAATGGTGAGCGGCAGGACAAGATCATCCCCGTCAAACCAAGCCGAGTTCTTCCCGTAATCCTCCTCCTGTGCACAAAAAACTTCCCCCGCAAGCCCCCTCATCGTCATAACCTTTCCTATCTCCGTCAGCTTAATCCGGGGATGAGTCAAAGACAGCCGGTATGTATAGCTTACCTGCCGGGTCAAGGGCTTGGACGAGAACACAATGGTATCATATTGCCGCACGCAGACATAACCGCCACCCATATCCAGCGTCCAGACGGTAGGGTATTCCTGCAGCGTTCCCCGGCGTACTGCTTCAATCTTGGAGAAATCCATGAATGATGAATCCGCCGACAGATAATTTAATATTAGTTTAATCAAACGCCGTTGTAAAGCGGAGGGTATGGCCGCAAAGGCAGCCCTTTTCAAGGTGTATTTTCCATGCCCGGTGAAAACCAGCTCATCAAAGCATTTTGCCGCATTCGCCTCCATATATTCATCTTCTGCCGAGACAATTTCAGCCAGCTGCAGAAGCGATTGTCTCACTCTCGGATTATGCTGCTCCAGCATAGGCAGCAGCTCCAGCCTGACTGCATTCCGCTTGTACTGCGTCAGGAGGTTAGTCGCATCCTCCGCATAAGCCAGGCCCTCCTCCCGGCAAAAGCCGACAAGAGCCGTTTTGTTAATACGCAGGAAGGGGCGGATGAGTTCCACCTTTTTTTCGGTCCGTTTCCAGCGCATGCCGGCAAGGCCCGAGGGCCCGCTCCCCCGCAAAAGCCGCATAAGCACCGTCTCGGCCTGATCATCTGCATGATGGGCCAGCGCCACCGAGCGTGCCTGATAACGGTGTGCGGTAGCGATCAGGAACTGGTAACGCTTCTCCCGCGCAGCCCCTTCCGGGCCAAGCCCGCTCTCCTTGATGATGGACGGAATATCGAATTCGCCCAGTTCGAAGGGAATGCCCAATTCTGCCGCGAGGGCCCGCACCAGCTCTGCTTCCTCAGCCGATTCGGCTCTGAATCCGTGATTGACATGGGCGCATATCAGCGTCAGCGGCATCCGGGTCAGGGAGATCTCATGCAGAATACGCAAAAGAGCCACAGAGTCCGGCCCTCCGGAAACTGCGACTACAATGGTGTCATGAGGTGCCCACAGCTCATATTCAGCCGCAGCCTCCATTACGGATTCCACCAGTTCCTTCCTGTGCTCCATAGGGGCTTCCTTTCCTGCCATCCCTTACACGGCCTGCTCCGGCGGTCAGCATCTTGGTGATTATGTACGATTACAGCATTCAATTAATTATCAGAAACGGAAAACCCAGTATAGCGTGAATGCCAGCAGAAATAAAGACAGCGCGAACGCATTTTTCAGCCAGCGCGGGGTCGCCATCGTCTCATGTCCGGTCTTCCGTCCTCTGTAGATGTGGCTTCTCCAGATCTCCGCTGCCTGCGCGGAACCGGGGAAGCCGCCTTTGAGCGCGAGGCACAGCCAGGAGGACAGCTTCTTATCCGGCAGCTCCCGGGCCAGCTTCATCAGCTCCTCTACGCTCCTTGTCTGCGGAAGCTGCTGGGCGGCAGACTTCAGCCCTTCTTCATTAAGCAGACGCAGGCATAGGACGGCAAAAGCAAACAGGTCATAGCTCTGGTCGCCTGTCCGGCTGCCGGCATTCCAGAATCCGCGGTCATGCCATTCGGTGAACTGCTTCACACTGCGTCCGATGGGGCTTGCTCCCCCGTAATCAATCAGCTCGGCTTCCCCGTAGCTGGATACCATGACATTCTCCGGCTTCAGGTCTCCGAATACGAAGCCGCACTCATGCAGCGTCTGCAGCTTCTCCAGAATCGTCATTCCGACAAGCCCCAGCCAGGAGGCACCGTTCCTGGACAGGAAATGATGCAGCGGCCTTCCTTCCACATAACGCATCACATAAAAGGGTGTATGGTCCCGGTCCTTGAAATCATCCGATTCCAGCAGATAGGAGGATAGCGGCGACTCCTTGCGGGCCCGGTGCTCGCTGCGCTTGCGGCAGGACTGCAGAGAGGTCAGCACGTTAATCTCAGACTGCAGCTCCAGCGTATCGTATCCGATCTTGAGCGCATACCGCTCCCGTCTGCCTTCCCGCTGCACCAGATATACGGTTCCGTTTGCCCCCTTCCCCAGCACACGCTCCACAACATAACGGTTCCCCCGCCATTTGCCGGTAATCACTGTGCCTGCCGGATAGGATGGATTAGACGACATACCCATCAATCATCCCTTCTCTTGCCCCGTCATCTTCCCCTGGAAGATAATTGTGATATTTCTCCAGTTTATCATAACGATAATGTTCCAGCACCTTGAAAATAGCCGGTCCTGTCGGCGTAGCCCCCCGCATCTTCAGTCTGGAAAAGAGGGAGCGGACCTCAGACACATTCCGGGTCCAGTCGATATCCAGCATCGCATCCTCACTGCCGGAGCGTCCGGGAAAATGGAACACGGCAATCTCGCTGCGCCCTTCCCGGGCCTCCAGACTGAGCGCCAGATCACGGATGGCGTCCTCCACCGCGCCGAGCTTCGGCTTCATACTGGCACTGGCGTCAATTAAAAGCGCTATGCGCAGCGGCGAGGTCTCGGTCAGCTCATCGACCACGGTAACCACCTGCGAACGCTGCTGCGGAGGCAGCTCCGCCAGCGAGCCGTCGCCGAGAATTTTTTGCACCTCTTTATTAACTGCCTGCTGAATGGTCTGAACTACCGTCTTGCGTGTCATCATCTGAATGGTCTGGGCCAGCTGCGGAGTTCCCACGATCCGGCTGATCCCGCCCCCTGCCTTGGCAATATCGGCAATCTCCCGGCTGCCCAGCTCACCGATGGTTCCATAATCCACGACCCCTACAACATTGACCGTGATGCCCTCCTGACGGGCGTGTGCAGCCGCCAGCACCGGACTCTCCCCCACATTCGAACAACCGTCCGTGATCAGCAGAATTTGCTTCATGACCGTTCCTCCCTTCCTTGTCTAGTTACTAGCATTGCCAAGGTAGAGAGATTTCAAACGCCGCCTATAGCTGAAAAACTTCAGAATGAAGTCAAGGTGAGGTAAGGGTCACTGCAAGATTTGTAGACTTACGATCGCTGTTGTCTTCCAATTTCCTGATTTGAGACCGCGGTTTGCAGTTGAAATCGAAAGACAAAGGCGAACGCTGACGCTTCTACAGTTCCACAATTCTTTCCGTTCCTTTAACCTCACGATAAGATCACAATCCGAAGGCAATCGCCGCTGAGCCGGCGGCGATTGAAACGGAGCGGAGCAGGAGCTGGCGAGTGACCTGGAATGCACTCGCCGAATCTAATAATCCTGCCTAAAATGCAACATTCCTCTCATTAATTCCTCCTGGTATAGAAAATGTTGCACAAAAGGCAGGATTCCTACTCCCGTAAGTCAATTAGCGGAAAGAATAATGCAATTTATGCAACAATCCACTAAAATACCGGGGTATCTTCAGCGTCAAACTGCATTATGTGCAACATTTCCAGCTTACTCATCCAATAGACTAATTAGTTGTCAGCTGAATGGCTTACTGCGTTAGCTAACCGTACGCGGGCGCTCCATCCGGCCGACGCCAGGCATATGCAGGCTTGACCATTCCGGGTGGTAATGATCGACACGGCTGACCACGATGGTCATATCATCATGGACCTCATTCCCCTGATAGCGGATTACCTTATCCAGCAACTCGTCCGCCATATCCTGCGGATCATCGCCCTCCAGCTCCTGAATCAGACGTTTCATCCATATCTCCTTATTAACGGCATATCCGGGCGCATCATAAATACCATCGGTCATCATGATGAGGATATCACCGGGACGCAGCTGCATGGTGACCAGATCCACCTCGATATCTTTGATGATCCCGATCGGCAGATTGCTGGCCGTCACGGGAATCACCTCGCTGCCCCGCCGGATGAAGCTCGGAGCGGAAGCAATCTTCATGAAGATGGTCTGCGCCGAATACTGGTCGATCAGCGCCATATCTACTGTCGCATAGAATTCATCCGGGGAGCGCAGCAGCAGAATGGAGTTAACGGATTTAACCGCCAGCTTCTCATCCATTCCCGATTGCAGCAGCTTCTCCAGCATGGATAACGCAGCGCTGCTCTCCATCCGGGCCCGCTCCCCGTTGCCCATTCCGTCACTGATGGAGACGGCAAAGGTGCCGTTGCCCAGCTCCACTGTACTGAAGCTGTCTCCCGACAGCATATCGCCTCCCATGGCGGCGGCAGCTACGCCGGAGCTTATCTCGTAAGCCTTAGCCGAGCCAAAGGTCACCATTGACAAGCCCTCGCGGGGATGGACGGCGGTCTCACTGACCACTGCGATATTCTCCTCCAGAATATCCGAGAGCAGCGGGGCGATCATTTTGCGGCATTCATCGAAGCCCCGGGTGTAGGCATGCACAACCTCAATCTCCACCCGGCCGGGATCGAGACTAAGAATCTCAATGCTGTGAATGGAGAGGCCCAGCTTCTCCAGCGCCTCCCGGATCTGGCTCTCCTGACGGTACATCGCCTGCCCTTCCCGCTTAATCTCCTTCGCCAGGTCCTCCATGACCTGCGAGACACCGGATAATTGCTCGGCCACAAATTGGCGGCTGTCGTATATTTGCCGCTTCCAGCGCATATCATGCTGGTATAGCTCATATTGGCCCTTCATCACCTCAAGCACCTCCCCCGTCCTGCCGCAGATCCGGCTCCACTCCGGCGGCAGCTGGGCAGCGGTAATGTCCGGGCACTCCTCAACCGTAGTCATCATGTCTGTCATATACCTGTAGGTCTGATAGAACTTGGTATCCCAGCAGTGGGTCCGCCGGATACACCCGGCGCAGGCTCCTTCTGTTACCGTATTCATAAAGTCCTCCATCTCACGGTCGCTTTTGCCCGCCTCTGCGGCCCGGGGAATCTGCCCGAAGCTGCTGGAGAGCTGCTGGAATACCTGTGAGAACTGGGTCACCCGGTCTGCTGTAATATCCCGGACCCTCCGGGCATATTCATGTTGGGAACGGCTGTGATCGGCCGTGCCTGGTACATATTTGGCAATAGCAGTAATCATCCCCTTAGGTGTTAGAAGAAACAGCACTACGGCTGCACAGGTCTCCCAGGTAGAATTCATGACATCGCCCGGTCCCATGAAATAGACGGATAGAATCGTTGATCCCAGCAGCATCCCGATGGAGACCGCCCCTTTGCGTCCGGACTGCATCATGCCTGCCAGCATCCCGGAAAAGGCCAACAGGCTCATTTGATAGATGGCTCCGATATCGGCCAGACTGAGAATCAGCCCGGTCACTACGCCAACCGCAGCACCAAGCGGCGCTCCTCCGGCCAGGGCAAAGATCAGAATCAGAAACCGCGATAAGACGTGCTCCAGTGATAGACCATTAATGGTCCAGCCGACAAGGCCGGTCATGACGGAAGCCAGCAGGATGATCAGACAGAGTACCTCTTCATTGCGGAGTGCCCTGCTTTTCTGCTTATAGGTGAATAAAGGAAGCGCCTGCAGGAATACAAGCGTCAGCACGAATCCGAGTATGGCATCAATGGCCGCCATCATCAGCGGATACCACGTGAGTGAAGGACCGATAACGACCTGGAACAGTCCAACCATAAAGGAAGCCACGAACACCATCAGAGGGGCATAGGACAGATCCACCCGCTGGAAGTTCTCCAGCCCTTTGTAGATCAGATAAAAAATAATCAGCTCTGCGGCAACCACGATAGCACCCGGAAACGGTGTGAAGAGACTGCCGAGCACGATGGCTGCGGCCACAGGCAGCATGGAATCCCTGCGCATAAATACAATGACGGCGAAATAAGCAGCAGCAAACGGGGTAAGCTCATCCAGGATCATAGCCCGTCCCAGCAAAAAGCCCATTAGGCTAAGGAGCAGCACCCACTTCTTGACCGCGATGAACTGGACAACCGGCAGCTTGGTGCCCCACGCCTTCAAGCGCGTACCTAAGGCTTCTTTCTGATTTTTGTCTTTGCTTCCTGCTCTTGTCCACTCCGGCAAATTCACCACATTGCTTTTACTCATTCCTTGCACCACCCGTTTATGAATTTTATGGTTCTCATTATATAGCGGGGGTCCTAAGAAAGTTTGTCAGAAACGGAGACTAATCTGTAAAAAATTTCCGACAAAAAAGCCTGTCCCGACATTCTGTGGAAAAGCCCACCAATCCCATGCGGGGTAAAAGGTTGGCTGCAGACTGCCGCAGTCAGACTGCCGGTTGCAGGTAGTGCCCGCGCGGACATTCGTCAGCGATTGCCCTAGACTTATGTGAGAATGGCATAGATGCTGTCGGCAATTTGTTCAAAGCCCGACAAAAATAGCCTGCTGCCGTAAGCCTGCTTCATGCGAACCGCTCCCGGATTGATCAAAATCAGCTAACCTGGCAGCAAATCAGTCAACAAAGTCATATGACGCAGTACCAGCTGATTGCACACCTTGTCCACAACAGGAGGAAACTATAGTTTCCTATACAACAAAAAAACCGCGAAGGGCGCAAACGCCCCAGCGGTTTATTTATGATGTGCAAGACTCAGATTATACGCGCTTGGCTCCACGGCCGCCGCGCTTTCCTTCTGTGTTCTTCTTGATCGAAGATATCCGTTCTTCGCTGTCTTTCAGGAAGCGTGACATTTTATCCTCGAATGAAGGTTTACCGGCTGCAGGCTTGAATGGACGCCCACCCCGTTCACGATTGAATCCACCGCCGCCTCCGCCACTGCCGCCACCACCGCCGAAACGGTCTCCACCGCTTGGACGTTCAGGTCTTGGAGCTCTGGGGGGACGTACTTCCGATGCCGGCTTATCAACGGCTTGCTTAATGGAAAGTCCGATCTTGCCGTCCTTGTCAACATTGATCACCTTAACGGTTACTACATCCGCAATCTTCAAATGATCGTTAACATCCTTGACGTAGTTATCGGCGATCTCCGAGATGTGAACGAGACCTGTGACACCTCCTGACAGATCCACAAATGCTCCGAAATGCGTGATGCCTGTCACCTTGCCCTCTAACTTGGTGCCCACTTCAATTGCCATAGAATAAAATGATCCTCCCTTAAAAATATACAGACGAATATAATGTCCATCCTGTCTGCGGTGATTTGATTATACAGTAAAGAGCAAAGCAAGGCAACACAGCATAAGCCTCTTTTCGCCTGCTTTTATTGCCCGGATTGCTCGGTACGGATAGGTGATTCCCCTGCAGGATACATATTGTACCATTTACGCGCTAATTGTCCGATATACTCATCGTCATTCAGCCGCGAGACCTCATATTTCAATTGATTCAGCGTGGCTGTTACACTCTCACTGTTCTCTTTCTTACGGGCGAGCTGTTCGCTCTTGTCGGCGATTACTGCGCTCTGGGCAAAGAAAGTGAATCCGGCCCAGCCGAAGAAAACAGCCATCACAAGAATCCATATAAACTTTCTTCTCTTCGCGCCTGCGGCCGAAGCACTCTGGTTCGTATTCTTCTCTTCCGCAGAGAATCTGTTCATTCAGCTTACCTCCAGTTCCAGGGTTCAAGGTCAGCGCTTCCGCCACCCTGATATCCACTCGGTGATCCTCACGATCCGGGCGCTATGAACGAACCGGGATGCATACGGAGAGGCCCACCTTACAGGAAGTACCCAGATTGGCTTGGTTAGACGCAGCAGCAGCTTAAAAATATAAAGAAGGACCCGGCCGAGCAGCAGTACTGTTCCCTTAACCAGGCGCCACAGCCAGAGAATCGGACCTCCGATGACTATGGTAATGAACCGCCATAGCATCCTGCATACATACTGAACTGACTGAATTAACCTTACCACAAAACGCTGCACCGTAATACTGAAGATCAAAAAATAGATCCATACACCTAGAAAGAGGCCAAGAACGACATAAAACCTCAATTGTCCCTGGTTTCCGGCATAAAGCATGCGAAAGACCAGCAGGGCCGCCCCTATCCAATACAGCAAATCCAGCAGCGCATTCAGCCAATTGGGAAATCTCAGCTTCTGCGACAGCACCCGGTAGCTGTCATAGGCCAGTCCCATGGCAATGCCGGACAGAATCATATAGAGCAGGGTGATCCATTGAACGGAGGGATTCATTTAAACAGCTTGCGGAGAATCCCTTTATTTTTGCCCTGCGCCCCGGGGTCCAGATAAATCAGGGAATGAACATTGCCTTCAAGGGACAGCATTCCATTCTCCAGACTTAAATTCTTGATATGTAAATGAGTCCCCCGAATGGTCAGCTCACCAAGTTCTGTACTCAGCAGAAACTCTTCACTGTCAAAACTCTCCACATTCTGCACACCGGTAAGCTCAATCTGCTTGCGGCTGCGCATGTGCAGATCATGCTGTTTGTTGACTTTGGCTGGCTCGATCATAGCATGTACCCCTCCTTCTTGGTTCTAATCTATGAAGGAAGGACAGGGTATAGAACAGGTGAAAACAAAAAAATAACCCCACAAAGTGGGGCTTTAGCTTCGATGATGACTCAGGTACTTTGCGGGGACCCCAAAACATAAAAATTCTATAAAAAAGAGGTATCCCGCTCCGCCGTCTTCCGGCTTCAGGAATACCTCTTAACCTTGTACAGCGATGATCTGCTACCAGTCGAGTCCCGTGCTTTTGGCAACCGGCTCTTCACGGAGCAGGGTATACATTCCGGCGGCCTCATCCTTGCGGGTCGTTTCCACCAGCTTTTCCACTTTGACCGTCACAAGCTTTTGGCCGAACTGCACGGTAATCTCGTCACCGATCTTCACCGTGCTGCTCGGTTTGGACTCCCGTCCATTGATCAACACCCGGCCCTGTTCGGACACATCCTTGGCCACGGTGCGGCGCTTGATCAGACGGGAGACCTTCAGGAACTTGTCCAGACGCATTAGTTAACGGCTTCTTTGAGTTTGTTGCCTGCCTTGAAGGCCGGCACTGTGGATTCAGGAATTTCGATAGGTGTGCCCGATTGCGGGTTACGTCCGGTGCGGCCGGAACGTTTGCGCGTTTCAAAAGTACCGAAGCCGATCAGCTGTACTTTATCTCCGCTTGCGAGAGCTTCCGTAATTTCACCCAGCATTCCGTTAAGTACGGTTTCTACGTCTTTTTTGGCCAATCCGCTTTTCTCGGAAATGTTGTTTACCAGATCTGTTTTGTTCATAATTTGAAGTTCCTCCTAGGATACAAAAAATAAATGAAAATCAGGTTTACCGGAAAATCACGGCAAATCGTCATTTCGTCTTTATGATATTCTGGATTCCGCCCTCAATTCCTGCCGCGATCCGCCGTTTTTTTTGAAAAAGTAACATCTTGCGTAGGATATGGGGCTTATAGCACTATAACATTATAAACCTCTCATTGCATTTTAAATCAGAGATTTGCGCCAATAATCACAGCATTGCCGTGAAACGCGCGGGATATACCGCAGAAGACTATAATTCTAAAATCTATTGCTTCCGCTCTTCCGCCTTGGCTTCCTGCCAGAGGGCTTCCATCTCTTCGAGCGAGCTGTCCTCCAGCCGGACCCCCTGATCGCGCAGACGCTGCTCAATATACTCGAACCGGGCTACGAACTTGCGGTTGGTACGGGTCAGCGCTTCTTCCGGATCGGCTCCGATGAAGCGGGCCGCATTGGTGGCTGCGAACAGCAGATCGCCCAGCTCCAGCATCTGCTCCTCGGCGGACTGTCCCGTCTCAATCGCCTCCTGAAGCTCGTCTATCTCCTCGCGGATCTTTGCCAGTACATCGCTTGTATTATCCCAGTCGAATCCGACCTTGGATGCCTTCTTCTGCAGCTTGTACGCCTTCATCAGTGCCGGCAGATCCCTCGGAACCCCGCTGAGTGCGGACAAAGCTTCGGGCTTCACGCCTTTGCGCCGCTTCTCCTCGGCCTTCATCCCTTCCCAGTTCTGCAGCGCCTCCTCGGCATCGCCGGCCGCCTGGTCGCCGAAGACATGCGGGTGGCGGAACAACAGCTTCTCATTCAGCCCCTCAATGACATCGTAGACACTGAAGGTCCCCAGTTCCTCTTCCATCTGGGAGTGAAGCATAATCTGGAGCAGCAGGTCGCCCAGCTCTTCCTTCATATGGTCCGGGTCATCCTCGTCAATCGTCTCCAGCACCTCATAGGTCTCTTCGATCAGATTTTTGCGCAAGGATTCATGTGTCTGCTCACGGTCCCAGGGACAGCCCTCGGGACTCCGCAGAATATCGACAATTTCATGCAGCCGGGCAAAGGTGCGGTTACGCGCTTCATCCGCATGGCTCGCCGGAACATATACCAGCGACAGGTTACCATAGCCGTCCAGCCGGTCCAGCTCGTACAGCGGCACCCGGAGAATCTGCTCCTCGCCCTCCACACCAAGCGCATGTGCGGCAATCACCTCATACTCGGGCGGGTACAGCTCCATCAGGCAGAGCTTGGTCTCAGACGCGGTGAAGCTGTCATAGACCTGCCCGATCAGAGTATGCAGCTCCGGGTGAAGCTGGGAGCTGCGGATACCGGAGGCATCCAACAGCTGGAAGCCTTCAATCGGATCAAAGCCCAGACGGACGAACGCTTCATCCAGGAAGCTTTCGCCGCCGAGGATATTCAGCTCAATGCCCGCCTCCGGGCAGCGCCCGCGCAGCAGGGAGACGGCGGATTCGGCCACCATGGGATGCCCCGGCACGGCATAGACGATCTCCGTGCCCTGCGGAGCGGACGCAGCCTTCTCGATCAGCGTTGCCGTAATGGCTTCATAGACCTCGGGGAAGGACGACAGCGACTCATACAGCCCGTCGAAGGACTCCCAGGCGATCTCCATCTCCGCCAATGCAGCCATGACAGGATGCTCTGCGGTTCGCACGTACACGGCCGAGGCCGTCTTCAGCTTCTTGATAATGCCCAATGTCAGCCGGTCCGGGTTCCCGGAGCCCAGGCCGACGATCGTTAATGTTGCGCTCATGCCAGTCTACTCCTTCCAGGCAGCCGCCTGCTGCTATTCGCGAAGGCGGCTGCAATATGTATCTATTGATCTGCGCCTTATGGGAACAGGCGCAGCTTCTTCAGCTTGTCCGCTAAGCGGGGGCCGAAGCCCGGAAGCTGGCGCAGCTCGCTCTCGCTGAGCAGCCGCAGCGCCACTGCGCCGAGTGCGAAGACGGCGCAGCCTGCGAGCACGCCGAGCAGGCTCTGCGCCAGGGCCGCGGTCCGCCCGCCGCCGAAGCCGGCGGCGTCTGCCGCCCAGGCTGCGCCGTGGCTCACGGCTGCGGCGGCCAGCCCCAGGCCCGCGAGCAGCGCCGCGGGCTTCAGCAGGACATCTGCGGCGCGCAGCCGCAGATGTCCCTGCCGGTAGAGCAGCAGCACGTTCAGCGCTGCTGCGAAGAGATGTGCGGCCACGCCAGCGATGGCCGCACCGGTAATGCCCTGCTGCGGGATCAGCAGCAGGTTGAGGGCCGCCTTCAGCGCAGCGGCGGCCAAGAGATGCAGCGCCGGCGCGCGCACGGCGCCCAGGCCTTGCAGCAGCGCGGCGGAGATGATGCTGACCGTGCCGCCCGCGGCGGTGAAGGCCAGCCAGGTCATCGCGCCGCTGCCGGCGGCGTCCCCGTACAGAGCCGTATTCACCGGCTCTGCAAGCACGGCCAGGCCTACGGAGGCGGCCAGCCCGAGGAGCCAGAACCAGCGCAGCGACAGCGTGATTCGCGTGCGGATCAAGGCCTCATCCCGCTGGTACTTCGCTTCGGCCAGCGCCGGGATGAAGACGACCGAGAGCGAGGTCGCCAGCATCGTTACGATCTGCACGAGCGGCAGCCCGCGGTTATAGATGCCGAACTGAGCCATCGCCCCCGTCTCGCTGCTCCCGCTCCCCGCCAGCAGACGGGGAACTGTGAAGACATCGACCAGTCCGATTAACGGAACAGCCAGCGCACCAAGCATCACCGGGAGGCCATAGGCTAACAGCTCGCGGGCAGGAATGCCCTGCTTAGCACTTCGTACGGCCGATGCCGTTCTGTTCTGAAGCGGAGCTTGAGGCAGCCTGTCCTGCAAGCCCCGGCGGTGGCTGCGCCAATACAGCAGCATCACGCCGAGACCGGCGATCCCGCCCCCGGCTGGACCCAGCATCGCACCGGCAGCGATTCCTGCTGCATCTGCGCCAGCGCCCGTCAGATACAGAAGAAGCGCGATCATGACCGCCACGCGTACCGACTGCTCGACCACCTGCGACACGGCAGTCGGCATCATATTATGCAGTCCCTGGAAGTAGCCGCGCAGCGCAGCCATCAGCGGCACCACCGCCAGTCCCCAGGCGCTGCTGCGCAGAGCGGGGACAATATGGGAGCTGCCGACCCATACCGCAATGAGCGGAGCCCCGGCGTAGACCAGAATCCCGAGCAGAAGGCCGCTGGCCGCCGTAATTCCGGCTGATAGCAGCAGCACCCTCCGCCCCTTCTGCAGGTCCTGTTCCACCGAAGCCTCGGCCACGAACCGCGAGATAGCGGCAGGCAGTCCGAGCATCGCCACCGTGACCAGGATCGTATACAACGGATAGACCGTATTATAGATGCCGAACGCGGCGTCGCCGCCCAGATTCTGCAGCGGTATCTTCTGCAGCGTACCGATCAGTTTCGAGAAAATAGCTGCCGCACTAAGAATAAAAGCGCCTTGCAGCAGCTTCGAGCCTTGAGTATTGGATGTCATAATTTACCTGCTTCTACAGCCATAACTGCCATAATATAGAGCTTGCTTGCTTTAACCTAAGCAAATGAATTTCTATATTATAACTTATCTACGGGTAGAAGTGTAAATGCTCCTGCTTCCATTCGTCAGCGGGCTGATTCCACAGCAAAAACCCGCCATTCCCTACGGTTATCATAACCAAAGGAAAAGCGGGGCCCTCCAGCACCAGCTGATTACTGCTCCATTTGCTTGCCCAGGAAGGCTGCGGCTGTCTCTGCCATTTTCACTTCCATTTGGGCCATCTTGACCGAATCGTCCTTATTCAGCAGCACTACGCAGCCGATGGGGTCTCCTCCGGAGATAATAGGCGCTGCCACATACGTGGATAACAGCTCCGTGTGGTCCTTGCTGATGTCATAGCTGCCTGCATTGGTCTCAAGCATCGTTTTACGGCTTTCCATTACCTTTTCCAGCAGCACGCCCACTTGCTTCTCCAGATAATCCTTCTTGGAGCCGCCGGCGAGCGCGATGAACGTGTCCCGGTCCGTAATCATGGTAATATGCCCTGTTCCTTCATACAGCGACTCTGCATATTCCTTGGCGAAATCGCCCAATTCACCAATCGGCGAATATTTCTTCAGTATAACCTCACCATCGCGGTCAACAAAAATTTCCAGAGGATCTCCCTCACGAATCCGCAAGGTGCGTCTGATCTCTTTGGGGATAACAACTCGTCCGAGGTCATCAATACGTCTTACAATACCAGTAGCTTTCATTTCACATGTTGCCCCGCTTTCTTAAGAAGTATGGTCCAACTACTGTCCATTATGGGAATGGTTAATCCCGGTGATTTATCGTAATATCTGACCATAGTATTCATCTCTTCCCAGTTCCTTATACATCCGTCAGCCCGCATATAATTGTTCATGGAGAATGAGAACGCCCCGGCCCGGCATCATTCCAGTTATGGTCACTAACGGGGATTTCTATACCACCACACCATTCTCCGCATTTTCTTCCTTTTGTATCGAAAAAAAGCCGCCCGGATGCATGAACTGTGACCCAATTTGAGGACGGTTTAAAAGAAATACCCTAGAGCTAGCTCGCAAGGAGATGACTTCTGAATTCGTCAGGAGTCATCTTTTTTAATGTCCATTGGTATCGCTCGGAGTTATAGTAGGCAATATATTCCGAAACACGAGCCCTGACTTCCGTAAGATTCTGACAATCTCGAACGCTCATTTCATCTTTCATGTGCCCAAAGAATGACTCCATTGATGCATTGTCCCAACAGTTCCCTTTACGGGACATGGACTGTTGAAAACCTGCCTGCTCCATTTGGAGACGAGTTTTAGGATGCGTGTAGTGCATGCCCTGATCGGAGTGGAAAATGGCTTCTGGATGAAGGTTTTCATCCAGCCGTTCCAGCAGGCGCCGAATGGTCTTTTCAACGAGTGGTAACTCTAGTGTCCCTGCTACACAGTCGGCAAGAATTTGTCTTGTTGCTCCATCTTTTACGCACGATAGATAAGCCCACTGTCCGTTTCCGTACCGCAGGTACGTGATATCGGTTAGAAAGACTTTCTCCGGCTCTTTCTGGTCAAATTGGCGTTTCAGTAAATTGGCACAGGTCTGATGCTCCTGCGTAGCCTTTGCCATCTTACGGTACGGGTTCGCTTGCCGTATGGCCGCGACAAGGTTAAACTTACGCATTAATCGGCGAATCTTCTTGTGGTTCATGGTGACCCCGCTGAGATGCTCCAAACGCATCTTAATCACCAAAGCGCCAGCTCTTCCTTGTAAGGCGTCGAAGTGTTGCTTAATGAGAACAAGGTCACGCTCGTCGTCGGCTGTACGAAGTTGGCGTCTTTGCTCGGAGCCCAGCCATCTGTAATAGCCACTGGTGCTCACGGCGGCGACTTCACAGAGATAACGCGTCATGCGGTTGAGTCCATGGGCTCTCAGGGTGTGATAAATGATCTCGTAGCGCTCCGAAGGGGTTAAGGTCTTCCTTTGTTCCGTTCGAGCGCTTCGAGCTTTTTTAGAAAGTCGACCTCAGCTTCTAGTAATTTGATCTTCGCCTTTGCGCGCTTCAGTTCTTCGTCAGCAGACAAGGGACTTGCAGGCTTTCGCCCAGCGCTGCCTTTGCCACGCCGTTCTTCCAGTAGTCCAAGTTCACCATATTTAGCAAAGCTATCTCTCCAGCGTTTCAAACTATGCTTTGGTTTTTTAGAACCGATGAGATCCAGGTCAAAGCCCGCCCTAAGAAATATTTCTGACGGGGGTGTCCCCTCGTTGTAGGCCTTCACTGCCGACAACTTAAACTCAGCAGTATACGAAATATTCGTCTCGGATACTCGCTGAACATTTGGATTCTTCTCTAATCTTCTGATGCTATCTTCCGTAAATAGGGTTCGATTTAAGTTTCCCACAGCCTTATCCCGCTCCTTTTCCAATATTCTGATTAAAACACAAAAGACCCACAAGAAGGTCACTTTTTTCAAAGTGTCTTTCTTGTGGGTCACAGTTCAGCATGGCGCATCAGGCGGCTTGTCCAACTATATAAATTGAACTAATGGTTTTTATGTTTTGGGATTGCTGTGACTCCAGAGAAGTTTTGGACTTCCGGCCCGCTGTTGTATTTGAATTTTATTTAGCAGCTTCCGTAGCAGCCGGTGCATCTGTAGCGGCTGGCGTGTCACTACCCGCAGCCGGAGCCGGCGTAGCTGTGGCTCCCGCGCTGCCTGCAGCAGCAGAGCTCTTCGGCAGGTTGATTTTAATCTCCAGACTATCCAGGTCCTTCTCCAGGAAGGTCTCCAGGCTGGCAGAAGCCGCAGCGTTCTTCACGGCTTTGAGCTGGTCGGCAGTCAGCGTATCGAAGGCAGCGTCCTTGCGGGCTTCCACCTTGATAATGTGATATCCGAAGGTGGTCTTGACCGGCTCACTGATCGTATTCAGCGGAAGACTGTGGGCCGCAGCCTTGAACTCTGCTACATATTCCCCCAGAGCCTTGTCCTTATATTCACCGCCGGTTTCCTTCGTTTGGGTATCATCCGAGTATTCCTTGGCGACGGCTGCAAAGTCCGCACCGCCATCCAGCTTCGCCTTCACTTCCTGGGCGCGCTTCAGCGCATCGGCATCCGTCCGCTCCTTGCCGGCGCTATCCGTCATGCCAACCAGAACATGGCGCAAAGTAGCCACACTATAATCAACCTTGGTGGCTTCATAATGGGTCTTGACCTGCTCGTCTGTTAATTTCAGCAGCATGTCCTGATATACGGTAAGTACGCGCTGCATATAGGAACGCAGGTCCGACTCGCTTAGATCCTGTTCCTTCAGCGTGCTTTTGTATTTGTCGCCCAGCGCAGTCTTGATAGAGCCGATCTGTGTATCAACTTCTTTCTCCGCAGCCTTCTTCGCTTCATCCGTGGCCTTGTCCGCCAAATATTCAAACGCGACCTCCTGCTTCAGGATGGACTCCTTGAACATATCAATCTCCAGATACTGCGCCTGCTCTGGGGACAGGAATTTCATTACGCGGGTATCCAGATTGAATTCCTTCTGGGTAATGGTGCCGCCCTTATACGTTGCCACCGCAGTATCATCACTTTTATTGCTGCAGGCAGCAAGCATGGAGAAGGACAGGGCTGCGGTCAGCGAGACCACCAGTACCTTCCAGGATTTTTTATTTAACGACATTGTGTAATTCTCCCTTCGATTTTAAAGACTGTTTGGCTGCCGCCAGGAATTGCTCCAGCACATCCAGCAGCTCCTTGTCACCTAAATCTTTCGCTTTGATCCGGATCGTTGCCTTCGCATCCTTATCAAATTGTACACGCCTTTCAAAGCTATTACCAACTTTGGCGAGCTTCGCCGTATCAAAGACCCCGAGGCTGCCCTCGTGGAAATTAAGCATGACCTCATCCCCGCGCCGGACCATGGATTCCATGCCGTACAGCTTACCGTACACCTTCAGCCGGGCCACAGAGAGCAGATTAATAACGGACTCCGGCAATTCGCCGAACCGGTCCAGCAGCTCATCCTCAAGCTCCGAGGCATCCTCGAAGGAGGCTACTGCAGCCACTTTTTTATAGATTTCTATTTTTTGGATACTGTCGTAAATATACTCGGAAGGAAGATAGGCGTCAATCGACAAATCAATGACCGTATTCCCCTGCTTCAGCGAAGTATCCTCCTCGCCCAGCACGCTCACCTTGCGTTTGCGGATTTCCTCAGCCAGCATCTGCGAATACAGGTCGAAGCCGACCGAGGCGATGAAGCCATGCTGCTCCGCACCGAGCAGATTGCCTGCTCCCCGGATGGAAAGATCGCGCATAGCAATTTTGAAGCCGGACCCGAGCTCGGTGAATTCCTTGATGGACTGCAGGCGCTTTTCAGCCACCTCTGTCAGCACTTTGTCGCGCTGGTAGGTGAAGTAGGCATATGCAATCCGGTTGGAACGGCCGACGCGGCCGCGCAGCTGATAGAGCTGGGACAGGCCCATTTTGTCAGCATCATGAACAATAAGGGTATTAACATTAGGAATATCGACACCCGTCTCTATAATACTGGTGCTGACCAGCACATCATACTCTCCGTCCAGGAAGTCGAGAATCGTCTTCTCCAGCTCGGATTCCGACATCTGTCCATGCCCGATACCCACTCTTGCCTCTGGCACCAGCATGGAGATCTGCGCCGCCATTTCCTGAATGCCCTGTACACGGTTGTATAGATAGTAGACCTGACCGCCACGGGCCAGCTCGCGTTCCACAGCTTCCCGGGTCAGCGTCTGGCTATGCTCCACCACATACGTCTGTACGGGAAAGCGGTTCTCGGGTGGTGTCTCAATAACTGACAAGTCACGTACCCCAAGCATCGACATATGCAGCGTGCGGGGAATCGGTGTGGCCGTCAGAGTCAATACATCAACATTGGTCTTCAGCCGCTTCAGCTTCTCCTTGTGGGTCACGCCGAAACGCTGCTCTTCATCGACAATCAGAAGGCCGAGGTCCTTGAAGACCAGATCCTGAGACAGCAGCCGGTGTGTGCCGATAATGACATCCACTGTCCCCTGGCGTACTCCCTTGATCGTATCATTCTGCTCCTTGCGGCTGCGGAACCGGCTCAGCACCTGAATATTGAGCGGATAATTGGCGAAGCGCTCGCGGAAGGTCTCGTAGTGCTGCTGCGCCAGAATCGTCGTCGGCACGAGCACCGCCACCTGCTTGCCCTCTATCGCAGATTTAAAAGCAGCCCGGATCGCCACCTCTGTCTTGCCATAGCCTACATCGCCGCAGAGCAGCCGGTCCATCGGACGGTTCTGCTCCATATCCTTCTTGATCTCTTCAATCGCCCGCAGCTGGTCACGGGTCTCCTCATACGGGAACATCTCTTCGAATTCGCGCTGCTCCTGCGTATCCTTCTCGAAGCCATAGCCAAGCGCGCTCTGGCGCTCTGCGTACAGCTTGATCAGATCATCGGCGATATCCTGAACCGAGCTCCGCACCTTGCTGGTAACCCGGGTCCACTCATTGCCGCCCAGCTTATATACCTTCGGCTCCTTGTCTTCAGAGCCGACATATTTCTGAATCAGGTCAATCTGTTCAATCGGAACAGAGAGCTTGTCGCCTCCGGCATAGAGGATATGCATATAGTCGCGGTGAATGCCGCTGACCTCAAGCGTCCCGATGCCCATATATTTACCGATCCCGTGATTCTGGTGAACCACATAATCCCCGATCTTCAGTTCGGTATAGCTCTTAATCCGTTCGGCATTATCAATGCCCTTGGAGACCTTCCGCGCCTTGCGCTGCTTCTGCGAGAACATCTCACCTTCAGTGATCACTGCGAGATGAATCGAAGGAAGCTCGAAGCCGGAGCCCAGGTTGCCCTGCAGGATCGTCGGCTCCTCGATGCCATAGTCATCCAGTACCCGGCGGATACGCTCCATCCGCTCCTCGCCGTTCGCCAGCATGATAACCTTCACGCCGGACTTGTGCCAACGCTCCATCTCGGATTTCAGCACATTCATCTGGCCATGGAAGTCCTGCATTCCACGGCTGATGAAGCCTAAGATATTCTGTGGCTGAATATGCGGAACCTGACGCAGAAATATCGACATAAACAGGCTCTGGAACGGACGCTGGTACATAATAACATCGCTGTCGACAGAGAGCTGCAGCTCAGGCAGCGTTTTGCCGTTCTGCAGCAAGTGCATATTCCATTCTGACTCATCCCGCTCCAGCTGCTTGGCGGTCTCCAGAAGTCTGGCCGGCTCATCCAGGACAAGCAAAGTATCCTGAGCCATGTAATCATACAGATGAATACGTTCAGGGTAGAGCAGACTGATATATTTATAGACTTCCGGGAAATAGGTACCCTGCCGCAGCATCTCCAGCTCCCGGCCCATCTCCTCACGCAGGCGCAGCTTAGCCTGACGGTCACTCATCTTCTCAAGCTGCCGCTCCAGCATCGCAGACGCAGCGGTAGAAGCCGCATCCTGGCGGAGCTGATCGAATATAATCTCCTTGGCCGGTGTAATCTTCACACTGCGGACCTTATCGATGGAGCGCTGATCCATAGGGTCGAAGGTACGGATGGAATCAACTTCATCATCAAACAGCTCCACCCGGTAAGCCAATGGAGAGGTCATGGGATAGAAGTCGATAATACCTCCGCGCACACTAAGCTCACCGCGGTTCTCTACACGCTCCACCCGCTCATAGCCCATCTCAATCATGGACATGAGGAAGTCATCCAGTGGCAAGGTTCCGTCCTGTGAAACCGTAAGCTGGGCTTCAGCCATGACATGCGGAGCGGGGAGCAGCCTCCGAACGCCGGAGTATGGAACAACTACAATTCCCCGGAAGCCCTGGGCGCAGCGCGTCAGCACATCAATCCGCTGGGCCAGCGTCTCCGGGCTTGAGACAGCGGCCTCAGCCGCCACCAGCTCATTCGCCGGGTAGAGCAGCACCTGCTCCGGGGAAAGCGCTTCCTGTAAATCATCAGCCATCTTCTGGGCTGAGAACATATTATGGGTCACAACCAGCAGCGGACGCTGCGTCTCCTCATGCAGAGCAGCCAGCATGATTTGTCTGGCCGAGCCGGACAGACCGGAGATAAGCTGTTCCTTCATACCTGCTGCGATGCCACGGGTGACAGACTGGAAATCAATATCCTTGGAAAAATCTTCTATAAGACCTTGTAATAACAACAGGTGCACCTCTCTTACTAAACAGGCTGACAGCGGCAGCGCCGCTGTCACCTATTATAATTGGAATCGAAAACAAGCCTCAGCGGATAAGGCCAAGGCTTGCGGATGACGATAGAGACAGGCGCTTCCACCTTACTGAAGCGGACTGGCCAGCAGGCTGAGCTCAGGGTTGTTATCCAGCGCCTGCTTGCAGTAATCGCAGGTCACCTTCACCGTAATCTCGCCTTCTGAATCATACGCTATTATATCTCTGCGCTCCGCAGGGGTCAAGGATTGCAGCCCCAGCTGCATCTCTGTCATATCGCTTCTGCCAATGCTTCCCAAGAACGTCCGGCAGTGCCTGCATACATAGTGTATTGCCATCTATATGCCTCCTGAAGGTAGTATATACCTCCAGTATGCCCCGCCCGGGAGGGCTTTAGCCGTAGGGTCCTGAACCCTATGCCTTGTATTTCATCCGTTGAATTTGGCCATGGTCTGTTCAAAGGTATGCTGCAGGCTGAATTCCACAGCATCGCAAGTATCACTTATCATGCTCTCAAGCCTTGCTCCATCCTTTTTGGCGAAGGTAGATAGTACGTAGTCAACTATAGCAAAGCCCGGCTCCGGACGGGATATGCCCATCCGCACCCGGTTGAAGCTCTGGGTGCCCGTATGCTGAATGATGGACTTGATGCCATTGTGTCCGCCGGCACTGCCCTGATAACGCAGCCTGATCTTTCCCAGTTCCGTATCCAGGTCATCATAGACCACAATCATATCTTCCAGCTGTACCTTATAATAATCCATATAAGCCCGTACCGCTTCCCCGGACAGGTTCATGAAGGTCATCGGCTTGATCAGCACCGTCTTCACACCACCGATTATCCCTTCACCGATTACCGATTTGCACTTATTCTGGTTAAAGGCAATTCCGTGTCTGGACGCAAGCTCATCGAGGGCCATGAAGCCGACATTATGTTTGGTCTTCGCGTATTGCGTTCCGGGATTCCCGAGTCCAACAATCCATTTCATATTTAAGGTTTTTCCTTTCCGCCCGGTACTCTCAGCAGAAGAGTTCCGTTTTTGGTACAATAAGTTTATACTCCGGAGACAGGTGATGAACATGCCACATCAGGGCGATATCTTAACACTGCAGCGCCATTTCCAGTACCATATTCAATATGCTGTGCCTGTTGAAGTCTATAGGGGGAACGCGCACGTAGACATCGGTGTGATTACAGCGGTGGACGAAGGCTTCGTAGAGCTACAGGGTACGCTGTACAACCGCAGTCTCTTCACTTTTATCTCCCGTCCGGGATATTGAAGCTTATAAGATCCTCGGTCCCGGCCGCTGTGCATCACGCCGATAAGGGTTACATCTTCCGCTTGACGAAAGGTGTAACCCTTTTTCTGCTGATCTGCCTGCGGCCTATTCGATTTCGAACAGCTTGCTGATCGAAAGCTCTTCATGCACGCGAATGATAGCTTCGCCCATAAGCGGTGCTACGGACAGCACCTTGAGCTTCGAGGTCGGGTTGCTGCTGCGAATTGGAATGGTATCCGTCACGATAATTTCTTTGATCGGAGAGTTTTCCAGACGTTCATGCGCCGGACCGGACAATACAGGATGCGTACAGCAGGCGTAGACTTCTTTCACGCCGCCTTCCATCAGAGCATTGGCTCCCAGAACGATTGTTCCTGCTGTGTCGATGATATCATCGATCAGGATCGCCGTTTTGCCTTCAATATTACCGATAATGTTCATGACCTCACTGACGTTCGGTTCAGGACGGCGCTTGTCGATAATCGCCAGCGGAGCGTTAAGGAAGTCGGCCAGTTTTCTGGCACGCACCACACCGCCATGGTCAGGAGAGACGACCACCGGATTCTGAATTTGCTTCGAACGGAAGTATTGAGCCAGAATCGGAACACCCAGCAGATGATCCACAGGAATGTCGAAGAAGCCTTGAATCTGCATCGCATGAAGGTCCATAGTAATGACGCGGTGTGCACCCGCCTTCTCAATCAGGTTCGCTACCAGCTTGGCCGTAATCGGATCACGGGAACGGGCCTTACGGTCTTGACGGGCATACCCGTAGTAAGGAATCACGACATTGATGCTCTTTGCGGAGGCACGCTTAAGCGCATCTACCATCACCAGGAGCTCCATCAGATTGTCGTTCACCGGTCCGCAAGTGGACTGTACGATATAGACATGACAGCCCCGGACACTCTCCGACAGCTTAACCTGAATCTCTCCGTCACTGAAGCTGGTCGTATGGGACTCGCCCATAGGAATGCCGATATAATCAGCAATCTGGCTGGCCAGCTTAGGATTGGAGTTGCAGGTGAAAATCTTGAGTTTGGAATCACAATAAGTCATAAAATATAAACCCTCCGTGACGGAATTTAACTGGCCAAAGCACCGGCGCGGATGTGCAAAAAGTCCGTCCGGCGCTCTAAGCCTACAGCTGCTTTCTGCTTATACGCTTTACGATGGACTATGCTGGTCTTTCTTCGCCTTGGCCCGGGAGCGGATCTTCTCTGCATAACCCGGCTTATTCTCTTGCCTTGCTCTGGCAATCGCCAGATCGTTCTCCGAAACCGCACGCGTAATAGTAGAACCGGCGACAATGAATGCGCCCTTGCCCACTGTAACCGGAGCAACAAGGTTCACGTTGCTGCCGATAAAGGCATCATCGCCAATCTCAGTTCTGAACTTATTATAGCCGTCATAATTAACGGTGATCGCACCGCAGCCGATATTGACATTCTTGCCGACCTCAGCATCACCGACATAGCTTAAATGAGATACCTTGGAGCCGTCGCCGATTGTAGCATTCTTGATCTCTACGAAGTCGCCGACCTTAACACCCTCACCCAGAACGGTGCCGGGACGTAAATAAGCAAAAGGCCCAACGGAAGCCCGTGTGCCGACCTGAGCCTGATTCAGCACGGAATGCTTCACAGCCGCTCCGTCCATAATCACGCAGTCTTCAATTTCACTTGCCGGACCGATCACACAATCTTCGCCGATCACTGTCTTGCCCTTGATTACCGTGCCTGGATACAGCACAGTATCTGCTCCAATCTCAACCTCTGCCCCAATGTAGGTTGAAGCCGGATCAATGATAGTGACTCCGCCGAGCATATGCCCCCGGTTGATGCGCTGACGCATATAGCCTTCGGCTTCAGACAATGCCAGCCGGTCATTCACACCAATGGACTCCGCTGCATCATGGGCCTGATAACCCAGAACGATATCGCCCTGCGCCCGGAGTATGCCGATAACATCCGTCAAATAATACTCCTGCTGGTTGTTGGTATTCGTAACCTTCTCCAGAGCGGCAAAGAGCTTGGCATTATCAAAACAATACGTCCCTGTATTGATCTCTTGAACCGCAGCTTCACTCTCTGTACAGTCCTTCTGTTCCACAATCTTCAACACTCCGCCGTCTTCGCCGCGGATAATCCGGCCATATCCGGCAGGCTGCTCCATAACAGCAGTAAGGACTGTTGCAGCAGCATTCTGCGTTTCATGCAGCGCCATCATGCCTTCAAGTGTCTCGCTCATGACAAGCGGCGTATCTCCGCAGATAACAATGGTGGTTCCTTCTTCACTGCCCAGAAGATCCTTGGCCTGCTTGACGGCATGGCCGGTTCCAAGCTGGACATCCTGCAGCACATATTCGGCATCTTCGCCTAAATATGCCTTAACCTTCTCGGCGCCGTGGCCTACAACAACTACATTACGCTGGCATCCGGTCGCCTTCACTGTATCAAGCACGTGCCCTACCATCGGTTTACCGCAGACAGGGTGCAGCACCTTGTATAATTTAGATTTCATGCGCTTGCCTTGACCTGCAGCAAGTACAACAGCCATTCTTTTCAAGAATGCCAACCTCCTACTTCTTGAACTCACTACTGAATATATCTCATTCCGGGCAAAAAGAAAAGAGAACCATGCAGGCATGGTTCCCTTTTCTTCGAACCCCAATAAAATCACCCCACAAAGTGAGGCTTAGGTTCCGAGGCTGACCCAGGTACTTTGCGGGGACCCCGAAACATATAAAGCGGTGTGGGCTGGTGCCGCCCTTGGGGAGGCAGCAACTCCCAGAGAGTCAGCGGTTCACCGCTTAAGCTCCCTCTTCAATAACTTCCTCTTCTTCCGTAGCGGCACGTTCGTACTCGGCCAGAACCGCAGATTGAATCTTTTCGCGCGTTCCCGAAGAAATCGGGTGTGCGATATCGCGGAATTCTCCGTCAGGTGTACGCTTGCTGGGCATTGCAACAAACATCCCGTTATTCCCGTCGATGACGCGAATGTCATGAACAACAAACTCGTTATCGATTGTAATGGATGCGATTGCTTTCATTCTCCCCTCAGAGTTGACGCGGCGGAGTCTGACATCCGTAATTTGCATGTGTGTGTTCACCACCTTTTTCCATCAGAGACTTGGTGTATAATTCCACACAGCAAAGCGAATTCCTTCTTTTTCATTCCAAATAATGCCTGATTAAGAAGATTATTTTCGCAGAACCGTCAATTTCGACAGATTTCGTGCAGTTATCTTAAGAATCCTCATAGTTTCGACATTATGCCCTATTTTTCAGAACCGGCCATATCACTCATTCAGGAGGAGAAATAGTTGCCCGGAAACGCCGAAATACGCCGCACCTTGGAGTCCACCTCTGTCAGCTTCACCAGAGACACGTAGTCATGCAGTAGACGTTCTTCATTCTCCACGTCGCCGGACTCTACGAGCACACCTACACCTGCGACCTCTGCATTGAACTCACCCAGCAGATCGACCATTCCGCGTACGGTGCCGCCCGCCTTCATGAAGTCATCGACAATCAGCACCCGGGATTTCTCACGCAGCGCCCGTCTGGACAGGGACATCGTATGGATGCTCTTATGGGAGCCTGATACATAGTTGATGCTTACAGCTGAGCCCTCCGTTACCTGATGGTCACGGCGTACCAGCACAACCGGCAGCCCCAGCTGAGCAGCCGTTGCGTACGCCAGCGGAATCCCTTTGGTCTCCACCGTCATGACGACGTCAATCTCCACGCCGTAGAAGGCTGTAGCAATGATCTTGCCTGCCTGCTCCATAAGGGATGGAAGGCCGAGCAAATCCGACATATACAGATAACCGCCGGGCAGAATCCGGTCACTCTGCTCAAGCTGCCCGCACAGACGGTTCACGAAGGCAAGCGCCATATCCATGGGCATGCGCGGAATATACCGCACTCCACCCGCTGCCCCGGCCAGTGTCTGCAGCTCGCCCATCCCTTCGCCTTCAAATACCTCTTTTATAATAGCCAGGTCCTCGCTGACCGATGACTTCGCCGCACCGTACCGCTCTGCAAAAGTGGACAGCGGCAGCAGATCATGCGGCTTCTCCAGTAAAAATTGGGTCATGTCAACTAACCGTTGGCTTCGTTTAAGTTTTTTCACGGAATGCTCCTCGCCTTATAAGCTGAATTTAAGAATAATGCATGCTCGATTCTTAAATTCACTTTATACAAAACCGAATATTACTATGAATAATATCATTATTGTACGGATTTACACAAGCGGAAACCGCTTTGCCGCCGTTATCAGAGCAGGGTCCCGTTCCGCTTAGCTAAGCGAACGCACTGCATAGACTTCCTTACAGAATCCGCGCAGCCCGTTATAAATTCTCGCCACCTTGGAGTGCTTGGAGACAAGGCCAAATACGGTCGGACCGCTCCCCGACATCAGCACGCCGTCCGCCCCCAGCTTCAGCATCGCTTCCTTGAGCTGCTGCACCTCAGGGTGCAGCTTCAGAGTCACATCCTCCAGCACGTTGCCGAGGCCCTCACAGACGGCTGAGAAGTCACCGGCCTCCAGAGCCTGCTGCATGCGGAGCGCGGACGGATGCACCGCTATGTTGCCGGCGCGCACGCGTCCGTATACCTCAGCTGTTGATACATTGATCGGCGGCTTCGCCAGGATGACCCACATTTGCGGCGGATTCGCGATTTGGGTTAGCTGTTCGCCCCTGCCCGTAGCCAGGGCAGTGCCTCCTGTGACGCAGAACGGGACGTCTGAGCCCAGCTCAGCGCCTAGCTCCTGCAGCTCTTGCACCGGGATGCCCAGGCGCCAGAGCCGGTTCAGGCCGCGCAGCGTAGCTGCGGCATCGCTGCTGCCGCCGGCGAGGCCGGCAGCGACCGGAATTCTTTTGTCCAAATGGATATGTACTCCGCTTCTGACGTTATACCGGTCCTTGATCAGCCTTGCCGCCTGGAAGGCCAGATTCTTCTCATCCAGCGGAATATATCCGGCCTGGCTTGAGATAATAATTGAATCCCGCTTCAGCTCCGATAGCTCCAGACGGTCCGCCAGATCGACCATTGTCATTATCATTTCCACTTCATGAAATCCGTCAGCCCGCTTATGCAGCACATCCAGCATCAAATTAATTTTTGCCGGTGCCTTCTCATACATTTTCAAGGCGTTCACCCACCCTCAGCTTTTCCCGTACAAAACAACTTAACATATTATATGAGAAACTGACAGTGAAGTCCATTAAATAAACATCCGTGTTTATAAAGCAGAAAAGGTACCGCCCGCAGGCGATACCCGGTGCGGCATGAACCGCTATAGCAACTTACGATTTCCTCGCAGCGGCCTGCTCTGCCAGCTGAATCGCCCGCTTCACCATATTCCCGGCGTCGACTGCCCGAATCCCGCCCCAGCCCTCCTGCTCTACCGTTTCGTAGAACCCAAGCTCCTTTGCCAGCTCCGTCTTCAATTCCTCCGACATCATGCTCCGTCTTCTGCGGCTCATTACGAATTCCTCCCTTGTATGCTGCTCTATGATGGACGTACTGCCTATGTAGTATGCAGCCAGGAGGCCAGTGTCATGCAGCATAATTCAGGAAGACCCCGTACATGCAAGTGGAAACGGCTTAACCGTCCTTTAATAGGACGGTACCGTTTCAGCGAGAAATAGAAGGATAATTTATCGTGTGCAACATATAAATTCTTATATTTCAAAATAACCCCACAAAGTGGGGCTTTAGCGTAGGTGATGACTCAGGTACTTTGCGGGGACCCCAACACATAAAAATTCTATCAAAAAACAGCCCCCCTGCAGGGAGACTGTCATGACGCTAAGCTTTGATATACATAATCCGCATCTGCCCATCGTCTTCGGTAACTGTGATTTCCACAGATTCAGTAAGTATATCGGCATAGCTATAGGAGACACGCTTGAATGTCTGCTGCTCCTGATCGAGTTTGACAATAAATACAGAAGGGTACGTTTCTTCCAGGACACCGGTGCGTTCAACGGTCTTCCGACGGCCACCGTTAGCCCGCAACGTGATCTTATGACCGACGTGAGCTTCAAGACTGCGTTTAATTTCCAACAGCGCGTTATTAGCCATTGCCTGACGACCACCTCTTTCCTTGTCCATTATACAACTTCTATAACCACTTGTCAAATTAAATAAATAATTATAGATGATGAGAAAAAAGTTGTCAACGGATTTTTTTTAGACGGGGAAAGTCCTGACCTAAGCACCTTGTTATCCGTAATGGTGACTGGCTGCTCTCTGGCCCATCTTGTGTCGTAAGCGGCTTCCGTGGCAGCAAAAATAGGATAAGCACGAATGCTTACCCTATTCCATCGACCTGTTCAGTTATCCCTTGCCCGGTTACAGCACCGAAGGCGCTACCTTCAGCGTAGCCAGGTTCTGCAGCTGAGGCATTCCGATCCGGAAGCTGCCCCGCGTCTCTATTCCGCCCATCCCCTGATTGCCGCTGATCGTATGGCTCAGTACATCGCTTAGGTTCACCGTATCCCGGATGGAGGTAAAAGAGGCCTTGGCCGCGATATACACCGGGTCCAGGGCATGAATGAGTATTCTGCCCGGGGAGCTGGCGAAGTTGGCACCATTGCCCAGGAGAGCCTCAAAGTGCGACTGGCAGGCTCCGGCTACGATCGTCAAGGCATCGAAATTCCGTTCGTACTCCCGGGCCACCCGGATGGCTGCCACAAAATTCTGTGAATTCTTATAGCTGCTCAGACTGTACAAATCATAATTCTGCTGTTGCTTAAGTACTCCATCATGGCCGGTAATCACTACGATATCCGGACGCACACGGGGCAGCAGACGGTACAGCGTCTCTGCCATTTTGGATTCGTTGACATGATGTCCCTCCGCAGGTATGCGCAGCTGCTCGTAGAGGCTCAGGCTCTTCTTCAGATAGAGCGCATCCCCATCCAAATGCAGGACCTTGCCCGGCACTTCAAAGTAAGCCGCTTCCTTCGGAGACGGGCCCCAGGTTCCCGTGGACCCCGATACGCTTTCTCCGCTTCGCTGGCTCTGGATCTGCCGGTCTTTACGCAGCCAGGTTAAAGATTCTGTTGCCTTGATCTGCGCACGCGCTCCCCGCTCAGTAACCCGTGTAGGAGGCACCTGAACCAGATCCTCCAGCGGGGAATCCGCCAGCAGACGGAACTCCGTGCCTTTAATGACTGCTCTATTCTGCATTATATTGTCTACCCGAAAGGTCACATCGCCGCCATAGGATTTACGAATGACCAAGTCTCCTAGATTCATCATAACACCACCTCTACCCCATGTTATGGGCAAAGGCCCCGGTTGGTTCATCCGCCGGGAGGGTTTTCTGTATTCTATGCAATGCCTGCGGCCAGAAGAACCGCACTGAGACGGGCATACTCTTCAATGCTAAGCGTCTCGCCGCGCCGCGAGGGTTCAATGCCGGCTTCGGAGAGCAGCGCCTCCAGGCGCTCCCGCCCTTCTTCCGGGAAGAAGCGGGCCTTAAGATTATTGGCAATCGTCTTGCGCCGCTGGGTGAAGGAGGCTTGAACCACACCAAAGAAATGCTTCTCGTCCGCTACCTCCACCGGAGGGCGTTCTCTGACCTTCAGCCGGATCACAGCCGATTCCACGTTCGGCTGCGGGATGAACACCGTACGCGGCACCATACAGACCAGCTCAGGCTCGCTGTAATACTGGACGGCAATACTTAAGCTGCCGTACTCCTTGCCGCCTGGAGACGCCGCCATACGCTCAGCAACCTCCTTCTGGATCATGACTACGATATTATCCAGCGGCAGCTTCTCCTCCAGCAGCTTCATGAGGATGGGTGTAGTCACATAATAAGGCAGGTTCGCTACGACACTAACCCGGTCCCTGCCCGCGAAATCCTCAGCGAACAGCTCCTGCAGATTCACCTTCAGCACATCGTCATTACGGATCTTCACATGGGCATAAGGCGACAGGACATCCCTAAGAATCGGAATCAGCCTGCGGTCAATCTCTACCGCAGTGACAGCCCCGGCCGTCATCGCCAGCCGTTCCGTCAGTGCTCCAATCCCCGGCCCAATCTCAAGCGCACCGGCTGTGCTGTCCAGACCGGCGGCATCCACGATTTTATCCAGAATATTCTGATCAATCAGAAAGTTCTGGCCCAAGCTTTTTTTGAAGGAGAATCCGTAACGCTGTATTATCGCTTTGGTTCTTGTTGGGGACGAGATATTCTCGATACCGCTCATGAAGTAATGCCTCCCTGATCAATTTGGGCGAGGGCCTGCGCGAATTCTTCGCGGGTAATGCCGAACATCGCCAGACGTTTGTACAGCTGCTTGCCATTGCAATAACCGATACCGAGCAGATTACCAAGCTGCATTCTGCGCTCAGCCGCCCGGGGATGCACCATCAGCCCTGCGGCCATGAGTTCATCCAGTCCGATGATAGCCTGTGCCCCCTCGAAGGAGGTATGTACATGCTCCAGCGCATGGCGGATAGCCTCAGGCGAAGCATTCTCTATTCCGATATCGCCTTTACGGGTGGCATCCTTCTCCGGGATGAAGGCATGCTTGCAGCCCGGCACCTTGGCCGCGACGATTTTGCGGATTCGCTCTCCGGCATGATCCGGGTCGGTAAGAATGATTACACCCCGGCGCTCCATGGCCAGCTTGATCTTGGCAATGACCCTGCTATCCACTGCCGAACCCCCGGTTTCAATCGTATCGGCCTCAACCGCCCGCTTAACGGCAACGGTATCACTTTTCCCTTCAACCACAATTAGCTCTTTAATCATAAATAATTTTACTCCTTACTCCAGAACGCAAAAAGAAGAGGATTCGCTCCCCTTCTTTTTGGCTAAAGAATGTATAAGTGATGAGCGGCAGCTCTCTAAAATTCCGTAAGTGCTTCCCTCACTATATCGTATTAACCGCTAATTTGCAAAAGACTTTACGTTTAGTTCAGCTCCGGCTTCACAGGTCCGATCACATAGAGTGTGCGCGACTTGCGGCCGAAATTACGGGCATGGCTCAGTGAATCGTAATAGACATCCACCTTGTTGCCTTTAATGGCACCGCCGGTATCCTCTGCTCGGCGAAACCCTAATCCTTCAATGTACACCCACCAGCCAATTGGTATAATACTAGGATCTACAGCTATAGTACGGCCTTCCGTTACGCGTGTGCCGGAGGCAGTACGTGTTCCAATACCCGGTTCCTGCGACGAATACGCGGTCATGGATACGTTTTTGATCATTCTTTTGTACTCGAAATCCACACCAGCCTTACTGGTAATATTGCTGGCCTTTGCGCTGGCTTTAGATGACTTGGAGGTTGTTACAGGTTTGGAGACTTTGGCAGTAACTACGACGGGCTTAGGAAGCGGCTTGGTTCCAATGGCAATGACTTTGTCCTTGGTAACCGTCTGTACTTCCTTGCCGATCATGCGCATGGATGCCAGCTCGCCATCTTGATAGATCTTCTCGATGTGCTGGATCATTACGCCCGGCTTACCTGCCTGTGCCACTCTTACGGTTCCCTTGGTCAATGAGGGGTCTGCTGTCTTAATGACCCGGAAAGGCAAATTAGTTGTCCGTTGAACCACATGCTTGTTAATCCGGACAATTTTGATTTCCATGTCTGCAGATACTGCGGTGTCTAGCGAAGGGTAAATCTTGTCTAAGCCTTCCAGGCTGTAGCCCAGCTTGCTGATGGCCTGACCAATGGTATCCTCGGTCGTAAATAACGTCTCGGTCTTTCCGTCTACGGTAAGAGCGAGCTTTTGCGCAGTGTTAATCACGATACGGTCGCCGTCTTTTATTTCATCACTAAGGCCAATAGATAATTCATCATGCGCCTGCAGCGAAATCTGTTCCTTAGCCAGCACATCACTGAACAGCGTTTCCCGCGTCTCCAGTTTCTGTACCTGTCCGTCTATTACTAGGGTAATTTCTTTTTTGCTCTGACCGTGTACGTACAGCAGTATTAACAGTGCGATAACAATCGATGCCACACCGGCAAGTAAAACTACGCGGGGATTCACTTGCTTCAACCGTAATGCGAAAGACCTGCTGGATGATTGCGAATCATGGGATACCTCTGGTTGGAATACGCCCACTCTTTCCATCCTCCTTACATAGCCCCGTCGTCCAAGTTATATCAAGGTAGACTGTATCACTTCTGACGAAACTAGGTTTGAGTTTGCAACAGGATACGCCCGCACTTGCTTCAGCGTTTCCTGCTCATGGATCGCCTGCTCGGCATAGTTACTCCGGAGATCTGTTATATAACAGTATGCCGGGAGCATTCTCATTATTCAAAACAAAAGAAGCCTAAAAAAGAGTTCATAGAGGACTCTTTCGTGGCTTCCCGGTGTCGAATACGTCGGAATGCTTATGCACGAGGTTTCCTCTCTTACTTGCGCTTACGGGGTTAGCTGTCGGGTTCGGACATAAGAGAGACGCCCTATCTCAGGTCACCCGCTCACGGCGGTTGCCCTCAAATTCACCCCAAGACCACGTAAAGAAATCAAATAATGCCTGCGGCAATTCTGCGGTTGCACTCTTGTACGTTCATGCGGCAGAGCATTATTGGTTCCCCCATTCTCCGCTTCCGGAGACTCAGCGAGACGATCCATGAAATTAGTGACTGTCACAGTTACAACAGCTCACTGCACTGAAAAGATGATATCCTGTTTTGATACATGTTGTAAAGGACGATTCAACCACGTTTACGTAAAAAAATGATTAAAATATTGTAATAATCGGCCATTTTCCCATTATAAAAGTTTAATATATCCGCTATACTTCATTTTTCACCGCTTTTACTCCCGTTTTCAGAGTATCCCAAATCGTTCCAGTGCGTTCGCATACGTAATTTCCGCCAATTCCTGTAATTCAATCCCTTTTATTGCCGCGGCCGCCTCCGCTACCAGCCTCACATGAGCGGTCTCATTTCGCTTGCCCCGGAAGGGGTGCGGAGTCAGATATGGGGAGTCGGTTTCGATCAGCAGCCGGTCCAGCGGCGTCTGGGCAAGCACCTCTTTAGGCACCCGTGCATTCTTGAACGTAATCGGTCCTCCAAAAGAAAGATGGAAGCCCAAATCAAGACACATCTTGGCACTTTCCCAGCTACCGGAGAAGGAGTGCATTACGCCGCCAACCTCGCCTGCCTTCTCCTCACGGAGGATGCGGATCACATCTTCATGAGCATCGCGGTTATGAATACAGATTGGCATCTTCAGCTCACGGGCCAGCCCGATCTGCTTGCGGAATACTTCATGCTGCACATCCTTGGGGGAGGTGTCCCAGTAGTAATCCAGCCCGATCTCACCAATGGCAACCACCTTGGGATGAGAGCACAAGGAAGCGATCCATTCCAAATCTCCGTCCTCCATCGTGATGGCATCCTGGGGATGCCAGCCAACGGCTGCATAAATATAATCATACTTCTCGGCAAGCTGCATAGTCGTCGGTATCGTGTCCCGGTTAAAGCCGATGTTGATCATCTTACTGACGCCGGCTTCCAGTGCCCTGGCAATGACCTCTTCGCGGTCTTCGTCGAATTGTGGAGCGTCCAGATGGGTATGGGTGTCGAATAACTGCATTACATTACATCCTTTCGGCCTGTTATTGTATCTATAATTTCAAGCTTGATCTGTTATTTGGCAAAAATCTCTGCGATGGATGGCGGCAGCTGTGGAAGGGCTTTCTGCAGCCTGTCCTGCGGAAAATACAGATGGTGTCTGCCGCGGTGAATACCGCTGATCGAGCGTACAATATCCGAGACCTCGGAGATTTCCCTCAGCCGCTCATGCTTGTCCAGAAGCAGGATCTGCTTGCTGTCAAAGCCGTCTCCCGGACGGAATACATCATAGGGAAGATCGGTGGGATAATCAATTTCCAGGTCATAATCGGGCCGGAGTCCTGCACCGGCAAAGCTGCGGCGAATTTCGTCAATCATGTCAGAATCCAAATGCTCCATCTCCACATATTTATACAGTTTACGATGGATAAAGCGGCTGCACAAGTCGCTCAGGATATCATCCTCCTCCAGCGTCCACTGCATGAAAGCAGTCTGCATCAAGGCTTCATCCAGCAGCAGATACTGCCTTACCGTTACCTCTCCGCTGAACAGATCACTTAAAGGCTCGATCATGAAGCGGAAGGCATGCTGCTGCTGCATCAGCTCCTTGGCCCGGCGGAGAATCTGTCTGAGAATAATCTCTGAGCTGCGGGTTACCGGATGGAAATAGACCTGCCAGTACATCTGATACCGCGACATCAGGTAATCCTCAATCGCATGCATCCCCGATTCCTTCACAACCACCCGGCCGTCATAAGGACGCAGCATCCGCAGAATCCGGTCGATGTCGATGGTTCCGTAATTCACTCCTGTATAATATGCATCCCGGAGCAGATAATCCATCCGGTCAGCATCCAGCGGTCCCGACACCAAATTGACAACAATTTCATGCTCATAGGTTTTGGAGATGACCGAGGCTACTTTACCGGGGAAATCTTCAGCCACATCACGCAGAATAGCAGTGACCTCTGTATCTTCCAGAATGATACGGCAGGTCCAGTCTTCATGATCCATTTCGAAAGCTTCTTCTATAGAATGGGAAAAGGGGCCATGCCCCAAATCATGCAGCAGTGCCGCACACAGGGTAAGCAACCTCTCCTCCGGCATCCAGTCCTTGTAGCCGCTCCGTTCAAACTGGGAGATAATCCTCCGCGTAATCTCATATACCCCCAGAGAATGGGAGAACCGGCTGTGTTCCGCTCCGTGAAAGGTCAAATAGGAGGTGCCCAACTGCCGGATGCGCCGCAGACGCTGGAACTCCATAGTATTGATCAATCTCCAGATAATAGTGTCCTGTACATGGATGTAGTTGTGAACCGGGTCCTTAAATACCTTCTCTTCTGACAGCGGTTGCTTCATGAAATCATCTCCTTTTCTTGTTTTATATAATATATTGTCGCTCTTTGTCGAATATTAGCGATTCATACACTGCCAAATCGACAAACATCTTAATAAGCTATTTCAGAGTGATTTGCCCGATCAAACGCGAAATAAATGTGGTCTCAAAAGATTCCTTAAAATTAGCCTGAAAAAAGGTTGACTGTTTTGGGAATGGTTGGTATTATAAATATCATAAAACAGTGAAGAATGTCGAATAATGACGCTTTTGAACATTGAGAGGAGCAACGATTGTAATGATGAAATCAACAGGAATTGTACGTAAGGTAGATGAGCTTGGACGGGTCGTTATTCCAATTGAATTGCGTCGCACCCTGGGCATTGGAGAAAAAGATGCGCTCGAAATTTACGTGGACGGTGAGCGGATCATGCTTAAGAAATACGAGCCTGCTTGCATTTTCTGCGGCAATGCTGAGAATGTAACTTACTTCAAAGGTAAAATTGTTTGTCATGAATGCATTTCGGCTATCCCTACCCCTGTGACAAACTAAAATAAATAGGGTATAATAGGAACTAATCCAATTGTTAATTCTAACCTTTTTATATCTCCTTGGCCTCCCGTTCGCGCGGGAGGTATTTTTTATGTGTTGTTTTCGGGGACTTTCCCCGGAACCCCTTTTTATTTTTTTAAAATCTACTTCCCAAACCCCACATCTACTTATTAAATCTCTGGTTCTTACCCTCCCAAACCCTCCCTACAGGGAGGGCCCCAAGGGCCCCGGCCCTCTGGACACCCGGAAGCTTGGCGGATCTCTGCAGCTGGCGCGGAAGGAAGCAGGGATTGACGGTGGACCGGCCCTTCTCGGCCTCCCTACGGTGATCCCTCAGACCTTGCCATGCGAAGGGTTTCGCCATTGTCAGGTTGCCTATGGCAGCTGCGCCGGGTGGTCTCGTGCCACTGATCTGCGTAGACCCGCTCTCCCTGCGGGAATCGCTTTACTTTAGAGCGACTAGCGGCTTGGGTGCTTGATGGTTACTGGCTGCTGACTTTCTTTTGTGCCAGGACGCGCTCTCCCTGCGGGAATCGCTTTACTATGGAGCAGCTAGCGGCTTAGGAGATTTGGATAACTGTATTCCGTACAGCTATTTATTGCTAAATCATCCATCTGATCATTATAAGTGTACTTTGTACACTTACATCCATATAAATCCTCTACATTATTCATTTTCCTATACATTTAAATGTATAAACTACAACTATAACAAATAAAAGGAATGATTTGGCCCATATAATTGTATAGAATACATTTATTTCATTGGGTGATCAGATGAATAAACCCATTTTTAGGTTTTTACTGGAATTATACCTTACCGCTTAAAACTGTTCGGAATTGGAATAATTACGACTGGCGAATTTGCTCTAACGGACCGGAGATAACGGACCGCAGGGGGCCGTTACGCCGAACCTTTCCGGCACAGCAGTGTTCTAACTCCGCTCCAGGAGTTCATTATAAATATCGCGCTTGGACAAGCCGCGGTCAGACGCTGCCTTTTTCATCGCATCCTTACGCGTTAAACCTGAAGCCTCATAGTGGGCTACATGCTCCCCAGTACTAAGCTGACGCCACCACGAAGACTCGGCCAGCTCGGCCTCCTCTTTACTCTCTCCCTCAAGGACAATTACGTACTCTCCAAGCGGGGGATGCTCCTCCAGCCAGGCCAGACATTCCTCAATGCTTCCTCGCAGGAACTCCTCATACCGCTTAGTCAGCTCACGCGCTAGTGTGATCCGGCGGTTGCCGAAGGCCTCCTGCAAATGAACAAGGGTCTTGGCAACGCGGTGCGGGGACTCATAGAAGAGGAGTGTCCCTTGGGCAGAGCGCAGAGGTGCCAGAACGGCACGGATATCTTTTCGCTCCCTAGGCAGGAAGCCAATGAATGTGAAGCTGGCCGTAGGCAGTCCTGAGGCAATCAATGCCGACAATGCGGCATTTGCCCCAGGCACCGGAATCACCGGAATCTGATGGCTGACAGCCAGAGCCACCAGATCGGCACCAGGGTCGGAAATCGCTGGCAGACCGGCATCGCTGACGAGTGCCAAATTTTTACCTTCTATTATATAACGTATCAGCTCCGGTCCACTGGCAGCCTTGTTATGCTCATGATAACTGAACAGCATGGACGGTGTAATTTCAAAATGGCTCAGCAACTTACGCGTCTGCCTCGTATCCTCAGCGGCGATAATATCGCATTCCTTCAGCATGCGCACTGCCCTGTAAGTCATATCCTCCAGATTGCCGATCGGTGTAGCCACCAGATACAGGCACCCGCATCCTTCGAGCTTCGCTCCGTCATGGTTGTTTTGAAAGCTGCTTTGGCATTGTATGGTCATTGGCTCGTATCCTCTTTGTTCCCGTAATAAATATCCATAATCTCAGGGCAATATTGATTGTCCTCATTATATACGATTAAAGGCGGTTGTAAACGCACCTCCGGCTTCCCGTCTCGTGCAGCCTCGATCAGAACCATATTCGCTTCCAGATGGGCGCGGGGATGCACAAAGCGGATCAGCTTCGGCTCCAGCCGGTGCTTCCGCATCAGACTGATAATATCCACGAGGCGCTGCGGCTTATGCACCATGCTGACTTTGCCTCCGGTACGGACCAGCCGGACACAGGCCTGAATGACCTCCTCCAGGGTACAACCGATTTCATGGCGGGCCATTGCCTGATGGGAATTCAGCTTCAAATCACTCCCGTTCAGCGGCATATAAGGGGGATTCACCGTGATCGCATCATATACACCATAGCCGGCTGTAAGATGAAGCTCCCGCAAATCGCCCTCATGAATCTGCACCCGCTCCTCCAGACCGTTAAGCGATACACTACGCCGGGCCATGTCTGCCAGACGGGGCTGAAGTTCGATTCCTTCAATAGAAGCCTTCGTCCGTGTAGTCAGTAGCATAGGAATTACTCCGTTACCCGTACACAGGTCAAGCACCCGTCCGCGCGGCGGTACACTGGCGAACCGTGCCAGCAGCACGGCATCCATCGAGAAGCTGAATACTTCGTCACTCTGGATAATTCTCAGATCATGGGTGAGCAGGTCATCGACCCGTTCTGCTTCATGCAAGGGTACAGGTGTATTGTTCATTGAATGGGTCATTGTAATGTAATCTCCTAAAAGTTTTTGTTGAGCATATGCTTCAATCTGTATATTCTTCGAAACAAAACTTGCTTCGGAAGCATAGCCTTACATTCAAAAAAACCGTAGGCGACAATCTCCTACGGCTGGATATCCTCATTTATTAAGAAAAGAAAGGCAGAACAGACAATCGCCTTCCGTCCGCAAATGCCCAAAGTAGACATTGCAGATGTGGAAGCCTTCGTGATACAGCCGGGCCAGGTTATCGTAGCCTTCCCCGACAACCTCCTCTTTCCCTTCGGCAGCAAGTATAGCCTCCGCCTCCGCAGACAGCGCGGCCTTATCTACAGGCGCTTCCCTTTTCAATATGATACGAAGTTGCTCGTTCTCCAGACTCAGCTTCTGATTCGCTTCCATCAGCTCTTTGACCGTCTGCTTCCAATCGCCCAGAGTGGTGCGCATTTCATCCATCTGCGCTTCCATCTCCTGCATGTGTGCAAATATATTTTTCTTCTCCAAGTTTCCACCCCGAAAGTAACCTTATAATGGTTTACTTGACGACAACATCATCCATTGGAAGTTCTTTAACTTTGCCCACTTCAAACAGCTGCACATGAACCGTGCGGCTGCCGGCATTGATACCGACCACCTTGCCGTCACCCAGTGAAGTAACGACCATTTTGCCTACAGCCGGCATTTCTTCCTTCGTGCTCTCATAATTATCATGCTCAAACTTCAGACAACACATCAGCCGTCCGCATAATCCCGAGATCTTGGTCGGGTTAAGCGACAGATTCTGATCCTTCGCCATCTTGATGGACACCGGCTCGAAATCACCAAGCCAGGAGGAGCAGCAGAGCACCCGTCCGCATGGGCCTAATCCGCCCAGCATCTTGGCTTCATCACGCACACCAATCTGCCGGAGCTCAATGCGGGTACGGAAAATACTGGCCAGGTCCTTCACCAGCTCGCGGAAATCCACACGGCCCTCGGCCGTGAAATAAAAAATAATCTTGTTGCGGTCAAACGTAAACTCCACATCCACCAGCTTCATTTTGAGGCCATGATCGCGGATTTTATTTAAACAGGTGGTAAAAGCATCCTTCGCTGCACCCTTGTTCTCTTCCACCACGCGCGCGTCGGTCTCGCCGGCAATACGCATGACTTTCTTGAGCGGCAGTACAACGTCAGCTTCCTGCACCTCTTTTTTGCCAACGACAACCTTACCGTATTCGACCCCTCTTGCAGTCTCAACAATTACGCATTGATCGCGTTCAATCGGGAAATCAAGCGGATCGAAATAATATATTTTACCCGCTTTTTTGAAGCGGACACCTACTACGCTGTACAAAAATTAACCCCCTTGTTTGACGGTAAAGGAACCCTTAAGCAAGACTGCTTCCCTGATGATCCATGCTTGTCCTTCCTTGTCCGCTATACCCGATCTTTCCAGGTGCTGAGGATTATATCCCGGAGGATCTATGATAAATAACCCGAACCTTTAGCTTTCCAGCCGGATTAAAAACTGCTCCAGACACAGCTGGGCATTGGCATTGGAACGAAGCTTCCGCTTGCTCTCCGCCGCATATTCCATATAAGCCACCCACTGCTGCGTACTCCTCTGACGGGCAGCCCTCGAAATAAAGTCTAACTGATCTATGAAAACGATACTTTCGTGCTTTCGGTACAGGAAGTAGAGCATATCTTTGAACCATAAGTGGAACATGCTGAATAGAGTATCCAAATGTTCACCAAGTCCGGTCTTGAACAGCTTCGAACCTGCGGTTGCCACCGCAGTGCTGCCCTTGCCCAGAGACTCCTTCGCTAATTGTAACACTAGATTTCTCATTTCTGCAAACCAATTCTGTGCCAAAAGTTCCCTGCAGCCGTCAAGACCGGCCGTCAGCGATACTGCGCATCGCGCCAGCGGCACCGGAACCCCTTCGCCGGACAACGCTTGCAGCATAATATCCGGATGCAGGGGGCTAAACGGAATGCGCTGGGTTCTGGACTGGATCGTCGGAAGCAGGGAACTGCTGTTATCCGAGATCAGAATGCCAACCGCCGGGGCAGGCGGCTCCTCCAGAAATTTCAGCAGACTATTGGCGGCTTGCACCGTCATTTTGTCCGCTCCTTCTATAATATAAACCTTCGGATTAATCCCTTCCGAGCGGTAGGAAAAGACACGCTGAAGCTCACGAATCTGATCGATCTTAATACTGGCCCCGTCGGGACGCAGCAGGGTTAGATCAGGATGATTGCCATGCTCCACCTTGCGGCATTCCAGACACTCTCCGCAGGCATCATCCTTGCTGGCAGTACAGAATATCGCCTGGGCGAACGTCAGTGCCATCTTCACCTGCCCACTGCCTGCCGGGCCCGTGAACAGATAGGCATGGCTGACAGTATCCTTGCGCAAGGCATTCTGAAGCAGCCGCTTGGCGTCCTCCTGGCCTAATAGTTCATGAAAAGACATAGGTACCTCCAAGTTGTCAGAAAGAAAGGTTAATCAGCAGCCCGCGGATCTCTCCAACCCGTCCCAGGAGGTCGATCCGGCCCTGCTCGCTATCCAGCAGATCATCTGCCATATTCAGCAGGGCGGCATCAACCTCCTCAAGCAGCTTGTAGCGTTTGCCGCGGCCCCGCCGGTCCCAGCCTTTGGTGTCCTTCAGGATCACTCCGCGGCGGGCCGTCTCCTCCAGAAACCGTTTGATCAGGTTCCGGTAGATCGACAGCTCACGTACAGTCATGGATTTGGAGAGCCGGTCTCCTTGCAACTGGATATCTTTAATCTGACGGTTCAACTCATCTATAGTTTTCTGCTGGCTTTGCTGTTGAAATACATCGTTGAAGTTTTTTTGCTGGACCGGCCGTCTCTCAGCCTCCGTGGTCAGCATTTCGCTTTTTAAGGGCCTGTAGCCCGGGTTGATCTTCATTATGCTCAATAATGCTCGAAACGATCGACGGGAAGTACGAATACGGTAGCTCCGCCTACCTGCACTTCGACAGGAAGCGGCAAATAAGAATCTGTCGTGCCGCTCATCGGCGTGACCGGAGTGACCAGTTGCTCGCGCACTTTGCAGCTGTTACGGATTACACTGAGTACGGCGTCTACCTGAATATCATCTACCCCAATTAAAAAGGTAGTGTTACCCGCACGGAGAAATCCGCCTGTACTGGCCAGCTTGGTGGCACGGAAGTTCGCCTTCACCAGTTCACTGGATAGCCGGTTGCTGTCTTTATCCTGGATAATTGCAATGATCAAATTCATCTTCGTATCCCCTCCTGTTAGTTATGTTCACAGTCTTTTCGCACAGCATTCATCAATCTGCAGCGAAGCCCTGTTCAATCATTATACCTCTATTGTTTATTTGACAAAACACCTTAGAAATCCTTTAATATCCTCTCCTTCAGTACACGTACAATATCCTGCTCCACCATATGGATAGGGCGATTCGCATCAAGCACCACAATCCGCTGCGGATCGGAACTTGTAACCAGCTCATAGCCAGCTTTCACCTTCTGATGAAACTCAAGGCTCTCCAGATCCAGCCGGTTCACTTCCCGGTTCTGATTGGCGGCAATCCGGGACAGGCCCACCTCAGGATCTACATCCAGGTAAAAGGTAAGATCGGGCATTCTCCCGCCAGTCGCAAACCGGTTAATCCCCCACACCTCTTCGATGCCCAGCCCTCTGGCGTACCCTTGATAGACCAGGCTGCTGTCTACAAAACGGTCGCAGAGCACGGTAATTCCCTCCTGCAGAGCAGGCTCGACTACCTCCGCCAGATGCTGGCTTCTTGCTGCCGCATACAGGAGTGCCTCTGTCCGGGCATCCATAGCCGTATGCGCCGGATCGAGGATAATAGAGCGGATCTTCTCGGCAATCTCAATCCCTCCCGGTTCACGGGTGATTAAATAGGGCATGGAATGGTTCTGCAGATAAGCTGCCACCCTGCCTAGTACAGTTGTTTTGCCGGAGCCGTCGCCTCCCTCCAGAGTAATGAAGAATCCTTCTCGCTTCACTTATACTTCTCCGCCCTTCTGAATGTTGTATACCTTAATATGCTGTAAGGCCGGATCAGCACAGGCCTGGAATTTCGCCCCGCCTGTTCGCAGGCGGATAAGCCTGTCACAGACGGACGCTGTAATGCTCTCTCCGGCATATAGGAGCGGAATGCCTGGCGGATAGGGAATAACCATCTCTGCCGCAATCCTGCCCGCACTTGCCTCAAGCTCTATGCTCTCTGTCTCACCGGCAACCACCGGCCGGGTAGAGAACGCGACCGGAGCCGATACTGCTGGAATATCGAAATTGTTCCACGTGGAAATGTTACCAGAGAAGGCTGAGTCCCCTTCTCTGCTATTATATGACGCTGCCTGGGCTGCGGTCCATGTACTGGAGAAGGATTCTCCGCCTTGGGGAGCAGGAGCTGCGGTGTCCATGTAAGTAGACCGGCCAGGTCCAGCGGTAAGATCTAGACCAGAGACAGGGTCAAGATCAGAGATATGATCATATCCGGCGCTAGGTTCAGAACCAGCGCCAGGTTCACGGGCAGTCACAGGATCAGCACCAGCGCTAGGTTCAAGACCAGTGACAGGATCAGCGCCAGCAGTAAGATTAAGGTCTGAGGAGGCTGCGGTTCCGCCTGTCTGCGGTGCTGCCAAGGTAGTCTGCGCTGCAATGTCATGCAGCGCTGTCAGCAGCTCCGCTGCCTCTTCAGCCTTCGAGCCGAGGCTGAAGGCCAGAACCACGTGCCGGTCATCGCTCATCTCCGGCACGATTCCCCTCTCTTCGAGCCTGCGCTGCAGCTCGAAGCCCCCCAGGACCCCTGCGGCGTCATAAATGACCGCCTTAAAGGGGTCCTGGGTCACGTACGCCGCCCCGCGCAGCGGCGGCGTATTCACTCCTGCGGCGCCCGCCTCGCCGCAGACAGGCTGCTGCAGCGAGGCCGGCTGCAGCAGCCCGAAGCGCGGCAGCGCCGCCAGGCCGCGCCGCAGGACATCCACGGCGGCGAGCCCCGCCGTGAAGGCACCGGCGCCCTGGCTGTGCAGCAGGCGCCGGGCCAGATCGAGCGAAGCCATCACGGGGTATGATGGGCTGGAGCTCTGCACCATGGCCAGGCGCTGCCGCAGCAGCACGCGGTCAAGCCATGGCCCCTGCACATGCAGCATGGCGCCCATCGTCAGCGCCGTCAGCATCTTATGCGTGGATTGCACCACGCCGTCCGCGCCCCCCGCAAGCGCCCCGTCCGGAAGCGCCGGGTGCTGCCCGTAATGCGCCCCGTGCGCCTCATCCACCAGCAGCGGCACGCCGCTGGTGTGACAGGCCTGCGCGAGGGGCGCAAGGTCAATGCCCATGCCATAGTAGTTCGGCATAGTGACCAGGACGCCTACTGCCTCCGGATAGGCATTCAGCCCCGCCTGCACCGTCTCAGCAGACGGAGCCACGGCGAGTCCACTGCCCGGATCAATCTCCGGCTCCAGGAAGACTGCACGCGCTCCTGCCAGCATCAGTCCATGGATTACAGACTTGTGGACGTTGCGCTGCAAAAGAAGCAAGCTTCCGGGCTCAGAACAGACCGTCAGGATCAGAGCCAGATTACCCGCGGTGCTGCCGCCCACCAGCATATAGCTCTCCTCCGCTCCAAAACAGTCTGCGGCCAGCTCCTGCGCTTCTCTTATTACCCCTTCCGGATGATGAAGGTCATCCGTTCCGTTAATTTCCGTCACATCGTAACGCATCACTTCCGCGAGATACCCCGCACTCTCTGCACTGACAGTACTCCGGTAAGCCTCCCCGTTCTTGTGACCCGGTACATGATAAGATATATTACCCTTAAGTCTATATTGTTCCAGCATTTCGTATACAGGTGCCCTGCCAGGCTGTAGCTTGTCCATAGAATCTTCCTTCCCTGGGGGTTACCATCTATTTTAACGCAAATATACCCAAACGCCTATCAATTCCGCAAAGGGCCCCACAAGCAATAAAACGGCTCCCCTCACCCGGTCAGGGCGGAGAAGCCGTTAAGAAGAACTTTGTATTTGCAGCCAACGCGACACAGATTCACCGCCCGCTCTTTATATGTTGCTTGTTACAGGTATTGCAATTCGTGCATTAAGCATGCATACGCAGATTGATCTTCTTCATCCGGCTAATGAAAAAGTTGTACTTCACATCCTCAGCCTCCGTACGCACCATCTCACTCTCACAGTCCTCACAGATGAAATGCGAGACAATCACAATGCCTTCTTCCTTTTCCTGCCCGCAGATAATGCAGGCCTGCCCGGTTTGCTGTTCCATTTTCATCCCACCTTGACTCTTTTAAGAACAGTATGGTACACCTTCTATCATTTTAAACCTTTTCATAGTTTTTTCCTAATCCTTCATAGCCTAAAATATATATATTCGCCTGCTACCCATTCGGTGAATCTGAGTCCATTGTTTAATAAAACACAGGAACAGGCCGATAATAATAACAAGATAACTTGCGAGGAGGTCCGAATTCCAGGTATGGAACCAAACACCAAAGGTGCCGCTACATTCTATCAATACAAGCTTATCAAAAAAATTACTATTACAGACTTCCTGCTGCGGGTCTATATCACCCTCCCCTTTATATGCCTTGTGCTCGAAAGTGTCTTTCTATCCTGGCTGAGTATCCTGTTCATGATTATAGCCGGACCTGTCATGCTGTGGATTCAGTATGTCATCTCACGCTCTGTGCTGCTGATTAGCGGACACCCTATCGCCAAACGCTGGAGATTGTCCCTGCGTCTGCCCTGGCCCGGTTACATGCCTGATCAATATATCAACTACGGCATCTTCCGCACCGTACAGCTGCATAACCTCTGGATCGGTCTTTGTATAGCCGCACTCTTCATCGTCTGGGCTCCGCCCGCCTTCACGGCTTCGCTGGCGGTATGCCACCTGTGGCTGCTGCTCCCCCGTTTGTATGCGCTGCTGCGGTTAAAAAGTGTAGCCAAAGACGGGATGCTCAAGTTTAATGCGGCAGATGCCTCCTATTACGCCCAGTAATCCCAACCAGATATACATAGCGCTGTATTTAAGCGGCCAAGCATGCACACAAAATAACCCCACAAAGTGGGGCTTTAGCGTAGGTGATGACTCAGGTACTTTGCGGGGACCCCAAAACATATAAATTCTTATCTTTCAAAAAAATCGCCATCCATAACCGGACGGCGATTTTTTATCTGTTTTTCAAGCTTTTGGTTGTGACCTTCTTTTCCTTCGGAATCATCACGATGAAATAGTCATCATGCACGGTCAGATGTACAATAAGTCCTTCTTTCTGAAAAACACGGGAGCTCCCGGAATCGTCTGCTTTCTGTTTCTGCTCTTCCCAGCCCCACGCTTTAATTGCTGCAAGATAAGGCTCCGGCACGCCATTCTTCTCCTTCAACCCAGGCAGAGAGTACCGTACATAGTCCATGGCTACGTTTGTAGTTGTTCTGTCGGGTGAGCTTGCCTCTTTGGGAACGGGGAAGTCTTCCTCATTAAGTGCACCGTTAAAAGTCTCCCATGCCGGCTCCTTCGTTCCGCAACCCGCCAGCATTACTCCGACTATACAAAGAATAACTAATATCCACAAAGGTTGAGTTCGCTTCATACCTTAAATCCTCCTTACCTCTACCATGCATCTAAAGACGCAAGAAAATTCCAAGATAGAATTTATACGTAGTTCATTCGTATTAAGGCTTTTGCTTATTTATTGCACTTTTCCATTATACTTGGAACCATCGCCTCGTCGGTAACAAAAATGTCACTCGTTTGTAAGCGTTTTTATACTAAAACACCCTATCCCTTCCCGCTTTTTATATACGCGGATATACAAAAAAGCCATTGTCGATGATTCGACAATGGCTCATGTGTGCTTGGCAACGTCCTACTCTCCCAGGACCCTTCGGTCCAAGTACCATCGGCGCTGGAGGGCTTAACGGTCGTGTTCGGGATGGGTACGTGTGGAACCCCTCCGCTATCGCCACCAAACGGGCATTTACAGCGTAAATGCTTCAGGAAATTGATTCCTGAAAACTGAATCCGAAACGAATCTGCGTTGTAGATTTTGGATAAGCCCTCGACCGATTAGTATTGGTCAGCTCCATGCATTGCTGCACTTCCACCTCCAACCTATCTACCTCGTCGTCTTCAAGGGGTCTTACATACTGGGAAATCTCATCTTGAGGGGGGCTTCACGCTTAGATGCTTTCAGCGCTTATCCCGTCCGTACGTAGCTACTCAGCCATGCTCCTGGCGGAACAACTGATGCACCAGCGGTACGTCCATCCCGGTCCTCTCGTACTAAGGACAGCTCCTCTCAAATTTCCTGCGCCCACGACAGATAGGGACCGAACTGTCTCACGACGTTCTGAACCCAGCTCGCGTACCGCTTTAATGGGCGAACAGCCCAACCCTTGGGACCTACTTCAGCCCCAGGATGCGATGAGCCGACATCGAGGTGCCAAACCTCCCCGTCGATGTGGACTCTTGGGGGAGATAAGCCTGTTATCCCCAGGGTAGCTTTTATCCGTTGAGCGATGGCCCTTCCATGCGGTACCACCGGATCACTAAGTCCGACTTTCGTCCCTGCTCGACTTGTAGGTCTCGCAGTCAAGCTCCCTTATGCCTTTGCACTCTGCGAATGATTTCCAACCATTCTGAGGGAACCTTTGAACGCCTCCGTTACTCTTTAGGAGGCGACCGCCCCAGTCAAACTGCCCGCCTGACACGGTCCCCGTACCCGATGAGGGCACTAGGTTAGAACCTAGATACGATCAGGGTGGTATCCCAACGGCGCCTCCGCAGAAGCTTGCGCTCCTGCCTCTACGGCTCCCACCTATCCTGTACAGATCGTACCCAAATTCAATATCAAGCTGCAGTAAAGCTCCATGGGGTCTTTCCGTCTTGTCGCGGGTAACCTGCATCTTCACAGGTATTAAAATTTCACCGGATCTCTCGTTGAGACAGCGCCCAAGTCGTTACGCCATTCGTGCGGGTCAGAATTTACCTGACAAGGAATTTCGCTACCTTAGGACCGTTATAGTTACGGCCGCCGTTTACTGGGGCTTCGGTTCACAGCTTCGGATTGCTCCTAACCGCTCCCCTTAACCTTCCAGCACCGGGCAGGCGTCAGCCCGTATACTTCGCCTTGCGGCTTCGCACAGACCTGTGTTTTTGCTAAACAGTCGCTTGGGCCTTTTCACTGCGGCCCCCTCGGGCTATTCACCCTACCGAGGCACCCCTTCTCCCGAAGTTACGGGGTCATTTTGCCGAGTTCCTTAACGAGAGTTCTTCCGCGCGCCTTAGAATTCTCTTCTCGCCTACCTGTGTCGGTTTGCGGTACGGGCACCTTCTCCTGACTAGAGGCTTTTCTTGGCAGTGTGAGATCATGACCTTCGCTACTGTAATTTTCGCTCCCCATCACAGCCCAGCCTGTGCGGTGTGCGGATTTGCCTACACACCAGCCTCACTGCTTAGACGGACATCCATCAGTCCGCGTCACTACCCTCCTGCGTCACCCCATCGCTCATAGCGGATTACGGTGGTACAGTAATTTCAAACTGTTGTCCTTCGACTACGCCTTTCGGCCTCGCCTTAGGTCCCGACTTACCCTGAGCGGACGAGCCTTCCTCAGGAAACCTTGGGCTTTCGGCGGATCAGATTCTCACTGATCTTTTCGTTACTCATACCGGCATTCTCACTTGTATGCTGTCCAGCGCTCCTTACGGTACACCTTCAACCCACATACAACGCTCCCCTACCCCAGATGCAAAGCATCTAGCCATAGCTTCGGTGGTGTGTTTAGCCCCGTTACATTTTCGGCGCAGAGTCACTCGACCAGTGAGCTATTACGCACTCTTTCAATGGTGGCTGCTTCTAAGCCAACATCCTGGTTGTCTGTGCAACTCCACATCCTTTCCCACTTAACACACACTTGGGGACCTTAGCTGATGGTCTGGGCTGTTTCCCTTTTGACAATGGATCTTAGCACTCACTGTCTGACTCCCGGCAAGAAGTTAATGGCATTCGGAGTTTGACTGAGCTTGGTAACCCTTGCGGGCCCCGCACCCAATCAGTGCTCTACCTCCACCACTCCATTCACCGAGGCTAGCCCTAAAGCTATTTCGGGGAGAACCAGCTATCTCCGAGTTCGATTGGAATTTCTCCGCTACCCCCACCTCATCCCCGCATTTTTCAACATGCGTGGGTTCGGGCCTCCAGTGCGTGTTACCGCACCTTCACCCTGGACAGGGGTAGATCACACGGTTTCGGGTCTACGTCCACATACTTAGTCGCCCTATTCAGACTCGCTTTCGCTGCGGCTCCGGCTTCTCACCTTAACCTTGCATGTTAAACGTAACTCGCCGGTTCATTCTACAAAAGGCACGCCATCACCCATAAAGAGGGCTCTGACTTTTTGTAAGCACACGGTTTCAGGTTCTATTTCACTCCCCTTCCGGGGTGCTTTTCACCTTTCCCTCACGGTACTGTTTCACTATCGGTCGCCAGGTAGTATTTAGCCTTAGCAGATGGTCCTGCTGGATTCATACGGGGTTTCACGTGCCCCGCACTACTCGGGATCCGTCTCGGAGAGAACACAGTTTAGGCTACAGGGCTTTTACCTCTATCGCGGGCCTTTCCAGACCTCTTCGCCTACCATATTCCTTTGTAACTCCATGTGAGACGTCCCACAACCCCAAGAGGCAAGCCCCTTGGTTTAGGCTGTTCCGCGTTCGCTCGCCGCTACTGACGGAATCACTATTGTTTTCTCTTCCTCAGGGTACTTAGATGTTTCAGTTCCCCTGGTCTGCCTCTGCGTATCCTATGTATTCAGATACGAGTAACTGCGAATTACCACAGCTGGGTTTCCCCATTCGGACACCCCCGGATCAAAGCTTGCTTACAGCTCCCCGAGGCAGTTTCGTTGTTCGCCACGTCCTTCGTCGGCTCCTGGCGCCTAGGCATCCTCCGTGTGCTCTTAATAGCTTAACCAACGTTCCGGTGTTTTGCTTGTTTGCACAATCAAAAACCTTCACTTAGCATCACTAAAATATTGAAACTTGTTTACACAAGTTCAGCTTAAAGGAATGTTCTAAAACGCAAATTCGTTTCGGTATCCAGTTTTCAAGGATCAAGTTGCTGTAAGTTCGGGTCGATCACAACAGTGACGATCGAAGTTACAGCCGGTTGAGAGTTTGAGCTCTCAAAACTGACCAACGAGTGAGTAACTAGCCGACAGGCTAGATTTAAGATTTGAATGTCTTCATTGCAGAAGACGATTCTCCATAGAAAGGAGGTGATCCAGCCGCACCTTCCGATACGGCTACCTTGTTACGACTTCACCCCAATCATCTACCCCACCTTCGGCGGCTGGCTCCCTTGCGGGTTACCCCACCGACTTCGGGTGTTGTAAACTCTCGTGGTGTGACGGGCGGTGTGTACAAGACCCGGGAACGTATTCACCGCGGCATGCTGATCCGCGATTACTAGCAATTCCGACTTCATGCAGGCGAGTTGCAGCCTGCAATCCGAACTGAGACCGGCTTTGCTGGGATTGGCTCCACCTCGCGGCTTCGCTTCCCGTTGTACCGGCCATTGTAGTACGTGTGTAGCCCAGGTCATAAGGGGCATGATGATTTGACGTCATCCCCACCTTCCTCCGGTTTGTCACCGGCAGTCACTCTAGAGTGCCCAGCTTCACCTGCTGGCAACTAAAGTCAAGGGTTGCGCTCGTTGCGGGACTTAACCCAACATCTCACGACACGAGCTGACGACAACCATGCACCACCTGTCTCAACTTTCCCCGAAGGGCACCTGATGCATCTCTGCTTCGTTAGTTGGATGTCAAGACCTGGTAAGGTTCTTCGCGTTGCTTCGAATTAAACCACATACTCCACTGCTTGTGCGGGTCCCCGTCAATTCCTTTGAGTTTCAGTCTTGCGACCGTACTCCCCAGGCGGAGTGCTTACTGTGTTAACTTCGGCACCAAGGGTATCGAAACCCCTAACACCTAGCACTCATCGTTTACGGCGTGGACTACCAGGGTATCTAATCCTGTTTGCTCCCCACGCTTTCGCGCCTCAGCGTCAGTTACAGCCCAGAAAGTCGCCTTCGCCACTGGTGTTCCTCCACATATCTACGCATTTCACCGCTACACGTGGAATTCCACTTTCCTCTTCTGTACTCAAGTCACCCAGTTTCCAGTGCGACCTCAGGTTGAGCCCAAGGTTTAAACACCAGACTTAAATAACCGCCTGCGCGCGCTTTACGCCCAATAATTCCGGACAACGCTTGCCCCCTACGTATTACCGCGGCTGCTGGCACGTAGTTAGCCGGGGCTTTCTTCTCAGGTACCGTCACTCCGGCAGCAGTTACTCTACCGGACGTTCTTCCCTGGCAACAGAGCTTTACGATCCGAAAACCTTCATCACTCACGCGGCATTGCTCCGTCAGGCTTGCGCCCATTGCGGAAGATTCCCTACTGCTGCCTCCCGTAGGAGTCTGGGCCGTGTCTCAGTCCCAGTGTGGCCGTTCACCCTCTCAGGTCGGCTACGCATCGTCGCCTTGGTGGGCCGTTACCCCACCAACTAGCTAATGCGCCGCAGGCCCATCCCCAAGCAGCAGATTGCTCCGCCTTTCATTCTCTCCTCAGGAGAAAAAAGAAATTATCCGGTATTAGCTACCGTTTCCGGTAGTTATCCCAGGCTTGAGGGCAGGTTGCCTACGTGTTACTCACCCGTCCGCCGCTAAATCTGAAAGGAAGCAAGCTTCCTCTCAGACTCCGCTCGACTTGCATGTATTAGGCATGCCGCCAGCGTTCGTCCTGAGCCAGGATCAAACTCTCCAATTAGGACGCTTACGAAGTAAGCGTCACCTGCAATCTCTTCGGTCCAGCTCAGCTGAGCGGACGAAGAGATTGCAGTATAGAAAGAGCGATTGCTCATTTTGAAACATCTGACGAGAATTGTTACATTCTCTAATTTGGATCTCACCGAAGTGATTTCCAGGTACTCACTCGTTGTTCAGTTTTCAAAGATCAAGCTCGTCGTCAACGCCGCTCACCGCGTCACCAGCAACTCTTATAATATAACACATCCAACCGATCAATGCAAGCTCTTTTTTCAACTTCTTTTTCGAGCCAGCCGTTGATGTTTCGCGGCCAGAAATAGAATATATCATGGATAGACAATCATTGCAAGCTTTTATTTCAAATTTATTATCTAAAGCTACGCTTTCCCTAACCAGTCATACTCCGGCAAGCAAGTTAGCATAGCTCTACTCCTCTGTCCGCATGCTTAAGCAATAATCTCCTGAATATGTAACTCCCGTTCATTGATCAGATTAACGATGTTTCCTTCAACCTGAACCATGGGTCTTGTCGGGTTGTTACGGTCGGTAAAGATGATTTCCCCGTGGCGCCCATCGCTGAGCCGTATCCTTGTACCGTTATACAAGTCCGTCGTCTTTTGAATGAAGGTCTGTACGATCACCGGGTCGAGCTTTCCGAAGCTCTCCTTCTGCAGTTGCTCCAGTACCAGATAAGGCGACTGTGCCTTTCTATAGGCTTTTCCCAGCGTCATGGCATGGAAGATATCGGCGACTGCCACAATCTTGGCGTAGAAATGAATCTGGCTGCCATCCAGCCTAAGCGGATACCCGGAACCGTCTATCTTCTCATGGTGCTGCAACGCTGCTAGTCTAACCCCTTCGTTAATGGCTGTAACATTGCGGAGCAGCTGATAACCGTATGTAGTGTGTCTGCGTACCTCGTCAATCTCTGCACCGCTTAGAGGGGTTGGCTTCTGCAGCAGCGCTTCGTCAACCTTAATGTTACCTATATCGTGCAGCAAGCCGGCAAAAGCAGCCTGCATCCAGTCCTTCTGCGGATATCCGCACCACTGGGCAATTCGATAGGAGGTCAGGGCAGACAAAACAGCATTATGATAGTTATATTCCTGGTCAAATAGCACACGCGGCGCAAACTTTAAGACATGGTAATCCTTCAAATGGGTAATCAGCAGCTCCAGCTGACTCCGCAGTTCGAAGATCGGAAGGGCCGCTGCGGCCGCTGCACGGTAGCTTTGCTTGATGAGCACCAGCATTTTCTCATACTCATCGTGAAGCGGAGAATTACTCTTGGCCAGCACCGACTCATTAATCAGAGCACCCGTCTTGGCCGCTTGCTGCTTCACTGCTGGTTTAGCGCTCTCTGCCGGTTTGTCTTCCCCATGAGCCCCTTCAATCTCGACCTGTCCGATCAAAAAAGCCTGCAAAATCTCAATATCCCGGGGGAGAATAATCTTCCCCTTCCCGAACAATACTCCTCCTAAAGGAGTAATTACATCCTTTATAATCTTTGAACCCGCTTTAATCTCTCCAACGGATATGTTTGGCATTAGCCTAAGCCCCTTTATGTCGGTGACACCTGTAATTCTCTAATTATAGTATGGAACACGGGAAGCGGCTAGATAGAGAATTCCCCGTTCATCAGTTGATAGGGTATAAAAAAAGCATGGATTTCTATTCATCAGAAATCCATGCTCTCCTGCAATCCTTATTCTAGGCTGTCGTCTTCGTCCACCGCATCCGCTTCAGGCTGGCTAGCTTCAATCTCGCCATCGCCTTCTACCAGAGCTCCTTGAATGTCTTCGCCGTCCTCATGCTCAGACAGCTCTTCATCCTCTTTGTCCGCTCTGCACAGTGTAGCTACAGCATCATCCTCTCGGATGTTTATCAGCTTAACGCCCTGCGCATAACGGCCCATGGTGGATATTCCGTCCATACTGGTACGGATCAGGGTACCGCTGGTCGTAATAATCATAAGGTCCTCGTCCTGCTTGACGACCTTCAGCCCGACAACCGGTCCGTTCTTATCCGTAAGGTTAATGGTCTTGATACCTTTACCGCCGCGGGTCTGGGACCGGTAGTCAGCAGCAGGTGTCCGCTTACCATAGCCCTTGGTGGTTACGATCAGCACCTCAAGCTCCTGATCTACGCAGTCCATGCCAATAACATGGTCATTGGAATCAAGCGTGATCCCCTTAACCCCGGTAGCGCTGCGGCCCATGGAACGCACATCGTTCTCCGAGAAGGTAATCGACATTCCGCGGGCAGTACCGATAATCAGATTCTGCTCACCGTCCGTCAGCTTCACCTCAATCAGTGAATCCTCCTCACGGAGATTGATTGCAATCAAACCACCCTTACGGATGTTGTTGTAATCTTCCAGAGGCGTCTTCTTCACAATTCCCTCGCGGGTAGCGAAGAACAGATATTTGTCACTGTCCGCTTCCTCCACCTGGATGACCGCACTGATCTTCTCGCCCTGCTCGATTTGAATCAGGTTGATGATCGGCGTTCCCCGGGCAGTCCGTCCAAGCTCAGGAATCTCATAGGCCTTAATCCGGTACACCTTACCCTTATCAGTGAAGAACATCAGGTAGTTATGGGAGTTACTCACGAAGAGATGCTCCACAAAGTCCTGGTCCTTGGTGTCCATCCCGATGACACCGCGTCCGCCGCGCTTCTGGCTGCGGTAGGTGTTGACCGGAAGACGTTTGATGTAACCGGTGTGGGTAATCGTGATAACAACCTCTTCACGCGGAATCAGATCCTCGTCAAGGATGCTTTCTTCCCCAACGGTAATTTCTGTACGGCGGTCATCGGAGTACTTATCCCGGATCTCCTGCAGTTCATTGCTGATAATATCCAGCACGAGATGCTCATTGGCCAGAATCTCACGGTATTCGGCAATTTTGGCCAAAAGCTCGTTATATTCGTTCTCGATCTTCTCGCGTTCCAGACCGGTCAGGCGCTGCATCCGCATATCGAGGATCGCCTGGGCTTGCTCTACGCTCAGACTGAAGGTCTCCATCAGACCTTCCCGGGCAATGTCGGTTGTGCGTGAAGCGCGGATCAGAGCAATGACCTCATCCAGATGATCCAGGGCAATACGCAAACCTTCCAGAATATGCGCCCGTGCTTCCGCCTTCTTAAGGTCGAAGATCGTCCGGCGGCGGATAACTTCGATCTGATGCTGCAGATAGTGATACAGCACATCGCGCAGATTCAGAATCTTCGGTTCATTGTTGACAATAGCCAGCATGTTGATCCCGAAGGTGGACTGCATGGAAGTATGCTTGTAGAGATTGTTAAGTACAACGCTAGGATTTACATCCCTTCTCATTTCAACCACTACGCGCATTCCGTTACGGTCAGACTCATCACGCAGATCCGTAATACCCTCGATGCGCTTCTCGCGAACCAGCTCCGCGATCTTCTCCACGAGCCGGGCCTTGTTGACCTGGTAAGGAAGCTCATGCACAATAATCCGGGCCTTGCCGTTATTCTCTTCAATGACCGCTTTCGCGCGCATGGTAACCGATCCGCGTCCAGTGCGGTAGGCCTGACGGATACCTTCACGGCCCAAAATATATCCAGCCGTCGGGAAATCCGGGCCTTGAATATATTCCATAAGCTCCATAGGCGTAATATCAGGATTCTTGATCATCGCCTGCACACCGTCAATAACCTCACCGAGATTATGCGGAGGAATGTTGGTTGCCATCCCCACCGCAATCCCGCCTACACCATTGACCAGCAGATTGGGATAACGCGCAGGCAAGACTACAGGCTCGTTCTCTTCACCGTCATAGTTGGGCGCGAAGTCAACGGTCTCCTTGTTCAGGTCACGGAGCATTTCTCCAGCGATTTTGGACAAACGTGCTTCTGTATAACGCATTGCAGCCGCCATATCTCCGTCTATGGAACCGAAGTTACCATGACCGTCTACAAGCATATAGCGCATGGAGAAGTCCTGTGCCATACGTACCATTGTTTCATAGACTGCTGAGTCACCGTGAGGGTGATACTTACCGATAACCTCACCGACGATTCTAGCTGACTTCTTATGTGGCTTATCCGAGGACATACCAAGTTCCGACATCGCAAACAAAATGCGTCGGTGAACAGGCTTAAGTCCATCCCGCACATCCGGCAAAGCCCGGCTTACAATGATGCTCATTGCGTAATCCATAAAGGATTCGCGCATTTCAACGCCAATGTCCCGATCTTTGACTTGCGGGTTATTTTGTTCAGCCATGAGTTGGTGGACCTCCTTCAGTTAAAAACCGCTACCCTATATTATATTACTTTCACAAAACCAGCACAATTAAACATGATAGCCTGTTATCGTCTATATTGATTTTCTTTTAGTACGGATAAGGGTATACGCCCTCTCCGCTGCTGTCTTCAGTACATAGACTGTAGAGACAAGAGAATTGGCTTTATGTCCCTGTTTTCGTCCCAAATAGCATAATCTCATATCCTTATATTATAACATTTTTTTGTTGGCTTGTCCTGAAAATTCGCTATGCGTAAAGAAACGGAGGCAGAACATGAAGATTCAACGCGTGTCCAGCAAATGGGCAAAAACGAAAGTCATTCTGCAAAACCGTCAGCTCTCGGTCTATATTCCGGAAACGCGCAAATACGGCCTGGAGGATCTGAAAGAAATGCTGCATCTGCACGGCATGGTATATATAAAGCCCGACCGCGGCACCTATGGCAGCGGGGTAATGAGAGCCGAGCAGAGGATGGTACACTTAAGTCCCAGCGGGCAGCAGCCGGAGAGCCGTGAACCGGAGACAGCAGCTGCGGACAGTGAAGCAGAAGTGCCGGCAGAGCCGAAGCTGATGTATGTTCTCAGGTATACGAAGGACGCCGAGGTCTTTAATAGCCCCGAAGAGCTTCATGCCGCACTGGTACCACGGATTAAAGACCGCAGCTATCTGGTCCAGCAGGGCATTGATCTGCTGCAGCATCAGGACCGTCCCTTCGACCTGCGGGTGCTTACCCAGAAGAATCCCCAGGGCAGTTGGGAGACTACTGGCATGCTTGGCCGGGTCGCCGCACCGCAGAAGGTAATCACGAATTATCACAGCGGCGGCAGTGTTTTTCCGGTAGATACCCTGTTCAAGGAGCATATGAACTCTGACGAAATGTCTGCGACGACCCGGCAGCTCAAATCTCTGGGCGTCCGAATCGGCGCGCAGCTCGAAACGGCTTATCCAGGCCTTAAGGAGCTGGGGCTTGATGTAGCGATGGACCGGCATCATGATCTGTGGCTGCTTGAAGTAAATACCTTACCCTCCATCATTGTCTTCAAATTGTTCCCGAACAAAGCAATTTACCGCAAAATCCACCGTTATGCTGTGGCCTATGGACGGTTGAAGCCTAACCGGAAGTCCGTAAACAGCCGCCGCAAGCGAATATCGAACAACTAGCTCTATGTATTCAAGTGGCAGGCTATATACCCTTTGTATTACTAAAAAACCTCCGGCTTCATCCGCAAGGGATAATCCGGAGGTTCGCTATGTGCTGCTTAAATATCCAGGTTCTTAACCGATTGGGCATGCTCCTGAATAAATTCGCGGCGCGGTTCGACATTGTCACCCATCAGGGTATCAAAGATGCTGTCCGCCAGCATGGCGTCCTCAATGGTCACCTGCAGCATGGTGCGGCTCTCAGGGTCCATCGTCGTGTCCCACAGCTGAGCGGCGTTCATCTCACCCAGACCTTTGTAGCGCTGAACATTAACCTTCACGTTCTCACCGAAAGCAGCAATGATCTCATCGCGCTCCTTCTCGGTCTGTGCATAGCGCACAACTTTGTTGCGCTCGATCTTGAAGAGCGGCGGCTGGGCGATATAGATATACCCTGCGTCAACAATCTTCCGCATGTAGCGGTAGAAGAAGGTCAGCAGCAGTGTTCGGATATGTGCGCCGTCGACGTCCGCATCCGTCATAATAACAACCTTGTGATAACGCGCCTTCGAGAGGTCGAAATCATCGCTAATCCCGGTTCCGAGTGCGGTGATAATCGCCCGGATTTCCGCATTGGACAAGATCCGGTCCAGCCGGGCCTTCTCGACGTTCAGAATCTTACCGCGCAGCGGCAGGATCGCCTGAAAATGACGGTCCCGGCCTTGCTTGGCTGATCCACCCGCCGAGTCACCTTCGACGATGTACAGCTCACTGATCGACGCATCCTTGGAGGAGCAGTCCGCCAGCTTACCCGGCAGGGCGCTGACTTCAAGCGCACTTTTGCGGCGGGTCAGCTCACGGGCCTTTTTGGCCGCTTCACGGGCACGGGAAGCCTGCAATGACTTCTCCAGCACCTTGCGTGAGACGGCAGGATTCTCTTCCAGGAACTCCTGCAGCTTCTCGCCGAACAGCGATTCTACAATCCCGCGGACTTCACTGTTGCCGAGCTTGGTCTTGGTTTGGCCTTCGAACTGCGGCTCAGGGATTTTGACGGAAATAATCGCCGTCAGACCTTCGCGGACATCATCACCGGTCAGATTCTGGCTGCTATCCTTGATCACACCGGCCTTGCGTGCGTAATCATTAATGATCCGCGTCAAAGCGCTCTTGAAGCCGGATTCATGCGTTCCGCCCTCGTGGGTATTGATATTGTTGGCGAATGAATAGATATTCTCTGTATATGAATCGTTATATTGGAGAGCTACTTCAACCGCGATCATATCCCGTGAGCCTTCCACGTAGATCGGATCCTCATGAAGAGCTTCTTTTTTCTCGTTAAGGTATTTCACATACTCCACAATACCGCCTTCATACTTGAACGTATTGTTGACTCCGGTCCGTTCATCCAGCAGTGACAGCTCAATGCCCTTGTTCAGGAAGGCCAGCTCTCGGATACGGGTAAGGAGCGTGGAGTATTCAAAAGTAGTGGTTTCGGTAAAAATATCCGGGTCCGGGTGGAAGGTGGTGGTGGTCCCCGTCTCCTCTGTATCCCCGATCACTCTGATGTCATATTGCGGCACGCCGCGGTTGTACTCCTGCTGGTAGACATGCCCGTCACGCTTGACGGTCACTACTACCTTCTCGGACAAAGCGTTAACCACAGAGATCCCCACGCCGTGAAGACCGCCGGACACCTTGTAGCCCCCGCCGCCGAACTTACCGCCTGCATGCAGGACAGTCATGACCACTTCAAGCGTGGACTTCTTCAGCTTGACGTTCTCACCGACAGGAATTCCCCGCCCGTTGTCAATAACAGTCACACTGTTATTCTCAGTAATTATGACTTGAATCCGGTCGCAAAAACCTGCCAGCGCCTCATCGATACTATTATCGACAACTTCCCAGACCAAATGATGCAGACCTTTGGAGCTGGTGGAGCCAATGTACATGCCGGGACGTTTCCGAACTGCTTCCAGCCCTTCCAGTACCTGAATCTGGCTCTCATCATATGTCGGTTGATTCATTGACATGCCTTCACCTACTTCTTTCAGATTATCTCTTGTAACTTACGAAACCTATATTTCTAACAAGATCTTGGCTCTTTTTTTGAGAGTGGAGGAGGAGATCGGGGAGTAGTAGACAGTATTCCTGGTCACGACAATAGACTTCGCTTCCTCTTCACCAATGCGTTCCAGCTTCTTATCCTGCTGGGAATGAGTCATAAACTGCTTCGATACCTTGGAGGACTTCTCAATCGATATATCAAATATAGCAATCAGCTCTGAGGATCGAATAATTTTTTCTCCGCCCAAATGAATATACATGGTCTTCCTCCGCTCTTTATAACCCCACTTTGCCGCCATGAACATGATACAGGATTGCACCCTTTAGTTTATCAGCGTTCAGTCCCTCAACACCGGTGGCAGTGATGAAGGTCTGCACCTTGCTCTGAAAGGTTTCGATAAGCTGGGTCTGACGATAGGGATCAAGTTCGGACAAAACATCATCAAGAAGCAGCACAGGATATTCTCCGATCTCCTCATGGATCAGTTCAATTTCCGCCAGCTTGAGCGATAAAGCTGCCGTACGTTGCTGCCCTTGGGAACCGTAGACCTGAGCTTCTCTTCCGTTGATAAAAAAGGACAGGTCATCCCGATGGGGACCCGTCAGCGTCATGCCGCGTCTGATTTCCTGATCTCTTGTTTGTGATAACTTTAACATAAATTTGTCCAATAAGACAGCTTCATCTTCCTCTTCACGCTCACCAAAGGAGGGGACATAGAGCAGCTTGAGCTCTTCTCCGCCGTTTGTGATGCCCCGGTGGATGCTTTCTGCCCATATCTGCAGCTTCTTTATGAATTGTTTCCTTTTTTTGACGATTTTAACACCATGTTCTACAAGTTGGGCATCCCAGATGTCCAGAAGCTCCCGGCCGCCAGCCTCCTTGCCCCATAACTGCTTCAGCAGATTGCCCCGCTGGAGGAGGATTTTCTGATACTGCTGCAGATGAAACAGGTAGCTCGGCTGAACCTGGCCAATCTCCATGTCAAGGAACCGGCGCCGGATGCCCGGGGTGCCTTTAACAATCTCCAGATCCTCCGGGGCAAACATCACCACGTTCAGCGAGCCTACGAATTCACTGAGCCGCCGCTGCTCCAGTCCGTTAATTCTAGCCTTCTTGCCCTGCGGGGACAGGGTCAGCTCCAGCTTAAGATCCCCGTATTTGCGCTCTACTTCAGCAACAATCTGCGCGGAGCCCGCCGGAGCATCGAAGGAGATCAGCTCCTTGTCCTTGGAGGTCCGGTGGCTTTTGGTCATCGCGAGGACAAACAAAGCCTCCATGAGATTGGTTTTGCCCTGGGCGTTCTGTCCGAGAATGAGATTCACATCGCCCAGATGCTCAAGACGCAGCAGCCCATAGTTGCGGTAATCCTGCAGTCCGATATTTTTGACAAACAAAAGCCTGTTCCTCCTTAGGGTTACTCCTCCTTGACTCCGCCGCCCTCAACTTCAAAGACGCCGTTATCCTGTACCTCGATTGTATCACCCGGGTAGAGCTTCCGGCCACGCCGTTCTTCTACCTCACCGTTCACCTGCACATGCCCTTCCTGCAGCAGTGCCTTAGCCATCCCCCCTGTGGATACACAATCGGAGAGCTTCAGGAATTGGTCGAGCTTAATATATCCACTGTGGATAACTATTTTTTTCATGATTTTTTATCCTTTCAGCCACTTATCCACATGTTGATGAACAGGGCGTTAATTAGTTGTCCGGTATGGCAAAATCACATACAGGCTGCGGCTCTCGTCGAGCGGTCTGAGAATAATCGGGCTCATCATACCGGTGAAGGCGATCACGAGCTGCTCACTCTCCACCACCTTCAGTACATCGAGCATATATTTGGAGTTGAACGAGATGCGCAGCGGCTCGCCTTTGAAATCGATGACTTCCAGCTCTTCACGGACCTTCCCTAGCTCGGAGGAGCTGGAGGAGATCTCCACATCGCCGTTTTCCAGGGTCTGCATCCGGACGATGTTTGTTTTTTCTTCACGGGACAGCAAATAAGCGCGGTCAATCGATTCGCTTAATTTTTTTGTGTCCAAGGTTAGTTCTGTTTTGTAGGTGGTTGGAATAATTCTAGAAGTATCCGGATAAATGCCATCCAGAATCCGCGAATAGAATAACACTTTGTCGATTTTGAACAGCACCTGGTTATCGGCGACGACAATATCCACCAGCATATTCTGATCAGGGATAATTTTGCTCAGCTCGTTCAGCGTTTTGCCGGCAATGACAATATTCGCGAACTGGATATTCTCTGTACCTTCCAGGTGTGCAGCTCTGGTTGCAAGCCGGTGGCGGTCGGTAGCCGTGAACTTGAATTCATTGTCGGCCAGATTCCACAGAATGCCTGTCAGGATTGGTGTGGTCTCTTGGGTGGAGATGGAGAAAGCGGTCTGCTTAATCATATTCTTCAGCAAATCACCGGGCATGGAGATGGTTTCATTCTCTTCAATGCTTGGCAGAACAGGGAATTCTTCAGGATCGAGGCCCACAATCTGAATCTCCGTAGAGCCGGAGGAGATGTAGGTCTGGAAGCCTTCCTTGACTTCCATGTGAATTTCTTTGGAGGGAAGCTTCTTGATAATCTCAACGAAAAATTTGGCGGGAAGCACCACGCTACCCGGCTGCTCTACCTTGACGATCGTCTGGCTGTCATTCTCGGCGGGGATAAAGGACTGAATGGAAATATCCGTATCGCTTGCAGTCAGCGTAACGCCCTGATGGCTAACCTCAAACTTAATACCGGTCAGAATAGGGATAGTTGTTCTGCTGGAGATTGCCTTGGAGACATGGCCGATAGATTCGTTAAGTTCATTTTTGAGAATGCTGATTTTCATGATTTCACTCCTAGCTGAAAAATTGGGAAATGTGTGTACGTAAATGCTCTTTGAAACCTGCTCTTAGAAGATGAATTATTATAGTTATTTAATAGTATTAGTAGTAGGGGCTCCGTTTATGTGGATAAGTCGCTAAACAGCATAAAATTAAGCCTACCCACATGTGTATAGATTGTGTATAGGCTCTTTGTTCCTCTTAGGAAGGATTTTTAATTTTCTCCGCAAGATTATTTACCACTTTATAGAGCTCCTGGTCTACCTTTAATTGCTGCGTAATCTTCTCATGGGCATGGATAACGGTCGTATGGTCGCGTCCTCCGAAGGCCTCGCCGATCTTAGGAAGCGAATAATCCGTCAGCTCACGGGAGAGATACATGGCAATCTGCCTTGGAAAAGCCACAGCCTTCGTGCGTTTCCGCGCTTTGAAGTCCTCCATGCGTAAATTGTAGTATTCACCGACTTTTTGCTGAATATCATTAATAGTGATCATCTTCGGACGGCTCGAAGGGATGATATCCTTCAGCGCTTCGGCTGCCAGATGTGTCGTCACATCCTGGTTCGTCAGGGAAGAATAAGCCACTACACGGATCAGCGCGCCTTCAAGCTCCCGGATATTCGTGTCGATCTGGTTGGCGATGTACATCATGGCTTCGTTCGGGATATCCAGGTTCTCCGCCTTTGCCTTCTTGCGTAGAATGGCAATCCGCGTCTCAAGATCAGGGGGCTGGATATCTGTAATCAGTCCCCATTCGAACCGGGAACGCAGCCGTTCCTCCAGAGTAGGAATTTCCTTGGGAGGGCGGTCGCTGGAGATGATAATTTGCTTGCGTTCTTCATGAAGAGCATTGAACGTATGGAAAAATTCCTCCTGCGTTGACTCCTTGCCGGCCAGGAATTGGATGTCGTCAATCAGCAAAATGTCAACATTGCGGTACTTGTTGCGGAAGCTTTCGCCGCGGTTATCACGGATGGAGTTGATGAATTCATTCGTGAACTTCTCAGAGGAGATGTAAATCACCTTGTTGTTGGGGTTATGCTCCAGCACATAATGGCCGATCGCATGCATCAGGTGAGTCTTTCCGAGACCAACGCCTCCATACAGAAACAGAGGGTTATAAGCTTTGGCCGGCGCTTCGGCTACAGCAAGAGAGGCTGCATGCGCAAAACGGTTGCCTGAACCGATCACGAACGTGTCGAAGGTGTATTTGGGATTGAGCAAATGTGTCTGAGCCTCTTCGCGCGAAACAACGGGAGTAGGCGCACTTTGCTGAACCATAGGCTCAGAGGGCTTGTTCTCCTCAATGACAAATTTGACTTCCACCTGCTGTCCGGTAACTTCATATACCGTTGCTCCTACCAGTTTGGTATAGCGACTTTCCAGCCATTCAACGGCAAAAGTTGTAGGCGCCGAGATGATAAGAGCCTGGGAATTGAACGTCATGGCCTTGGTGGCCTTGAACCAGGTATCAAAGCTCGGCTTGCTTAGTTTGCTTTGAATAATCGATAATATTTGCTGCCATAATTCGGAAGTATGGCTGTCCACAGACTGTCACTCCTTTAAATCTTCCAAATGTGGCATCAGCCATGAAGTGGAAATGTCGAAGAAAATGGGTTGGTGCTGAATCTTATCCCCAGTATGCAACTTCAAGAGACAAAAAAATATGGATAAATTTGAATTGTTCACAACTTTATCCACAGCTTGTTGATAATTTATTGAACAAACAAATCTATTCACATTCAAAAGTAATACCATCATAGCAAAACGCCCCTTGTTTTTCAATGAGCGAAGCTATTTTATCCACAAATTCAATCACTTGTGTATAATTTTTAGGCACACCACTACATATTGTTGATAATTTGTTTACCGTTCGACAGTTTCCGCGACTGCGCCAATTTTTTTATACACAGGTTGTGCTCACCTGTGAGCAAAATACGCCCGGAATTAATCACAGGTGGATAACTGGACAAGCCTGTGGATTATTATTTTGAATGTGTTCCTTTGTGGATAAGCGGTTAGAGTTAGAATCAGAGAAGAGGCGGGGAACGCTGGGGATAAGATTCCGGCTTCCGGCCTGATTCAAGGAAACGAGGGCTTCCCTTAAAAAGAGGGAGAAAGGGACAAGGTTGACTTTTGGCGCATTTATGTGTTTAAATATATAAAGGTGTTTTCTGTGAGGATATGTCTCCAAATTAAATTGATAATACTTGTAGATACTGTCCCTACTTTAAGGACGGCTTAGTCCGTTTCTGCTTATATGACAGTAATTATGTTCCTGTAAGGGAGGTGCAATACATGAGACCGACGTTCAGACCAAATGTGAGCAAACGCAAAAAGGTGCATGGTTTCCGCAAAAGAATGAGCACGAAAAACGGCCGCAAAGTGCTGGCAGCCCGCCGCTTGAAAGGCAGAAAAGTTTTGAGTGCGTAAGATAGGCCACTTTGGGACCACTGCTGTGGTCCTTTTTTACGCTTTATTTGCAGAATGCATCAGCTGTTTTTATTTCTCTTCTATATATAGCGCAGAATATGGGATGACGCTCAGCGAGCGGATAATCAGGTATTACTTCTGCTGCGGCAACAATAAATGATAGGCTCTGCAGGGGATGTTAACGCTACTGCGGGGCTTTTTTTAAAGATATAAGAATTCAAAATCATTTGAGTGTAGCTTCCACAAGCTGTCTATGTTTGTCGGCAGGGGATCTCCAGGGCCGCCGCGGTAACTGTTTATGGTCTCCCTTGAATGACAATACTAATTAGAAGATGAAATTCCGGAGCCTGGAGCAATTCCGGTATTTGAATAGGAGATTTCCGTGCACAAAAGTTTACGATTACGAAACCGTGCCGACTTCAGCCGCGTATACCGCCATGGGAAGTCATTTGCGAATCATCAGTATGTGGTGTATTGGTTCCCCAGAAGAGAAGTGGAACGATTCCGGGTGGGCATATCCGTCAGCAAGAAGGTCGGTAATGCCGTTGTCCGCAACCGGATGAGAAGACTGGTCAAGGAGATTGTCCGTCACCACGAGGCGGAAATTGCCGGCAATCTGGATATCGTTTTCATTGTCAGAAAAGGAGCGCTCTCCAAGGATTACGCCGAGCTGGAGAAAAGCGTGCTGCATGTGCTGCGCAAAGCCAAGCTGCTCAAGGCTTTACGCAAGTAAAAGAGCCTGAAGAGGGCTTGTTTATTTGTATCCATAATTATGTTATGATTTACGGTGCAAAGGAATGTTTATGAGAGGGGTTTTGAAGTGTCTCTAATGAAGACTAAGCGAGGAAAAATGTTTCTTCTCCTCGGGTTAATGGTTCTAATGATCGCTGTTCTGTCGGGATGCTCTCCGTCTGCGACAACAGTGACGCACACTACGGAGGATTTGAAAAATGGAGGCTTCTGGCAGAGTAATGTTGTGTATTATTTCGCCATTGCCCTGGATACTTTCGCGAAATGGTTCAACGGCCAGTATGGCCTAGCCGTTCTTGTAATGGTTATCATTGTTCGCACACTGATTCTTCCGCTTACGATTAAGCAGGTGAAGAGCTCACGTGCCATGCAGGCAATTCAACCGGAACTTGAGAAGATTAAGAAAAAATATAAAGATGAGCCTGAAAAGGTACAGCAGGAAACGATGCGCCTGTTCCAGGAGAATAAGGTCAATCCGATGGCGGGCTGTCTGCCGCTGATTGTGCAAATGCCAATCTTCATCGCCCTATACAACTCGATCTACTACAATCCGGATCTTAGATTACATGACTTCCTGTGGCTGCAGCTCGGCAAACCCGATCACCTGTTCATCCTGCCGGTTCTTGCTGCCGCAACTACCTTCATTCAGACCCGCATGATGACCAAGATGAACCCGGTCCAACAGCAGGGTCCAATGCAGTTCATGATGATGGTATATCCGGTTCTGATCTTCATCATGTCCTACAACTTCCCGGCTGCTCTGCCTCTGTACTGGGTATACAGCAATATTTACACCATTGTTCAGAACTACTTCCTGTACCGCAACAATGATAAGCACAAAGCTGCACTTGCCGCTGCCAGCGCTACGGCTGGTGCAGGCAACAGCAAGACTAAGGATGTCAACTTGACGAAGAGCAAGAACAGCAACTCTAACGCCCGCAAAGATGTAACTCCTACTGCTAAAGGAAACGGAAGCAATGGGAAGAAGGGGGTCAAAAAGTCAAAATGAGCAAAGTCGTCGCGACAGGGAAAACCATTGAAGAAGCTGTAGAACGGGGACTTAATCAGCTTGGAGTTCACAAGGACCGGGTAACGGTCAACGTACTTGAACAGCCGTCAAAAGGATTCCTTGGATTGATCGGTGCGAAGGGTGCCAAGGTGGAATTGACCTTGATCCCGGAAGCCGCACCGGCATCAGCGGCGAGTGCTCCGCTACTGTCTCAGCAGACAACAAGAGAGAGCAATACAGAGGCGATCAGCGGTGTACCGCGCCAGGATTCCGGACACCCGGTAGAAGAAGCATACGGTCAGGCCGTTCATTTCATTGTAGATGTCGCCAAGAGCATGGGGCTTGAGGTGGAAGTTGAAATCGTTCATGCCAAGGAATCAACTGTTCTGCAAATTTCCGGTCCGGAGCTTGGGCTGCTGATTGGCAGAAGAGGACAAACTCTCGATGCTTTGCAGTATTTGGCTAATATTGTTGCCAACCGGTATTCTGACAGCTTCATCCGGCTCGTGCTGGATGCGGAGAACTTCCGGGAGCGCCGCAAGAAGACACTGGAGGAGCTGGCTGACCGTCTGGCCGGGCGTGTGGTGAGGACCCGCAAAGAGGTGGTCCTTGAACCCATGTCCCCGCAGGAACGCAAGATCATCCATTCCAGATTACAGGATCACAAGCAGGTGAACACCCTCAGCAAGGGTGAAGAGCCGAACCGCCGCGTCGTTATAACTTTGAAGTAGAACCATATGCCGCAATGACTCCTTGACCTATGCGAGGAGTCATTGTTTTTTTGATACCATACCCAGAGGTGAATTACAACATGCTTAGCGACACTATTGCCGCTGTATCGACAGCCTTGGGCGAAGGCGGTATTGCCATCATCCGGGTTAGCGGACCGCAGGCAATTCCCCAAGTAGCCCCCTTGTTCAAAAGCCGTATCCCCCTTACGGAAGCTGATTCTCATACCGTGCATTATGGACATATCGTGAGTCCGCAGGACGGGGAACAGCTGGAAGAGGTACTGGTAACCGTCATGAAGGGACCGCGCTCTTTTACCACGGAGGATGTGGTGGAGATTAGCGCCCATGGCGGTGTAATCTCTGTAAGAAGAGTAATGGATGTCCTGCTGCAGCAGGACATCCGGCTAGCAGAGCCGGGAGAGTTCACAAAGCGTGCCTTTTTGGGCGGACGGATTGATCTGTCGCAGGCCGAGGCCGTGATTGATCTGATTCGGTCCAAGTCGGACCGTGCTTTCTCGGTTGCGCTCAAGCAGGTTAGCGGCTCGTTATCCGCACGTATTCATGAGCTTCGGCACACCCTTATTGAGACACTGGCCCATATTGAAGTAAATATTGATTACCCTGAGCATGATGTGGAATCCTTAACTGCCGATTTCATCAAGGATAAGAGTCAAGAGGTTATGCAAGGCATAGATAAGCTGCTTCGAACCGCCAATGAAGGAAAGATTCTGCGCGAAGGGATTACCACAGCTATTGTGGGCAGGCCCAATGTTGGGAAGTCCTCACTGCTGAACGCGCTTGCCCGTGACAACAAGGCGATTGTTACCGATATTCCGGGAACAACGCGTGATGTGATAGAAGAGTATGTAACTATTAATAATATCCCCCTGAAGCTGCTGGATACTGCCGGTATCCGTGAGACAATGGATGTGGTGGAGAAAATCGGGGTGGAGCGCTCGAAGGCGGCTTTCGGCGAAGCGGATCTGATTCTGCTGGTGCTGAATGCTAATGAGGAGCTCCATGAGGATGAACTGGCGCTGATGGAACAAATCCACGGTAGACAAGCGCTGGTCATCATGAATAAAATGGACTTACCGTCCCGTCTGGACACGGGGAAGCTGCGCTCCTTTTTCGATGAAGCGAGTATTGTACCGATGTCCGTGCTGGAAGAGGAAGGACTCGACACACTGGAAGAGGCGATCTCCGCACTGTTCTTCGGGGGCAAGCTGGAATCGGGCGATCTGACCTATGTAAGCAATGTAAGGCATATAGCCTTGCTGAAGAAGGCATACAAATCGCTACAGGATGCTTATGAAGCAGCGGAGATGCTGATTCCTATAGATATGATACAGATTGATGTACGTCTGGCCTGGGAGCAGCTCGGGGAGATTATTGGAGATACGGCGGCTGATTCGCTGCTGGACCAAATCTTCTCGCAATTCTGTCTGGGTAAATAAGAAGGAGGAACCGTTATGAATTATGATGGAGGCAGCTATGATGTTATCGTCATCGGTGCCGGTCATGCCGGCTGCGAAGCAGCCCTGGCTGCTGCACGGATGGGCTGCCGCACACTGATGATCACAATTAACCTGGATATGGTGGCTTTCATGCCATGTAATCCATCGATTGGCGGACCCGCCAAGGGCCATGTGGTGCGTGAAATTGATGCACTGGGCGGGGAAATGGGCCGCAATATTGATAAGACGTTCATTCAGCTGCGAATGCTTAATACGGGCAAGGGACCTGCTGTTCACGCTTTGCGTGCACAAGCAGACAAGTTCCTTTATCAGCACGCGATGAAAGAAACGATGGAGAAGACTCCTAACCTGACTCTGCGCCAGGGGATGGTGGAGGAGCTGATCGCCCAAGACGGACGCTGCGCCGGAGTGGTGACGAAGACAGGGACGGTATATCACAGCAAGACCGTTATTCTGACAACCGGAACCTACCTGCGCGGAAAAGTGATCATGGGTGAGCTGACATATGAGAGCGGACCCAATAATCAGCAGCCGTCCGTACGCCTGTCCGAGAATCTGCGCGAACTGGGGTTCGATTTGGTCCGCTTCAAGACTGGAACGCCGCCGCGTGTCCACAAGGATTCGATTGATTTCTCCAAGACCGAAATCCAGCCGGGGGATGAGAAGCTGAAATTCTTCTCTTTTGAAACCAAATCCTCGGATAATGAGCAGTTGCCTTGCTGGCTGACCTACACCTCCCCGGTTACTCACCAGATCATTAATGACAATCTGCACCGGGCGCCGATGTTTACGGGTATTATTGAAGGAACGGGTCCGCGTTATTGCCCTTCCATTGAAGATAAGGTTGTCCGGTTCAGTGATAAATCACAGCATCAGATCTTCCTGGAGCCGGAAGGTAAAAATACATCGGAATACTATGTACAAGGTCTGTCGACAAGCCTTCCTGAGGATGTACAGCTGGCGGTCCTGCGGTCTATTCCCGGTATGGAGAAGGTAGAGATGATGCGCAACGGCTATGCCATTGAATATGATGCTATGGTTCCGACGCAGCTCTGGCCGTCTCTGGAAACCAAACGTCTGCCGGGACTATTCACTGCAGGACAAATCAACGGCACCTCCGGCTATGAGGAAGCGGCAGGGCAAGGTGTAATTGCCGGAATTAATGCAGCACGTAAAGTACAGGAGAAAGAGCCAGTGGTGCTGGACCGTTCCCAGGGTTATATTGGCGTTCTGATCGATGATCTGGTCACTAAGGGAACGAATGAGCCTTATCGCCTGCTGACTTCCCGTGCGGAATACCGGCTGCTGCTCCGTCATGATAATGCGGATCTCCGGCTCACACCAATAGGCTATGATATTGGGCTGATTACAGAGCAGCGCTATGAAGCCTTCCTTGATAAGAAGGGCCGGGTCGACCGTGAGATTATTCGTCTGCAGGAGACCAAGGTTAAACCGATTCAAGTGAATGAAGCTCTAGCCAGTTATGAATCTGCACCAATTGTTGACGGAAGCAACCTGCTGACCTTAATGCGCCGCCCTGAGATCGCCTACAGCTTCGTGGATATCATCTCTCCTTCTCCAGAGGAGCTGGATGAAGAGATGAAGGAGCAGGTTGAGATCCAGATTAAATATGCCGGCTATATTGAGAAACAGCTCCTGCATGTGGAAAAGCTGCAGAAGATGGAGCAGAAAAAGATCCCTGACAATATTAACTATAATGAGATTCATGGACTGGCGATGGAGGCGCGGCAAAAGCTGACCAAAATCGCTCCAATCTCCATTGGGCAGGCTTCGCGTATCGGAGGCGTTACCCCGGCGGATATCTCAATCCTGCTGGTCTATCTGGAGCACTACAACCGTGTAACAGCGGCGAAAGGATAATCTATGGATACAACGGTAGCCGAGTTCACCTCCCTGCTCAAGGAGCATGGGCTGGAACTCTCAATGAAGCAGCTTGAACAATTTGAACTCTATTATCAGGAACTGGTCTCCTGGAATGAGAAGATGAATCTAACCGGGATCACAGAGCGGAGCCAGGTATATACCAAGCACTTCTATGATTCTTTATCTTTAGCCTTCTACTTAAATATGCAGGAGACGAAGAGTCTTGCTGATATTGGCTCGGGGGCAGGGTTCCCTGGCATTCCGCTGAAAATATGCTTCCCTGATCTCAAGCTGACGATTGTGGATTCACTTAGCAAACGGATCACTTTCCTGCAGCATGTCTGTGATACTCTGGGGTTGAAGGATGTAAAGCTCATTCACGGCCGGGCAGAGGATGTCGCCAGACAGTTTGTTCACCGGGATGCTTATGATGTAGTCACTGCCCGTGCGGTGGCCCGTTTATCGCTTCTGAATGAATTCTGTCTGCCCTTCACCCGCAAGGACGGCATCTTCGCTGCCATGAAGGGGAGTGATCCGACGGAGGAATTGCAAGAAGCCAAGCGCAGCTTCAAGGAACTGCGTGCTGAACTGTATAAGGTAGAATCCTTCAGTCTGCCAGTGGAAGAATCTTCCCGTCATATCATTCTTGCACGTAAGACTGGGGCCACCCCCTCCAAGTATCCTCGCAAGCCGGGCGTACCTGCGAAATCGCCGCTCATCTAATTGTTTCACGTGAAACAACATTTGACAGTCTTCAGTTATACTAGATCAAGCTCATGAGAATGTGAGCTTGGTCTTTTTTTATAGATAAGAATTTATATGTTTTGGGGCCCCCGCAAAGTACCTGAGCTATCTTCGAAGCTAAAGCCCTACTTTGTGGGGTTATTTTGATGGAAAGCTGGGTCAGTTCAGGCTGGTTTGCAGGAAAAATAGGTCACTATGGAGAATAGGATTATTAGGGGAAAAGTGATAGAATAATATAGTAAGACTTTTAATAGATAAGATCAGAATGAATGCTAGGCCGTCTTTAAGAGAAGTGGCTAAGAATTACTTACGGATACTTTTCTTACGCTGTACGATAAGCTTTTCGCATGAAAGGTTAAGAAGATCGTACTATAACGAAATTAGGTGGTTATGAACGGAATGAAAGAACAATTCACCAAGCTTTTTGGATTTACTGAGCGGAGCAGCGGAGAAGAAGTCAAACAAATCCCGGTTCATGAGGTCATCAGCAGTCCTTATCAGCCACGGACTATTTTCGATGATGAGAAGATAGAAGAGTTGTGCCAGACTATCAAAACTCATGGAGTGATTCAGCCCATCGTTGTGCGTATGCGTGATTCCCAGTATGAGATTATTGCAGGTGAAAGACGCTGGCGGGCGGTTAAAAAGCTCGGCTTGGATACTATTCCGGCGCTTGTCCGCGAATTCAATGATTCACAGGCTGCGTCCATCGCACTGATAGAGAACTTGCAGCGTGAGGGCTTAACTTCTATTGAAGAGGCGATTGCGTATCAAAAGCTGATTGACTTGCATCAATTGACCCAGGAGAGTCTGGCTCAGCGGCTTGGCAAAAGCCAATCTACCATTGCCAACAAAATCCGCTTGCTGAATTTGCCTGAACAGGTCAAGACGGCATTAATGGAAAGAAAAATCACCGAGCGCCATGCACGCTCACTCTTGTCGCTGGACACGGAGGAGATGCAGCTTAAAGTTCTTGCAGAGATTATTTCCAAGGAATTAAATGTAAAACAAACGGAAGCGCGTATTGCCTTCTATAAGGCTGTTAGCCAGACTAAAAAATCAAAACGGACCTCCTACACCAAAGATGTCCGTCTCGCTCTTAATACAATTCGGCAATCTATAGACATGGTGACCGGTTCAGGAATGGAGATTAAGACCTCCGAGAATGACCGCGGAGATCATTATGAGATTGTGATCCAAATTCCAAAACGATAAATGGAAACAAAAGCTGAAGGCGGCCCTGAGGTGTTGGCCGCCTTTTCTATGACTAGCTCCGAACGTTATCACATATACACTCTAAGGATAAGTTGTTGTCTATTTGCAAATATAAGAATTTATATGTCGCTATAAATTATCCTTCTATTTCTCGCTGAAACGGTACCGTCCTTTAAAAGGACGGCAATGCCGTTTCCACTTGTTTGTCTACATCTCCGCAAAAGTGATGCCGTAGATCCAGATTATTATGCCGTTAACAGCTAAGAACTACAAGATGATTCTTTCTAAACAATTCGAGGTGAAATAAGTGTCCAAGATTATTGCCATAGCAAATCAAAAAGGCGGGGTAGGTAAAACAACAACCTCTGTGAACCTGGGTGCCAGCATGGCTACTCTGGGGAAGAAAGTGCTGCTTGTTGATATTGATCCGCAAGGCAACACTACGAGCGGCGTTGGCGTCAACAAAGCGGATGTAGAGAATTGCATTTACGATATTCTTATTAATGAAGTGGATCCGCAGGAAACGATCCAGGAGACCCGCATTGAGGGCCTTCATATTATTCCGGCAACCATTCAGCTTGCAGGAGCAGAGATCGAGCTGGTCTCTACGATATCGCGGGAACTGAAGCTGAAGAAGGCACTGAATGCAGTAAAGGCGAATTATGATTATATTATTATAGATTGCCCTCCATCATTAGGGATTCTTACCATTAACTCTCTAACGGCTGCAGACTCTGTGATCATCCCTATACAATGCGAATATTATGCGCTTGAAGGATTAAGCCAGCTGCTCAATACTGTAAGACTGGTTCAGAAGAATCTTAATCCGCATCTCAAAATAGAGGGAGTATTGCTCACGATGCTGGATGCCCGGACCAACCTGGGAATTCAGGTGATTGAAGAAGTAAAAAAATATTTCCAAGAAAAGGTATACAGAACGATTATCCCGCGTAATGTACGTTTAAGCGAAGCCCCTTCACATGGGCAGTCAATTATTACCTATGACTCCCGTTCCAAGGGAGCGGAAGTATATTTAGAGTTGGCAAAGGAAGTGATTTCTTATGAGTAAGCGCTTAGGGAAAGGCTTGGATGCATTAATACCTTCTCTTTCGATCAATGAAGACGATAAGGTGTTAGAGATTCCATTAACGCAACTCAGAGCCAATCCTTATCAGCCGCGCAAGGATTTCAATGAAGAGGCCATCCAGGAGCTTGCAGAATCCATACGGCAGCACGGAGTGATCCAGCCGATCATTGTTCGCAGTGTGTTGAAAGGGTATGAGATTATTGCCGGGGAACGCAGATTCCGGGCCTCGCAATACTGTGGTAAAGCTACGATTCCGGCAGTGGTCCGCAGCCTTAGTGATCAGCAGGTAATGGAGATTGCCCTGATTGAGAACCTGCAGCGTGAGAATCTTAACGCGATGGAAATAGCGGTTGCTTATCAAGGACTGATGGATCAATTCTCCCTGACCCAGGAAGAGCTTTCGCTTAAAGTCGGAAAGTCCAGATCACATATTGCCAACTTTTTGCGTCTGCTTAGTTTACCGGAAGAAGTGAAGGATTATGTTTCACGTGGAACAATTTCGATGGGACATGCCCGGGCAATTGTGGCTCTGAAAGATCCGGAGGTAATCAAGCAATTGGCTGCACAGTGTGTGGAGCTTCAGTGGAGTGTTCGAGAACTGGAAGAGGTAGTGAAGAATCTTGACCGCAAACCGGCTAACGGAATTAAAGCCAAGGTTGTGAAACGTGATCCTTATATTGATAATGTAGAGGAAGTATTACGGGAGCGTTTTAAGACAACAGTCAAAATCAAACAAGGCAAGGAAAAAGGGAAAATCGAATTAAACTATTACAGTGCCCAAGACCTGGAAAGATTGCTGGAGTTGCTGGGAAACTGATTTGGATATTTGTACCGAAGACATATCCTGAGATATCCTTAATACGGATATGGAAGGGTATGTTTTTTAAATCGAAAAGAGGGAGGGTGGAAGATGGAGAGGTTGGTATATCTCGATCACGCAGCTACTTCGTGGCCCAAGCCGCCGGAGGTGTCTTCAGCTATGGTGGAGGCATTGGAGCAGTCAGGGGCCAATGCCGGGCGGGGTAACCACTCACTGGCTATCGGGACGGGGCGGGTATTGGTTCGTGCACGGATGCTGCTGGCAGAGTTGTTTGGTGTAGCGAATGCCCAGGATATCGCATTCACTCATAACACAACTATGGGGCTAAATATGGCTATTAAGGGTACACTTCAACCAGGGGATCATGTCTTGTCAACGATGACGGAGCATAATTCTGTGCGCAGACCCTTGGAGTATTTGCGCCGGAGCATAGGGATTGAAGTGGATTATATACAGGCGGACCGCGAGGGCCAAATCAATCTTCAGGAGCTTCAGCGGTCTCTGCGTCCTAACACCCGGATGGTGATCTGCAATCACAGCTCCAATCTGCTGGGAAGTATTCTGCCGATTGGGGATATCGGCGACATAGTGAAATCGAATGGGGCTGTATTCCTGGTTGATGCTGCTCAAAGCGCTGGGGCGCTTAATATTGATGTGGCATCCATGAATATTGATCTGCTGGCATTTCCGGGACATAAAGGGCTGCTCGGTCCGCAAGGAACCGGGGGGCTGTATATCTCTCCCGGGCTGGATCTGGAGCCGCTGATGCATGGAGGCACTGGCAGTCAGTCGGAGAATAGCGAGCAGCCAAATGTTCGTCCGGACCGTTATGAGGCAGGGACACAGAATGCCGTCGGAATAGCCGGTCTGCTGGCTGGCGTGAAGACGGTTAAGGCGCTGGGAGTGGAACAGATTCATATGCAGGAATGGAAGCTGACACAGCTCTTGATGGAGGGCTTGGCTGCTATTCCGGGTATGCGGATTCTGGGCCCGGCACCGGGCGCGCCGCGAAGCGGAATTGTGGCTTTTGTCATAGAGGGCCAGGAGTCGGCGCATATTGCCCACCGGCTGGACCGCGAATACCAGATTGCTGTACGCGCAGGCATGCACTGTACACCGCTGGCTCATCAAGCAGCGGATACTCTGGATAGCGGAGCGGTAAGGGCGAGTGTGGGAGTAAGCTCCACGGAAGCCGATGTTCAGCGGCTGTTGCTGGCCATGGAGGAAATGTACGGCGTATCGCGTTAAAACTAATAAGTGGATGAGGATTCAGGTGGATTATACAGGTCGGTGTCGTTGCAGCGTAGGAATTCTTATTTTTGTATAAAGGATGATTCAACATGTCGGAGTTAAATGAAATCATAAACGAGTATTTATCGGCGTTCATCATGGGCTTTGCGGGGGTAATCATATTGATGGCCGTTCTGATGATCGTCCAGGGGTCCAAGCTTCGCAGAATACGCAGCCGGTATGAAGCCATGATGAGCGGGAATGGCATAGAAGATCTGGAGAATCTGCTGGTCAACCTGAAGAATCAGGGGGATATGCTGGAGGAGGCCCAGCAGGAGCAGAAGGCGCTGCTTGAGGCGGCACATACCAAAATGCGCGGCATGAAGTCGAAGGTGGCCATGAAGCGCTATAATGCTTTTGGAGAACGCGGTAATGACCTGAGCTTCTCGCTTGCCATTCTGGATGACAACCACAGCGGGATTGTGCTGAGCAGTCTGCACAACCGCGAGAACTCATATATCTATGCTAAACCAATTGAACATGGAGAATCAACGTATGCTCTGTCACCGGAGGAGAAGGAAGTTATTGCTCTCGCGTTGCAGCAGATCTAGCATGCAGGTTCCATTGCTTCAAGGCAGAGTAGAGGCTGGATGAAATAATATCCGACAAGCGCATCACCAGGCTTAATCTGGTGTTCTGCAATACAAAGTATTCCATGAATCCTCCCACATTAACGATGCCGGTCAAATGGATATCGCCAACAGGGGGAAGCTGCTTGTTGACACCTGCGCCGGGACGCAGCGGACCTTCAACCACCTGGATGCAGCCGACGCTGGTGGACTGGCCGAGGCAGGCGTCGATGGCGATGATGAACGGGTTGGCATGCTTTTGGTACACAAGGCCCACTGTCTCTTCCAGGTTAATGGCATGTACCGGTTCCTCCAGCGTTCCGTAGAGATGGAACAGTGGGCTGTGAAAGCGGGCCAGTGTCGTGCCGACCAGGGGGCCAAGGGAATCGCCGGTCGAGCGGTCCGTGCCCACGCAGATAATGACAATGGGCGTATCCGGACGTGTGCGCGAAAAATGGAACAGCAGACGGTGGGTAATGGCAGAATAGATATTGGGGTCGGCATGTGATATTTTTAAACAAGATGGTTCTTGCAGTGGTGGAGCTTTGGAAGAAGAATTCATATAATCGTCCTTTCTGAGGCGGCGACTGCAAATCACGGGAAAATCAGCGAATAAGCGGTCAGGCTGCTGATTATGCAAGGCTTACGTCCGCGGTAGCGTGTTCTGATGATCCTAGTATATGGATGGAAGTGGTTTTTTATACTATGGCGGCAATAGATAGGACCAATAGCCCAGGGGAGGCGTGGAGTGTGGAGGAGGAACTGCTGATAGCGTTTGATTCGACCCAGCAGGCGTTGCGCGCCGAGATGCTGCTTGAATATGCGGAGATTGAAATCGATATCTTCCCTACGCCCAAGGAGATCACCGCCGGCTGTGCGATGTCGATTCAATTCTCCCGGAGTGCACTGGAAGAGGTAAGGGTCATTGTAGCAGAGCAAAGTATAGAGATCCGCGGGATCTATGCCAAAGCAGCTCAGGGAGACGGGTATATAGAGGTAGGGGAAGAAGGAGGGGTTCGATGAATAATTGGCTGCTCGAGACAACAGGCGGAGAAGCCCTCAAGGATGCTGTGCGCTTCAAGGATAAGGTATGGGACTGGCTAAGCAATGCGGATATGTGGGCCACTGTGCTATTTTCCGGGATACGGATTCTGCTGATTTTCATTCTGACCCGGGTGATTATCAAAGTGGTATCCAATGTGATTGACCGGTCTCTTGAGCGGGAGACAAGGGGGAGGGCGTTAGTCAATAACCGGCGCTTCTCTACCGTCGGCGGACTGATGAAGAATGTGGTTACCTTCTTCTGTAACTTCACCATGATTCTGCTGGTTCTGTCGGAGTTCAACTTCGATTTGAAGCCGCTGCTCGCAGGAGCAGGGGTAGTCGGGCTGGCTATAGGGTTCGGCGCACAGAGTTTGGTCAAAGATGTGATTACGGGCTTCTTTATTATTTTTGAGGATCAATTCGCAGTTGGGGATGTCATCCAGAGCGGAACCTATAAGGGAACGGTAGAGATGATTGGCCTGAGAACGACCAGACTGTTAAGTACTACGGGCGAGGTCCACATCATTCCTAACGGCACGATTGTGAATGTGACGAATTATTCGCTGGCGAATGCACTGGCTGTAGTTGATGTTCCGGTCAAAATCGAACGCGGGCTCGAAGCCACTCTGGCACTGATCGGTGAGGCGCTTCAGGGCATTGAGGAACGCAGTTCCAGTGTCATTGCCTATCCTAATGTTCTGGGAATCCAGTCGATGAGCACCTCTGAGTATGTCATCCGCATAGCGGCGAATTGCCTGCCTAATGCCAGAGATGCTGCTGAGCGGCAGATTCAGAATGATATCAAGCACGCTCTGGAGAAGCAGAGTGCCCTGGAGGCTGCTAAGGCCGAGCAGGAGGCTCGTGAGCAGGCGGAGAGAGAGGCAAGAGAGGCAGAGGCGGCCCATGAGCGGGAACACGCAGAGACAGCCCGCAGAGCCCGTGAGGAACAGGAGACCAGCCCAAGAAGGCAGGTGGCAGCTGCGCAAGAGCCAGAGGAGGGGGAAGAGTAATGGAACGCAAGGTATTCGGGCTGGGTGATATTGTGCAGATGAAGAAGCAGCACCCGTGCGGAACGAACGAGATGGAGATCATCCGTATGGGAATGGATATCCGGATTAAGTGCACCGGTTGTCAGCATAGCGTCCTCATTCCCCGCGCCAAATTCGAGAAGAATCTGAAGAAGGTCCTGCATTCAGCGGATAGTGGAACGGAGAATAATTAAGCTGGTTCAGGAAGCGAAGCATAAATGAATAATACTTGCAATTATGAGCTTGGCATGATATGATAATTCTTGCTGCGGAGAGGTACCCAAGAGGCCCAAGGGGGCTGACTCGAAATCAGTTAGGCGTGTCACAGCGTGCGTGGGTTCGAATCCCACCCTCTCCGCCACTTCAGCAATTATATCCTTAAATGATGAGAGACCTCCGTTCTGAGACGGGGGCTTTTTTGTGTCTGCATACTTCAGCGTGCAGTTCAGGTGGAGAAAACGCAAAAAGAGAGACCTTCGCAGGTCTCTCTTCCAGAGGCAGTACATCAATGACGTTCGGAAATCTCTGTCTATAGCTACTACTGTGATTGGGTAATACTAAAGCTGTTACTCCTTTTTACAGAGCCAGCTTCACTCTCCCCGGGTACGATAGCTGCTGAATTCAGAATCCCTGTGATCGTGTTCGTCTGCGACGTTCAACGGAACCACACCTCTCTTTTGTACTGCCTGGGTCTAGTATGCGCAGCCTTCAAGGTTTTATACCTGGCTGCTGAAATTAATGGACACGGGCCTTCTCGACTTTTTTCCACTTGCGGTTCTGGTTGCTGGTCTCCGGGAAGGTGTCGCCTTTTTCCATTGTGATCCGTTTCGGATTCTGAATTTCCGTGTGGAAGCTCCGCGCTTCGCCTACCTCGGTGTAAACGCCCGGGTTGGGGGCTTTGTCGCCCTTTTCATACTCAGTCTGTTCGCCCATTGGTGGATAACCTCCTGTTATAGAATGATGAAGCTGTTATATTGTGGCCCTGAAGGTGGGGGATTACTCGGGCGTTTTTACGGAATCCGGCTACAGTTTTTTCTTGGGGACCAGCATCTGGTACGTATTAATAAAACTTGCAATCCTCTGCTGGGTTTGGTATATTGATTTGGTGCGAGTCTATGTTTGTGCTCGTTCCTTGCTCCTGACCAGATCAGGGGCCGCAGACCATAAGGAGGTGAAAATTATGCGCAAATATGAAGTCATGTACATTATTCGTCCTGACATTGAACAAGAAGCCGTTCAAGCAGCAGTCGAAAAATTCCAAGGCATCATCTCCAACGGCGGAGAAATTACAAAGCACGACGTGCAAGGTAAACGCCGTCTTGCGTATGAGATCAAGAAACATCGTGATGGCGTTTTTGTTTTGGTTAACTTCAGTGCAGAACCTGCAGTAGTTACTGAACTTGAGCGTATCATGAAGATTTCTGACGAAGTAATTCGTTATCTCATTACGAACGACGTTGCCTAAGATATTGACAAGCTTTGTAACGAATCGCGCTATTAAGGAGGGGACCTAATTGTTGAACCGTATCATTCTGATCGGTCGGTTGACCCGTGACCCGGAACTTCGTTATACTCCTGCTGGTGTTGCCGTAACACAGTTTACGCTTGCCGTAGACCGTAACTTTACGGGCCAGAACGGTGAACGCGAAGCGGACTTTATCCCGGTAGTAACCTGGAGACAGCTGGCTGAGACCTGTGCCAATTACTTGCGCAAAGGAAGACTGGCAGCCGTGGAAGGACGCATCCAAGTACGGAATTACGAGAATAACGAAGGCAAACGTGTATACGTTACTGAAGTTATTGCCGATAATGTCCGTTTCCTGGAATCCGCGCAGAGCCGTGAAGGCGGAAATGCATCAAGTGGTGGAAGTATGCCTGAAGAGCCAGCCTTTGGTGGCGGCGGTAACGGCGGGAACAGTGCTCGCGGAAATGGAAGTAACAATAATTTCTCGCGTAACAACAATACCCAAGATCCTTTTTCGGGCGATGGAAAACCGATCGATATATCGGACGATGATTTGCCATTTTAATAAGGAAGGACTGAACTGAACATGGCTTTCAAACCAAGAGAAGGTGCGGACAACGACAAAAGACCGGCACGTCGTGGTGGACGCAACAAGCGTAAAAAAGTGTGCTATTTCACTGTGAACAAGATTACTCACATTGATTATAAAGACACTGAGCTTCTTAAGAAGTTCATCAGCGAACGCGGAAAGATTTTGCCGCGTCGTGTAACTGGTACAAGTGCAAAATACCAACGCGCTCTGACTATTGCTGTAAAGCGCTCGCGTCAAATCGCGCTGCTGCCTTACACAACAGAATAGGACGTTTTATGAAGCAGCCGGCTAAGCCGGCTGCTTTTTTTCTTTTAAATAGAATTTATATGTTCACACTTTAAATTATCTACATTGCAAAAAAAGGGAGGAATGAACAATGATCAGCGCAAGTCCGTACGGTAAAGGCCGTCAGACAGCGCAGGTAAGTATCCTTCTAACGCTGGACCACGAAGATGAACTGCGAACGATCTACGATAAATTGGCTGCGGATGGCGGCCAGGTCATGGTAGAGCTGCAAAAAACCTTCTTCGGTGCGCTTCATGGACAAGTGTCTGACGGTAAAAACGGGATTACTTGGGTGATGAACTGCTTCACCCAATTGACAAACGGATTCCAGATGTAGTAAATTACAGGTATCCTATAACTAAAGGGGAAATTTTGATGTTGGTGAGCGTTCTTAACTAAGCAATTTCATATCGTTCCGGCTGTTAGCCGCCGCATGTTCTGATTTTATCAAGGGCATGTCTTGTTAGAGTCTGTCCTGGCGACACCTCTGACTGAGTAGACCGCGGGCTGCTGGAATGAATGATTTAGTTAAGAACACACGCGAAGCGTCATGATGGCCTCTTGATCCGGCTATTGTTCTCTTTGTGATTAACCGTGCTCTTGCAGCACGGTTTTTTCTGTTTTCAGGGGTCTTCCCGTAAGGAGCAGTACCCTGAAGCCAAAGAGAAGCATCAGCAGCAAAAAGAGGGCGAAGACTGCCGTGGTGGCGGTTCTTTGCCCTCTTTTTGCGTTATACGCAGTTAATTGGGATAAGAAATATACTTGTATACAAGGAGGAACTTAAAGTGAATCTGCAGAGTCTGCACACATTGGAATATGAGACGATTAAGCAGGAATTGTTGAGTCATGCGGTATCTTATGAAGGAAGAAGGGTTGTCAGAGAGCTTCAGCCGATGATCTATCTGCCGGCGATACACCGGGCGCTTGAGGAGGCACAGGAGGCGAAGGAACTGCTGGAGCGCGGAGCCAGTGTGCCGATTCCCTCGCTGGAGGGCATTGAATGGGTGCTGTCACTGCTGGGGACCGGCTATATGTACAATGAGCAGGATTTCACCGCAGTCTCGCTGTTTCTGAACAGCTGCGGGCAGCTCAGGAAGTACATGGCCGCCAAGGAGCAGATAGCGCCGCGTATCGCTGCATACGGAGCATCGCTTCAGCAGCTTAACGGGGTCCGGGACGAGATTGAAAGGTGTATCCGGTTGGGCGTTATCGATGATCAGGCCAGCAAAGGGCTGGAACGGGTCCGCAAACGGCTGGCGGTCGCCAAGGAGCGTCTGCAACGGAAGCTGGAGAGCATCATGAACCGCCACAAGTCCATTTTGCAGGAGAGTCTGATCAGTATGCGCAGCGGGCGCTATGTCATTCCGGTGAAACGGGAGTATCAGAAGCAAATTAAGGGCTCGGTGCTGGACCAATCCACCAGCGGGCAGACAGTATTCGTGGAGCCGGATGAGGTGGCCTCATTACAGGGAGAGATTGAGCTGTTGACTGCTGACGAGGCCCGTGAGGAAGGAATAATCCTGAGTATGCTGACAGGGCTGTTAGAGCAGGAGCAGGCCGCTATCCGTCTGAATATTGAGGTAACGGGTATGTATGACTTTATTTTCGCCAAAGGGAAGGTTGCCCGGGTAATGGATGCGGGGCCAGTCGCGCTGAACGAACGTGGCTATGTGAGAATGAATGGAGGCCGTCACCCGCTGCTGAAGAATATGGTGCCGGTTAGTCTGGAGCTGGGCCAGGGATATAAATCGCTGATCGTAACCGGGCCGAATACTGGCGGCAAGACGGTTGTGCTCAAAACACTGGGTCTGCTCGTACTAATGGCACAGTCCGGCCTGCTGGTACCGGTTGATCCCGGCAGTGACTTCGCTGTCTTCACCAATGTAATAAGCGTTATCGGAGACGGACAGAGCCTGACACAGTCCCTGAGCACCTTCTCGGCGCAGATGAAGAGTATTGAAGGAATGCTCTATGATGCCGGCAGAGGTGTGCTGCTGCTGATTGATGAGCTGGCTGCCGGCACAGACCCCGGTGAAGGGTTCGCGCTGTCGATCGCGATTCTCGAGGAGCTGAACCGGAAGGGAGCTAATATCGTGGTAACGACCCACTTCAATGAGCTGAAGGCCTTCGCGGCGGCAACGGCGGGCTTCGAGAATGCTCGGATGGAGTTCGATAAGAACACGCTGCAGCCGCTGTATAAGCTAACGATTGGCGAAGCTGGCGAGAGCTACGCGCTGCAGATCGCCGAGAAGCTGGGTATTCTACATTCCGTCATTGAGCGGGCCAAACAGCTTGTGACAGAGCAGCAGGGGCACAGAGGCGGCCAAAGCCCGTGGAAGGACGCTGTCAGAGCTGCACAGCGGGCTAAAGCAGCCGAAGCTGACATAATGGCAAGAGCGGATAGAACGGCTGACGCAGATCAGGGAGATGGTGCATCACAGGAGGCGCATATTCCGGTACCTGAATTTGCGATAGGCGACGCTGTCTATGTCAGCTCTCTGGGACGTACGGGGATTGTCTATGAGAAGAAGGACAGCCGGGGAAGGGTCGGAGTGATGATTCAGAAGCAGAAGCTGAGCATTAACCATAAGCGGCTGAAGCCTTATCTGTCCAAGGAGGAGCTGTATCCCGAGGATTATGATTTTGATATTATTTTTGAGAGCAAGGAGACCCGGAAGAAGCGTAAGCTGATGCGGAAAAAGCATGTGGAGGGCCTTAGCATCATCCATCCGGGAGAGGAAAATTAAGGCGCTGCTATAGCTGAAGTCTGCCCGTCAGGGCAGGCTTTTTTCAACATCGGAACGATTCTTGGCTAGCCCGAAATAAATTAAATACTTCACTTTACAGTGAATATTGTATATCCTCTATAATGTGGAATAATTATTTGTCCATAATCTGCATAATAGGCATTACAGTAAAATCTAGTGTAGAAACCGCTTACATTACTGTGTGATCCAACCCGGGAGGGAAGAAATATATGTCAAACCGACTCATCGGCAGACTGATGCTACCGCTTGCGCTCTTGGTGGCATTGTCGGCATGCAATGGGCCAGGCCCGGCCGTCGAGAATGTTGTGGCGCGCCTAAGCCAAACAGCCGATGAACCCATTAGAGGCGGGACTGTAACCTTCGGCTACCCGTCCGCTTTTCAAGGTATCCTTGAACCGGCATTCTTTGAAGGAGAAGATGATTCCAATGTGCTGGAGTTCACCACTGAGGCTATGTTCACCGTGAAAGATGATTTGTCCACCGCCCCTAATATTGCCAGCTGGCAGGAGTCCGAGGATCATACGGTGTTCACATTCACCATTAAGCCCGGGGTCCGCTGGCATAACGGGGATGAGCTGACGGTTGAGGATTGGAAATTTGCCCTGGAGACTATCGCCAGCCCGGAGTATACGGGTTCCAGATACTATAGCGTTGAGATGATCAAGGGAGCAGAAGCTTACCACCAGGGCCAGGCGAAGGAAATCACAGGGCTTAAGGTGATGGACCCGTATACGCTGCGCATTACAATGAATTCAGCACGGGTGAACGTGATTGATAATCTGTGGGCCTACCCGATGAACAAGCGGTACTTCGAGGGAGTGGCAGTTAAGGACATGATGGACAGCGATCAGGTGCGCAAGCAGCCAATTGGCACGGGTCCGTTCATGGTAACCAGTATTGTGCCGGGCCAGACGGTGGAAATGAAACGGTTCGATAATTATTACAAGGGCGGCGCGCTTCTGGATGGGATTACTTATAAGGTGATCGACAGCAAGGATATTACCGCTCTGCTTGAAGCAGGAACTGTCGATATGGCGGCATTGCCGCGTGATGCCTATGAGGCTGCTGAACAATTAGATAATGTAGAAATTAGGGTCACACCGGGAATGACGTTTGAATATATCGGGTTCAAGTTTGGACACTGGGATGAGGCAGACGGTCAGGTGGTGATGGATAATCCCAAGTTTCAGGATAAAAGCCTGCGTAAGGCAATGTATTATGCACTTGACCGGCAAGGGATTCTAGATAAATATTCCTATGGCCTGGGGACGCTTATCGAGACGCCTATTCCAAGTTCCAGCTGGGCCAAGATCCCGGATGAGGAGATAGACACCTACCCCTATTCTCCTGAAAAGGCCGGGCAGCTGCTGGATGAGGCCGGGTATTTGGATATGGACGGGGATGGACTCCGCGAAGATCCGGGCGGCAAGAAGCTCGTCGTTCACTATGATGCGATGAGCGGCAGCAAAACGGCTGAGGCACGGACGGCAGCCATTCTCCAGAATTGGCGTGATGTCGGGCTGGATGTGCGGCTCAGCGGAGGAAGCCTGAAGGAGCTGAATACCTTTTATGAAGCGGTGGAGTCGGATGATCCGGCAGTGGAGCTGTTCAACGGCGTGTGGGGACTGGCCAGCGACCCTGATCCTTCGGGCTTATGGCGGGCTACGGATTCGTGGAATTATCCCCGGTGGACGTCGAAGCGCAGTGAGGACCTGATCCGGGAAGGAGTCAGCCTGAAGGCGTACGATAAGGATTTCCGCAAGGAGATTTATTATGAATGGCAGAAGCTGATCAATGATGAGGTTCCGATGATCTTTTTCGCTGAACGCTCGGACATTACTGCGGTGAATAAGCGCCTGCAAGGGGTAACAATGAACGCTTTAAGCAATATCATTGATCCGCAGAGCTGGTGGATTAAGGATACTGAATAAACTGTGGAGGACGGTCTGGATTGCTACGTTAAGTGGCTGAACAGACTGTCTTTTTTTATTTTTTTCCCCTGAAAAAGAATCAAAACGCCGTTTGCTGCGTCATATACTTTATGGAATATAAACGGCCTAAGTGTCAAAGTTGTCGTTATTTGTTGTTTCTTTTTAGTGGTGAAGTGATTACAATAGAAATATTGTTTATGTGTCAAAGCCGTTTTCCAGGTTTATTCTACAATTAGAACGACCCGAATCCCGGAAAGGGGGGAATAATACCATCTGAAGCAGGGCGGCGTACAGCAGCAAGAACAGCCCACCCATGACTGCCCTGGAAGCCCAGGCGGCCATTGTAAATAGATTACGTTCATAATATGTACATTCCACCATAAAGAAGGAATCAAAAATGATGAATAAGCTTAAAAAAATAAAGAAAAGATACATTGCGCTCATTCTGGTACTGGTGATTGTTGCAGGAGGGTTTCTCTTCCAGAAGCCGCTTGCCGTGCTGGCCTTTGACCTCTTTTTGTCCGATCAGGTAGAGAAGACGCTGACGGATAAATCCTTTGTGCCTCTGGAGAATAACACCACCAAGACACCGAATTCCGTTAAGGCTGAACCTGTGGCACTCAAAAGCGATCCGTTCTCTCTGATGCTGCTGGGTACAGATCAGCGGAAGAATGAAACCGCACGCTCAGATACCATGATGTATGCGGTGATCCGGCCGGAGGATTATAAGATTCTGCTAATCTCCGTTCCCCGGGATACCTACACGGAAATTATCGGATACAAGGATAATAAGAAAGATAAAATTACACATGCTTATGCGTTCGGCGGGCAGCAAATGTCCAAGGACACACTTGAAGCGCTCCTCGGCCATGATATTCAATATTATGCCACCATTAACTTTCAGGGGCTGAAGGATGCTGTTGATGCCATTGGCGGTGTGCCGCTTCCGATCAAGAAGGATATTGTCAACAAAGGCAAAGACCATGAGAAATTCACCATTAAAGCCAACAAGTCGAACTACAGCGGCGAAGAGGCGCTTAACTATACCCGCTACCGTGAGGATAGCGACTTCAACCGTACCAAACGTCAACAGGTCTTTATTGATGTCGTAGCGAATAAAATGTTATCGATCAGCCAGATCGGCAATATCCCTGAGCTGCTGGATATCATGGGCGACAATTTCAAAACGGATATTCAGCCCTCAATGATCATCAGTCTGGCTAAGAAGTTTATGGGCGGCAAGGATATGGATATCTCCAGCTTCACGGTGATGGGGGAAGGCAAACGGATGGACGGGATCTATTACGATATAGTGAACGAAGAGGATCTCACTAAAGCCAAGGCCCTGATCGACAACTGGATGAATCCCAGCACACCGGTTGACCAGCTGATTGAACCAGGCAAGGCCGGCAATGCGCTTGAGCCTTCGGCCACACCCGCAGTACAGTAAGGATCAGACCGGATATTGTTGACCCGTCATAAAAACAGCAGCCATTCCCGCAAGGTTAATGGCTGCTGTTTACTGTCTTCATGCTATAATGGAATGGAACTAATTGCTGAGGGCAGACGTATAACTACGGTGGGCTTTAATGCAAGGAAGGTAAAGTAGCATTCCTTCGGAATTCTTTGAGGAGGATCAAGAGATGAATATTGCGTTTTTTTTACTTCCGAAGCAGGAGGTCGCATGTGTTACTATGGATTCGACGCTGCGGCAGACGCTGGAACGGATGGAGTTTCACCGCTATACAGCAGTGCCGATCCTGAACCGCAACGGGGAATATGCCGGAACGGTTACAGAAGGGGATTTACTCTGGTATATGAAGGAGTCGGGCGGCGCGGTCACTTTTGAGAATGCTTCCAAATTTCTGCTTAAGGATGTCCCGCTGCGGATGAACAATCTGGCGGTCTCGATTGATGCGGATATGGAAGATCTGATTAATTTGGCCAAGGTCCAAAACTTTGTACCGGTGGTCGACGATATGAAGCGGTTCATCGGCATTGTACGCCGGAGCCAGATTATTGAATACTGCGAGAAATTTGTCTCACGGCAATCGCTCGAATCGTTATAAGGAACCAAGGCCTGTATCTCCGGCGAAGCGGAATGCGGGCCTTTTTTGAAAGATGGAAGGCGATATTCAGGGGCGGCAGGCGTCCGTGTGGCTCGGATATTTTTATGCTATAATGGAGAATAATGCTTTTTGCCGGAGGTAGAGAGACAGTGCCCAATGTGCCGAAGGATCTGGATGTGGCCAAACGTGCCAAGGTAATTGAGTGGTTAAAGACGGAAGTAATTGATCAAGTCTCAAGGTTATTCAAGGCGCTGTGGGAAGGCAGTACCACGCGTGTCGGCGACAGTCTGGCCAGCCTGATTATGAGCTCGTACATCTTGGGGCGCAGACTCGGTATCCCTTACCGCGAGCTGGATGATTTACTGCTGGAGAAGCTGCGAAAGCACAGGCAGGAGGGCCATCAGCTCGAAGAATGGTACCAGGATATATCTGCATTAGAAGAACATATGCGTAAGAGGTGAATACTGTTGAAATTTCGCTGGACATCTGTGGCTTGGAGTGTAGCTTATCTGTTGCTGCTGTTATCCCTATCAACCCCGCTTTTGCTTATTACAACATTCTTTATGATTATTCCGGCCATAGTGCTCTTTACGACCCTTAGCACCAAGCAGTTCATTCTGCATCTGTTACCGGTTCTGCTGATTGTGGGCCTGATTACCCCGATGTATATCCTGATTGCGGCCTATTTCCTGATCCCGGCACTTGTGATGGGACGATGGTACAAGAAGCGTGCTTCAGCGATTTCTACTCTGATTGCCGGTATGGTCGCTATACTAGCTGAATTCCTGCTGATCCTGCTCATCAGTACGACGTTCCTTAAGTTCAACTTGTACGACTATGTCTATGATGTTCTGAAGACCTATGCGGACTGGCTGGCAAGTATGGGGGCAAGCAATCCGCTGCTGTCCGAGATATCCATCTCCTCTGATCAGATTGGCCAGATGAGCTGGCTGACGATCCAGGCGATTCCGATGACGCTGATCCTCAGTGCGTTCGTGATTGCAGTCATTACCCATTCCATTGTCCGCCCTATTCTGAACAGTATGGAATATGCGGTGCCTAAGCTGAAGCCGGCGCGGGAATGGAGACTGGCCAGATCGTTTATCTGGTATTATCTGCTTGGCGTGGTCATCAGCCTGCTGTTCGGCGGTGCCGACAGCGGCTTCATGCTAATGGTCTCGGCCAATCTGCTGCCGTTGCTGCAGATTGCGTTCAAGATCCAGACCGTCGGCTTCCTCTTCTTCCTGGTGCATGAACGGAAGTGGAGCAAGATCATCGCTCTTCTGCTGGCAATCCCTGTTATTGCTCTGCCGGGATTCTGGATTATTGGTGTGGTGGACCTGGCGTTTCCGCTGCGGGAGCTTGTGAAGAAATCGAAACGATAGGGTGAGGGCTCATGCCAAAATTTCTGCAAAGACGCTGGCACGGCTATCATACCGTGTGGGCGTTCTTACTGCTGCTGGTCCTGATTATAGTAGTCAGTATCTATAACTGGGTCCTCGGTGTTGCCAGTCTCTTCCTGGCCGGCACATTGTGTTTCACCATGCTGCAGGCCGAGCTGTCGTTCCGCCGCAACCTTGTAGATTATATCAACGGCCTGTCCTTCCGCATCAAGCGGGTGGAGGGGGAGGCTGTAAGCATGCTTCCGCTCGGGATTATCCTGTACAGTGAGGGCCGGGCGGTGGAATGGCATAACCGGAATGCCGGCCAGATCTTCTCCCGCAAGTCGCTTGTTGGTGAAGATATGCAGGAGCTGATGCCAGAGGTTATGGCTTCTCTGCAGAACCTGCCTTCCAAGCGGGAAACGGTTAAGGACGGGGCACTGAAGGAGCACCGCCATGAGCTTACGGTTGATGACCGTTATTATGAGGTCGTGGTGATTCCAAGCGAGCGGCTGCTGTATTTATTCGATATTACCGAGCTTGTTGTGCTGCGTGAGCGGTATGAGGAAGAGAAGCTGGCGATTGGAATTGTCATGATGGATAATCTGGATGAAGCCGCCCAGGGGATGGATGATCAGCAGCGTACTTCACTGATTGCCAAGGTAGCCAGTGAGATTACCGAGTGGAGCAAGCAATTCGAGGTATATCTGCGCCGGTTGTCTTCCGAGCGGTACCTGATGCTGCTGAATCACCGCAGCCTTCAGGCCCTGGAGGAGAGCAGGTTCGTGGTGTTGGATGAGGTCCGCGAGATGACGGCAGACCTCAAGGTGCCGATGACGCTGAGCATAGGCCTTGCCTACGGCTCGGAATCGGCCAGTGAGCTGGGAGCGCTTGCCCAGTCCAGTCTGGACATGGCGCTTGGCAGGGGCGGGGACCAGGCCGCTGTGAAGGCGGGCCAGCGGCTCTCTTTCTACGGCGGCAAGACCAATGCCGCCGAGAAACGCACCCGCGTCCGGGCGCGGGTGATCGCCCACGCCCTGCGGGATCTTATGCAGGAGAGCGACCGGGTGCTGATTATGGGGCACCGGATACCGGATATTGATGCTGTGGGAGCGGCGATTGGCCTGCTTAAGGCGGCACAGATGTACAATGTGGAAGCCAGCATTGTGATGGAGACGCCGAACCCTTCGATTACCCGGATGATGGAGGAGATCCGCAAGGATGAGGCGCTCTACAAGACCTTCATCACGCCAGAACAGGCCCTCCAGATGATGACGGAGCATACGCTGCTCATTGTTGTGGATACACACAAGGCTTCCATGACTATGGAGCCGAGGCTGGTGCAATACGCCAGCCGGATTGTGGTAGTGGACCATCACCGCCGGGGTGAGGAGTTCATCAATGACGCTGTGCTCGTGTATCTGGAGCCGTATGCGTCATCGACTTGTGAGCTGGTGACGGAGCTGCTGCAGTACATTCATGACAAGATTAAGCTCAGCCCGCTGGAGGCCACGATGCTGCTGGCCGGGATTACGGTCGACACGAAGCATTTCGCACTGCATACAGGGTCGCGGACCTTCGAGGCTGCCGGCTTCCTGCGCCGGGTCGGGGCGGATACGATTCTCATTCAGCGTATGCTTAAGGAGGATCTGCAGGAGTACATCTCGAAGGCGGAGATCATCAAGCATGCGCGCATGGTGTATGACCAGATCGCGCTGGTGGTCACACAGCCCGGGATGAAGATCCCGCAGCTGCTGATCGCCCAGACAGCGGATACGCTGCTGGGAATGACGAATGTGGTTGCCTCCTTCGTCATCAGCGAGCGTCCTGACGGCCTGATCGGCATCAGCGCCCGTTCTCTGGGACGGATGAATGTGCAGGTAGTCATGGAGAAGCTGGGCGGCGGCGGACATCTGTCCAACGCGGCTGTACAGCTTGAAGGAACAACAAAAGAAGCGGAAGCCAGACTGCTCGCAGTGCTGGCCGAAATTGAAGCGAAAGAGGGGTTATTTGAATGAAGGTCATATTCTTGAAGGATGTTAAGGGTCAAGGCAAGAAGGGACAGGTTAAAGAGGTGTCGGAGGGCTATGCAGCCAATTTCCTGCTGCCGCGCGGGCTGGTTCGTCCGGCTACAGACGGCAATGTGAAGACACTGGAGAACCAGGCAGCAGCCGAACAGCGCCGCAAGGACCAGGAGAAGGAGGAAGCGGTACGGCTGGGCAAGAAGCTGGATGAGCTGACCCTGACCTTGAAGGCCAAAGCAGGTGAAGGCGGCCGTCTCTTCGGCGCTATCACCAGCAAGCAGATCGGCGAGGCACTGGCAGCTACCCAGGGGATCGTAATCGACAAGCGCAAAATTGAGCTGAGCGATTCGATCCGCCATGTAGGCACGTTCCAGGTAACGGTAAAGCTGCATACTGAAGTAAAGGCTAACCTCACGGTTCAGGTAACGGAGGAGTAGGATGGGTGGAGATCTCTTTTTCGATCGGGTTCCCCCGCAGAATCTGGAGGCAGAACAGGCCGTACTGGGTGCCGTTCTACTATCGGATGAAGCGCTAATTACCGCGATGGAGCGGGTGAATACCGAAGACTTCTACGACAAACCGCATCAGATGATATTTGAGGCGATGGTGCAGCTCGGAGAAGAGAGCCAGCCGATTGACCTGATTACATTGACATCCCGGCTCCAGGATAAGGGGGAGCTTGAGGATATCGGCGGGGTCAGCTATCTGGCGAAGCTGGCACATGCGGTGCCGACTGCGGCCAACGTCGATTATTACGCCCAGATCATTGAAGAAAAGGCGATGCTGCGGCGGCTAATCCGCACAGCCACGCAGATTGTCAGCGAAGGCTATACCGGCGGCGAAGATGTGGGCATTATGCTGAGTGACGCCGAGCGGCGAATCCTGGAGATCTCGAACCGCCGCAGCGGCAGCGGGTTCATTGCCATTCGCGATGTGCTCATGCAGGTATTCGACCGGGTAGAGCTGCTCCATCAGAATAAAGGCGGAACCTCGGGGATTCCGACCGGGTTCGTTGACCTTGACCATATGACGAACGGCTTCCAGCGTAATGACTTAATTATTGTGGCGGCCCGTCCTTCCGTCGGGAAGACGGCCTTTGCCCTGAATATCGCGCAAAACGTGGCGGTACGGGCGAAGGAGACGGTAGCCATCTTCAGTCTGGAAATGTCGGCGCCCCAGCTGGTTCAGCGTATGATCTGCGCAGAGGCCAATCTGGACGCCAATATTATGCGTACCGGTGATTTCAAGAGCGATGATGACTGGTCCAAGCTCACGATGGGCATCCAGTCGCTGTCCGAGTCCGAAATCTACATCGACGACACCCCGGGCATCACGGTTACCGATATCCGGGCGAAATGCCGCCGGCTCAAGAAGGAAAAGGGACTCGGAATGATTGTCATCGACTACCTGCAGCTGATCCAGGGCCGGGGCAAGGCCGGCGAGAACCGCCAGCAGGAGGTATCGGAAATCTCCCGTACCCTGAAGCAGATTGCCCGTGAGCTTGACGTTCCCGTCATTGCCCTGTCCCAGCTAAGCCGCGGTGTGGAGCAGCGCCAGGACAAACGGCCGATGATGAGTGACCTTCGTGAATCAGGCTCTATCGAGCAGGATGCCGATATCGTAGCGTTCCTGTACCGTGATGATTATTATAATCAGGATACCGAGAAGAAGAATATTATCGAAATTATTATCGCCAAGCAGCGTAACGGTCCGGTAGGGACGGTGGAGCTTGTGTTCCTTAAGAACTTCAACAAGTTCGTCAACTACGAGCGGGCCCATGCAGAACCATTTGCAGGTTAGGCAAATTTGGTACAATACACGAACGATCGCACATTCCAGTCTGTGATCGTTCGTTTTTATTTGACTTTAAAAAGTGCCGCTGTTACACTGATTATTGTGCTTTGGCGGCCTGCCCGCCTGGTGTCCGGAGGGCTGCGTACAAGATGAAGCGCGTACAGAGCCCCTATGATAAGCGGAAAAATAATGGTGCTTGCTAGCACCTACGGAGGAATGTACATGTCAACGGTAGTCGTCGTGGGAACACAATGGGGAGACGAAGGCAAAGGCAAGATCACGGATTTTCTGGCGGAAAGTGCAGATGTGGTCGCCCGGTATCAAGGGGGGAACAATGCCGGTCACACGATTCTGATTGACGGAAAGAAGTTCAAGCTGAGCTTGATTCCATCTGGTGTATTTTATAAAGAGAAGACTTGTGTTATCGGCAACGGAATGGTTATCAACCCGGAAGCGCTGATCCAAGAAATTAATTATATTCATGACAATGGCTTCGATACGAAGAACCTGGTAATCAGCGATCGTGCCCATGTCATTATGCCTTATCATATGGTGCTGGATGCACTTGAGGAAGACCGCAAAGGACCGAACAAAATCGGTACAACACGCAAGGGGATTGGCCCGTGCTACATGGATAAGGCTGCCCGTAACGGCATCCGGATTGCCGATCTGATGGACGCTGAGGAGTTCGAGCTGAGACTTCGTCCACTGATGGAAGAGAAGAATCAGGTGATCACTCAGGTATATGGCGCTGAGCCGCTGAATGTGGAAGAGATTCTGACCAAATATCTGGAGTATGCAGAAGTGCTGCGCGGCTATGTAACTGACACTTCGGTGGTGCTGAATGATGCGATTGATGCGGATTCCCGGGTGCTGTTCGAAGGTGCGCAGGGCGTGATGCTCGATATCGACCAGGGAACTTATCCGTTCGTTACTTCATCGAATCCATCAGCTGGCGGCGTCTGCATCGGCTCGGGCGTGGGCCCGTCCAAGATTAAACAGGTTATCGGTGTGGCGAAGTCTTATACTACCCGCGTCGGCGACGGCCCGTTCCCTACAGAGCTGAACGATGCGACCGGTGATTATATCCGCGAGACCGGGCATGAGTACGGAACAGTAACCGGACGCGCCCGCCGCGTAGGCTGGTTCGACAGTGTAGTGGTGCGTCACGCCCGCCGCGTCAGCGGAATCACCGGCCTGTCGCTGAACTCGCTGGACGTTCTGAGCGGTCTTGAGACTGTGAAGATCTGCACCGGCTACAAGTACCGTGGAGATATTATCACACATTACCCGGCAAGCCTGAAAATGCTGGCAGAATGTGAAGCGGTCTACGAGGAGCTTCCAGGCTGGAGTGAGGACATCACTGGGGCGAAGACGCTGGAGGATTTGCCGGCCAACACACGCAAATACGTGGAACGTGTATCGGAGCTGACGGGGATTCCAATCTCGATCTTCTCTGTAGGCCGCAACCGTGAACAGACTAATCAAGTACTGCCAATCTATATCTAGACTGAAGCAGAACTAAATAGATACGTATAGGAGCAGGGGCCTTAGTAGGGCTCCTGTTTCTGTATGTCCAGATGTTTTTTCAGCAGGTTAATCAGCCATTCTGTGCTTCGGGGACGTTTCCCGGACGTTGTTCTAGTCAATACTGTGAGAATGGGATCATAGCGAACTGATTCTTCAGAGGTTGAATAGAGCAGGGTGTAAGGGAGTGAGATTGGTGAAAATAGTGAAGCGTGCGCTGAGCGTCTGCCTGATTGTGGTGCTGGCGAGCAGCCTGTCCATGCTGACAACGGCCTATGTGGTGAATACGTATATCCAGTCGGTGCTGGCCAGCTTCGATATCAAGCTGGACGGGCCAGGGCCGGGAATCGGTGGCTTCGTGAAGAGTCTGACTGGTATGGGCGGCAGCGGGGCTGCCTCCAAGGAGAATTCCAAAGCGGCCTCAAGCGAGACTAAGAACTCTACCAAGGAGGCTGATTCTGGCAAGACGGACGGGGAGAAGAAGGATAGCAGTGGCGGAAAAGCCGGGAATCTTCAAGAGAAAGCGGTGGACGAGACGGTTCCGGATAATGCACTGCCTGTGATGGGACAAGCCGCGGCGGGAGAAGAACAAAGTGAGCAGGGGCTGGACCAGAATCTGGTAATGACGCCGGAGGCTATGAACGATCTGAAGCAGAATCTGCCCGCTAATGCGAAATCCAATATCTTCAATATTCTGATGAACAAGCTTCCCCAGGAGGAGATGATTAAGATCTCCGCTGCCCTGGAGGGCGGCTTGACAGAGAGCGAAGTTACAGAACTGCAGGGTATCATTGCGAAGTACGTCAATGAGGATGAATATAAGGCGCTGATGAAAATGCTTACACCGGATAGTAGTGGGATGAACCAGAATTAAAAATTGTCATTTTTTGGACACGATTTCGCCGTTTAAAACGCATATTTTGGGAATAAACCCGCGAATTTCGCGGGTTTCGCCATGGGAGCAAAGTTGAAATATTTCTTCAGGCTGTGGTACAGTAAAAAAGGACTAATAAGGGTTAATATTTTGTAACCTTTTTCGAAATATAAGAATGTATATCTTTCACGCTATACATTATCCTTATATTTCTCGCTGGAACGGTGCCGTCCTTCAAAAGGACAGCAAAGCCGTTTCCACTTGTATGCGTCATACAGTCATATTCGTACTCATGCAAATCGGATGCGCGAAGCATATACATTCTTGTTTTTACAGCCGAAAGGGAGAGTTTCATGAAAGGATTTAAGTTTATACGCCGGATGGGGAACCTGCGGAACCGTGCAGAAGCATCCGCAGGATCTGGTGCAGCAGGTGAACAAGGTACAGATGCAATGACTTCGGGTGAATCCCGTGTCTTTCAGCCGGAGATGAAATCCCGCCGCCGCCGGCGTTCATGGATAATGGCTTCTGCCGGTCTGGTTCTGCTGGCCACCTTCCTGGTGGGGGCACAGAAGAAGCAGGTAACAGCGAATACAGTAACCTACTACAAGGTGCTGGTGAACGGCGAGGAGATTGGTGCGCTGAACCAGCAGGCGGAGTTGAACAAGCTGTTCGAGGAGAAGAGACGGGAATATCAGCTCAAGTATCCTGACTCTGTGATGGTCCTGCAGACCGGCGGTATTACTACCGAGGCCCAGCGGGCTTACAAGCCGGAGGTTAACAGCGAGGCTACACTGGACAAGCTGGATGGTATGCTCAAGGCTTATGCTGTAGGCGTACAACTGGCTGTGGACGGGGAACCGCTGGGAATTGTGAAGGATCAGGAGACGGCGGCGGCAGTGCTTCAGGCCGTTAAGGCGCATTACGCTCCGCAGAATGCGGCAGCTCCGGGTGCGAAGCTGAAGAAGACGGCGGCCAAGGCGGGAGCGGCTGGTTCAGCCGCCAATGATCAGGTGGAGTCAGTCAAGATTCGGGAGGAAGTCAACATCGTTCCGGTGAAGGCAGATCCCAATAAGGTGCTTAGCGTAGAAGAAGCAGTCAAGGTACTCACCGAAGGCAGAGAGGCGCCGCTGCGCTATGCGGTTCAGGAAGGCGACACAGTCTCTGCTATTGCTTCCCGGTTTAACATTACCCAGGCGGAAATTTTCCGCAATAATCCTGGGGTGAAGGAGCTTAGTCTGCAGATTGGGGATGAATTGCAGCTAACGGTGCCGCAGCCTGATCTTACGGTAGTGACCGTAGAACAGGTAACCGAAGAGGTGGTCACGGAGCCTGAGGTTATTATCCGCAAGAGCGACCAGCTGCCGGCAGGCAAGCGGAAGGTAGTCCGTCCGGGACAAACCGGGCTTAAAACGATGAATTACAGGCTGACCAAAGAGAACGGACAGGTGGTTCAGGAGGAGTGGCTAGGTCAGAGCGTAGTGAAGGCTTCTCTGCCCGAAGTGGTCTATTCCGGCACCAAGGTTGTAGGTGAAGGAACAGGAATGTTTGCCTGGCCGGTTAGCGGAGCGATGATCTCCAGCAGCTACGGCGAGCGTTGGGGACGCACACACAAGGGAGTCGATCTGGTATCTGGCAACCGCACGATCAAGGCTGCGGATGCAGGGACGGTAAGCTTCGCCGGTGTGCAGAACGGTTACGGCAATGTGGTGATCGTTAACCATAACAACGGATACGTTACGTACTATGGGCATTTAAGCAGTATCTCGGTCTCAACCGGACAGAAGCTGGGACAGGGCAGTTCCATCGGTATTATGGGCAGCACCGGGCGCTCGACGGGGACGCACCTGCATTTCGAGATCCGCAAAAACGGGACGGCCATCAATCCGATGAAGTTCCTGAAATAATGGATAAAAGCTAGACTACCATTCTATAATTCTTTTCTGCCGTCCGGATGAATTCGGGCGGTTTTTATTTTCCGTTGTAACGCATTTCTACTTGAATTATAGGTTTTTGGGGCCCCCGGAAAGTACCTGAGTTATCCTCGAAGCTAAAGCCTCACTTTGTGGGGTTAATTTGATGTGACACTAAGCCAGGTATGTTAAAATAAAAGAATCAGGGTTTCGAGTATCGTTAGAAAGGTGAAGCTGAGCATATGCAAATGGGAACGATTCTGGTAGTGGATGATGAACAACCTATTGCTGATATATTGAAATTCAATCTGGAAAAAGAGGGCTACGAGGTCATCTGCGCCTTCGACGGCAACAGTGCGGTGGAGCTGGCTCTGTCCAAACGCCCCGATCTGATGCTGCTGGATCTCATGCTGCCCGGCAAGGACGGAATGGATGTCTGCCGTGAGGTGCGCTCTGCCCATCTGGATATTCCTATCATTATGCTTACCGCCAAGGATGGGGAGATTGATAAAGTGCTGGGTCTGGAGCTTGGTGCGGATGATTATGTGACCAAGCCGTTCAGTACCCGTGAGCTGCTGGCCAGGGTTAAGGCCCAAATGCGACGCCAGCATAAGCCGTCCCCGTCGGAAGCGCCGAGTGAAGCGGTGGAGAGCAAGCAGGGTGTCTATCATTTCGGATTATTCATTGATACGGATATGTACATGGTCTACAAGGATAGTGAGCCGCTGGATCTGACACATCGTGAATATGAGCTGCTCTATTATATGATCCGCCATGCGGGCAAGGTAATGACCCGGGAGCATCTGCTGCAGGCTGTGTGGGGCTTCGAATATTTCGGCGATGTGCGGACGGTGGATGTGACCATCCGCCGGCTCAGAGAAAAAATTGAGGAGAATCCCAGCAAGCCGGAGTATATTCATACCCGGCGCGGACTCGGTTATTTGATGCATAGCCCCAAAAACGGAGGGTTGTAATGAAGGCACTGTCCTTTTTCCGGACGATTCAGGCCAGGCTTATCGTAATCTACGTGCTGCTGATTCTGATTGCGATGCAGCTGATCGGCGTATACTTTGTCAGCTCGATGAAGAACTCGCTGACGGATAACTTCACCAAGGATCTGAAGGCCCGGGCCGAGATGCTCTCGATCCTCACCGCTGACAAATTCGGCAGTGAGACAGGAACAGCCGATGAGGAGTCGGCGGTGGAGAGCCTGCGCGGCATGGTGAATAATCTGTATATCAATGGTGCAGAAATTCAGGTGCTGGATGCGAGCGGCAAGATTATTACCACCTCGATCCCTTCACAGAATGACTATGTCGGCCAGCGGAACACGCAGACCGTGGTCAGCCGCGCCTTGCAGGGCATCAGCGATAATGAGGAATATATCATCGCTGATGATAATGTGCGCAAGAAGGTAGTGGCGAAGCCGGTAATTTCCGGTGATAAGGTGGTAGGCGCCATCTATATAGCTGCCGATATGAAAGACTTATATGCCACCATGAGCCGGATTAACAGTGTGTTCCTCTCGGGGCTGCTGCTGGCGCTGGCGTTGACGGCCGTACTGGGGGTCATTCTGGCCCATACGATCACACATCCGATTAAGGAGATGACCAAGCATGCCACGGCTGTGGCCGAAGGGCGCTTCAACCGGAAGGTTCCTGTGTTCGGCAATGATGAGATTGGCCAGCTGAGCCAGGCCTTCAACTATATGACGGACCGGCTGCGCGAGGCGCTGCTGCAGAACGAAGAGGAGAAGGAGAAGCTGTCGTCCATTCTCGCCAATATGAGTGATGGTGTCGTAGCCACAGACGAGAGCGGCGCGGTCATTCTGATGAATACACGCGCTGCCCTGATGCTGGGCGCGGAAGGACCGCTTCCGGCAGGAGCCTCGCTTGGCGGGCTGCTGGGGCTGGAGCCTGAGCAGTCTGTCTCGGTAACTCAGGGCGTTCCACAGTCGGCTATGCTCCATCTGTCCCCCATGGTCGGCGAGGACCCCAATATTGTGCGGGTGACCTTCACCCCGATTCACCGCCGCGAAGGCGGACGGATCGCCGGGACGATTGCGGTGCTGCAGGATGTTACGGAGCAGGAGAATCTGGAGGAGTCCCGCCGGGAGTTCGTGGCGAATGTGTCGCATGAGCTGCGGACGCCGCTTACGACGATCAAGAGCTATGCGGAGGCGCTGGATGACGGAGCACTTGAAGATCCGCAGCTCGCCGTGCGGTTCGTCGGCGTTATCCGCAATGAGACGGAGCGCATGATCCGGCTGGTTACGGATCTGCTGCATCTGTCGCGGCTGGATTCCAAGGAATCCAGCCTGCGCATTCAGCAGACGGATATCACCGAGATGCTGGAGGATGTGGCGGACCGCTTCTCCTTCCAGATCCGCCAGAAGCGGATTCACATCAGCACCAGGGTGCGTAAGGATGTCGCTACAGCCTGGCTGGACCGCGACCAGATTGATCAGGTGCTGGGCAATCTGGTTTCCAATGCCCTCAAGTATACGCCAGAGGGCGGGACGATCCAGCTGGAGGCGCATAAGAACGAGGACGGAATGCTGGCCGTGTCTGTCCGCGACTCCGGTATAGGGATTCCGAAGAAGGATATTGAGCGCATCTTTGAACGCTTCTACCGGGTCGATAAGGCGCGCTCGCGGAACATGGGCGGTACAGGTCTGGGGCTGTCCATTGCCCGGGAAATTGTCAAAGCCCACGGCGGCTCCATTTCCTTGCAATCGGAGCTGAATGAGGGCTCGGTGGTCACGTTCACACTGCCTTTGATGAAGCAAAGGGGGAGTGAGGCGTGAAGGAGAGAATCAAATCATGGATGCTGGTTCTGCTTATACTCGGAAGCCTCGTGGAGAGCTATTACCTGATCTACAGGCTGCCCGGCAGCGACTCGGCGGTGTTGTCGAAGACCTTATATGTGAAGACGGATAATATGGGGCCGGAGGAGAAGGTGGAGAACCTGCTCTACCCCGATAAGATGATTATTCATATGGGCGGGGACAAGCATACGCTGTTCTACCCCAGCTCCACCTTCTATAATCTCATTATGAACCGCCTGAAGGGCCGCAGCTTCGAGAGCTTCCAGCGGCGGTCCGTACAGGACTTCGACTGGGACAAGATCCGCAGCGAGAATCCCGGCATTGAGCTGTCGTTCGGGGCAGGCATTCCGGTAACGCTGCTGCAGCGGGTTATGCAGATCTCGCCGGATTCGCTGTTCGAGGGGGAGAGTATTGACCGGATCTGGATCTATAATATCAAAAACGACTCCAAAGCCCATGCCATCTTCTTCAGCACACGCGGGGATATTGTGTACGAGGCGGCTAAGGCCGATCTTACGGTTCAGGATGTGCAGCAGCATGTGGACTTCGGCAAGAATCTGACTCTGTATACAGCCGTGAACGGTGAGTATTATATCCCTGAGGCGGATGTTCCGCTGGTTAAGGTCGTGATGCCTGCGGGTATGTATACCATTGAGCAAATGCAGAGCAATCTGTTCTTCGATGCAGGCAGCACCAGATACATTCCGGAGAAGGATGGCTCCAAGATTTATACGGATAGCAAGCGCAGCCTGCAGGTAGACCAAGAACAGAACTGGATGAGCTATAGCGACCCGGCTGCACTGCCGGATGGCGACAGTACGCCGGCAAAGGATGCGCTGGAGGCGGTGGATTTCGTGAACCGGCATGGCGGCTGGAACGGAACCTACAGGCTGGCTGCTACGGAGGAGGGCCGGCAGGACCGCAAGGTTTCTTTTCAGCAATATTATGGCGCTTATCCGTCCGGCTCCTATCCGATCATGAGTAATCCGCAGCTTCAGTACGGCGTAATCCATCTGGAGCTCCAACAGGGAACGGTCTCTTCCTATGAGCGCTCCCTGATGTATACGAATGAGGAGAAGTCTGAGAAGACCATTGTCGAGCTGCCCGGCGGCGAACTGCTGAAGCAGCGGCTGGCGCAGATCGGCAGCTCCTTGCGGATTATTGAGCTTACACCTGCCTATATGCCTGCGCTGGCCGGGGAGAGGCTGCAGCTTTATCCGGTCTGGCGGGTTACGCTCAGCGATGGCAGTGAGCTTACACTGAATTAGGGCGGAGTTAAACCAGGCGGACAGAATACCGATTCGAGGAGGGACGTTATGGACTGGGGAAGGGCCAAGAGTGTATTGATATATGCCTTTCTGGTGCTGAATCTGCTGCTGTGCTATCAGCTATGGATTGATGTGCGTGATCAGGTCAGCGCTGGACTTGACTTCACTTCCCTGTCTGCTGAGACTCAGGCGGTAATGGAAGAGAAAAACATCCGGCTGCTGTGTCCGATTCCGGCTGGCACTCCACAGCTGCCTGATATCACGTACCGGTATTCGGCCGAAGAGCAGAATGAACTGCCTGTGAAGCTTAAGGAGCCGATCGACAGCAAGCTGATGTACTCCTCATTCTCGGAGCTGAGCAACCTGCTGAAGAGCCAGATTCCCGACATTGCCAATTACCGGTTCGATTCACAGGAGAGTGAAGTCGGCAAGTTCGTCCTGCATCCGCTGGTGGATAACAAGTGGTCCCTGTTCAGAGTGCGGCTGGAGCTGATTAACAGTGACCAGAAGATTGTGGCCTACCGCTGGCCGAAGATTGAGATCGCAGCAAGCCGGAGCGAGGATCTGCAGAAGGTGCTCCCGGCGTCACAGGCGCTTAGCAGTCTGATCGAGAAGTATTTTCCTGCGGATGCCGCAGTGAAGGAGATTGAGCTGGGCTATTACGGTGAGCTGTTCAACTCCGAGAGCCAGGTGGCTTCGCCGATGTGGCGGTTCATCTTGGAGGACGGCAGCGCCTACTATATGGATGCGATCAGTGCGGACATTATCAGTCCGAAGACAACAGAGTAGAAGGAGCAGGAGAGATATGGGGATTTCATTTACAGTACTGTCCAGCGGTTCTACCGGGAATGTGACAGTGGTGCGCAACGGCGAGACCACACTTATGATCGACGCGGGTCTGAGCGCGAAGCGGATTGACGAGCTGCTGGCCATGCGCGAACTGACGGGAGCGGAGCTGGACGGAATTCTTGTGACCCACGAGCATTCGGATCATATTAAGGGGCTGGGCGCGATGGCCCGCAAGTATAATCTTCCGATCTATGCGAATTCGAACACCTGGGGAGCCATTGAGAAGGGGATTGGCAAGATTGAGGAGCATAACCGGGTCATTATGGAGACCGGGCAGCACCGGGATTTCGGCAGTATGCGGGTGGAATCCTTCGCCATCTCCCACGATGCTGCGGAGCCGGTAGCTTACAATTTCTATGACGGCAAGGAGAAGCTATGTGTTGCGACAGACCTCGGGTATGTCAGCGACAAGGTGAGAACGGCCATATCGGATGCCGATGTACTGGTGCTGGAGTCGAATCATGATATCGAAATGCTGCGGATGGGGCGTTATCCCTGGAATACGAAGCGGCGGATTCTCGGCGATCTGGGGCATCTGTCCAATGAGGCGGCAGGCGCAGCGCTCAGCGAGATTCTGAGCGGGCGGACCAAGCGCGCCTATCTGGCCCATCTGAGCAGAGACCATAATATGATGGATCTGGCGAAGATGTCCGTGCGCGGGGCTATGGAGGACCGGGGCTGCTTTTACAAAGACAGTGAGTTCAGGCTCTGCGACACCTACTATGACCGGCCTACGCCATGGGATAAGGTGAGCCAGTCATAAGGCGGTCAACCTCGGTAATCTTGTGCTCCAGCTCCTGGCGGGAGAATAGCCCTTTATCAATTAACAGCTCAATCATTGCATGCTGGACAAGAATCAGCTGATAATGTTCATCCTTAAGGTCCCCTAGCTTGCCAATGAATTGCACCAGATCTTTACTTGTTGAAAAAGATTCCATAGTCCGGCCCTCCTTGTGAAATGGATAGTAATGAAGCTGTGAATAATTTACATTTATTTAACAGAGAAAACATGTGGGCAGCGCGGCTGCCTGTGATACAATCATATAGAGCGTTCTAATCCTATTGTAGTCTTTTAAGTTGCAAAATATTCCGGATACAAGCTGTTAAACTTTTTAGTAGCTTATTAGAATAATAGACATCCCTTGCGCTTAGAACCCACTGGAATGTGGTGAATAAATCAAGTGAAACCTTTTAGTACTTCGTGAAGTCTAAGAGATATAGCGGTTAAGCTCGGGCGTGGTTGCTTGGCGTTCAGTCGTGAATGCGGTGGCAATAGAGGGGAGAGAGTGTAACATGGGATTATTTGATGATGATTTCTATTCAACCAAGGTGTCACGGCGCAAAAGCGGCAAATCTAACTCAACCAGCGGATATGCTGACGGCAAGTGGGCTGTCCGCAAATCGAAGCGGTCGCTGGCAACCTGGCAGATCTCGCTGATCAGCTCTGTCTGCAGTGCTGTAGCGGCTGTGCTGCTGTTCAGTCTGGTAACGGGACAGTTCACCACTGAGAGAGCTCAGGCCCCGGTGGTTATTGATAAGGTGGCTGCGAGCAGCGCAGATCCGTATGACCGGATTATTCAGGCTGCTGCACATATCCGACCTGCGGTAGTGAGCATCATTAATCATAAAAAAGATAATAAGGAACTTAATATTCTCGATGAATCCGCTCTAGGCTCGGGAGTTATCTATAAGAAGGACGACAATAAGGCATTTATCATCACGAATAACCATGTCATTGAGGGTACCGGCAAGCTGGAAGTGGTTACAGTAGACGGCGTGACACACAAGGCTGAGCTGGTGGGCGCCGACAAGGTGAGTGATATTGCTGTACTCTCCATTGACGGCAAGGGAATCGACCGGATTGCTGAGATCGGGGATTCCTCCAAGCTGCGTCTGGGTGAGACTGTCATTGCCATCGGTAACCCGCTAGGACTTGGGGATACACTAACTTCCGGCATTGTCAGCTACACAGAGCGGACGATACCGGTGTCACTGAACCAGGACGGCGTGTACGATTGGGAGCAGGAAGTGATCCAGACGGATGCAGCCATTAACGAGGGCAACAGCGGGGGCGCTCTGGTCGATCTGGACGGCAAGGTGATTGGTATCAATACGATGAAGATCTCCGATACGGGGGTAGAGGGATTGGGCTTTGCGATTCCCGCCAATCGTGTAGTGGACACAGCCAATGAGCTTACCTCCAAAGGCCGTATAGCCCGGTCATACCTGGGCGTCTATTCAGTGGATCTGAATAATCCGTATGTGCCGCTGGCCGATGACCAGCGCAAGGAGCTTAATCTTCCGTCTACAGTAACGGATGGGGTTGTGGTCCTGGATGCTGTGGGACCGGCGAAGGATGCAGGCCTGCAGCTTAACGATGTGATTACGAAGTTCAACGATAAGCCGATTACCTCCACGCTGTCGCTGCGCAAATATCTGTACGATCATACCAAGATCGGAGATAAGCTGAAGATTACCTTCTACCGTAATGGTGAAGTGAAGCAGACAACAGTCCAGCTTCTTGAGAAGCCAGAGGAATAAAATTGGAAATGGCCGTATATAATAATGAGGCAGTCACGATTACGGAAACAGTTTAAGCCGTCCTTTTCAGGAAAAAAGAAGAGGGCGGGGCTGTTTCAAGAATAAATAAATGGGGTAATTGGTAGTATTGGGTATAAATATTACAAATCATTATGACTGGTAGCCCTTACATTGGGAAGTAGTCCTTATAAGGGGAAAAACGGAGAAATTAGGATGGAACAGCTTGCCTTTGTTATTAAGGTGTGGTAACATGAAATCATTCATACATTGATACCTTATTCTCGCATTGAAAAGGGCTGTCAACCAAAGCTACAACCTTTCTCAATGTGTGAATTTTTTCTTTGTCTGAAGATAAAAAGAACATATTAATTTAAATTTGTGGAGGTAACACACATGCAAACAGGTACAGTTAAATGGTTCAACGCAGAAAAAGGATTCGGTTTCATCGAAGTTGAAGGCGGAAGCGACGTATTCGTTCACTTCAGCGCAATCACTGGCGACGGCTTCAAAACTTTGGACGAAGGCCAACGCGTTGAATTCAACGTTGTTCAAGGCAACCGTGGACCACAAGCCGAAAACGTTGTAAAACTGTAATTAATAGAAGATACCGTCCCCGCTTGTGAAAGTTGGGACGGTCTTTTTTTATCGTTACTTGCTTGCAACATAAAGGAAGGAGGAACGGCAATGAACTACCGGAAAAAGCCTTTGGAGGAAGTACCGGAAGAAAATACCGCAATTTGGGCCTGTACCAATGAGGATTGTAATGGATGGATGAGGGATAATTTCGCATTTGAACATGCACCTTCCTGCCGTCTCTGTCATTCCCCAATGGTTCGTAGCATGAAGATGCTGCCGCAATTGCTTAATTCAAATGGCGATCTCAAATCGCTTAAGAAAGGTATTTCCATTACCTAGACCAATACCTTTATGAGTCAAGACAACTTATATATGATAGACACATTCAAGACGGTGAATCCGTCTTATTTTTTTTGCTTTTAAACGCAATATTGTGATATTTGTCACAAATTTATTGTTTTTTATGCCTAAATGGGGCGTATAATGTGATAATTATCACACTTCGAGTGATAGAAATTTGACAAAATAGACATACGAAATGGGGAGAAGGAAGGGGAGAAATATGGATACAGTACTGCTGTCGCGTATACAATTTGCGTCGACGACGATTTTTCATTATTTCTTTGTGCCAGTATCGATCGGACTTGCGCTCATAATTGCCATTATGGAGACCATGTACGTAAGAAAGGGCAATGAAGAGTACAAAAGAATGGCGCAATTCTGGGGGAAGCTATTCCTGATTAACTTCGCAGTAGGTGTAGTAACAGGGATCTTGCAGGAATTCCAGTTCGGAATGAACTGGTCAGATTATTCGCGCTTCGTCGGTGATGTGTTCGGGGCTCCGCTTGCGATTGAAGCCTTGTTGGCCTTCTTCCTGGAGTCCACGTTCATCGGAATCTGGATCTTCGGCTGGGATAAGGTGTCCAAGCGGATTCATCTATTATCCATCTGGCTGGTCGCCTTCGGGACGATGCTGTCGGCATTCTGGATTCTGCTGGCTAACTCGTTCATGCAGCATCCGGTCGGCTTCCAGATTAACAATGGCCGGGCTGAGATGAATGACATCTTCGCACTGATTACGAACGGCCAGCTGCTGGTGGAATTTCCGCATACAGTGCTTGCCGCTTACGCTACAGGCGCCTTCCTGGTAACAGGGATCAGTGCTTACAAATTGCTTAAGAAGCAGGACGTTGCCTTTTTCCGAAAATCATTCGAGATTGCAGCCATTGTAGGGGTTATCTCTTCCTTCGGCGTTGCGGTTGCAGGACATGCACAGGCTCAATATCTGGTAGAGACACAGCCAATGAAGATGGCCGCATCCGAAGCGCTGTGGGGTGAGAGCGGCGACCCGGCACCTTGGACCGTATTTGCCAATATCGATGTGAAGAACCAGACCAACAGCAATGAAGTTCAGGTTCCGTATCTGCTGAGCTTCCTGTCCTACAGTAAATTCTCCGGTGATGTGAAGGGGATGCTGGAGCTGCAGAAGGAGTATGAAGTAGCCTACGGACCAGGAGATTATATTCCGCCCGTCAAAACAACCTTCTGGAGCTTCCGGATCATGGTTGCTGCAGGCACGCTGATGATGCTGTTTGGGGTATATGCTATCTACCTCATGTGGCGCAAAAAGATGGACAGACCGAATACCTGGTTCATGCGCTTCATGTTCTGGGGACTGTTGCTTCCGCCGATTGCCAACACGGCCGGTTGGATTATGACAGAGATCGGGCGTCAGCCATGGACGGTATTCGGACTTATGACTACAGAAGACAGTGTGTCGCCTAATATTACAAGCGGACAGGTGCTTTTCTCGGTGATTTCTTTTACCGCGATCTATGCCATATTGGGTGCAGTGCTGGTCGGCCTGTTCGTCAAAGTGATCAAAAAAGGTCCTTATGCTATGGATAACGAACACGGTGAATCCCACGATCCGTATAACAAGGAGGGCTAACCAATGTCACTTAATGAATTATGGTTTCTGCTGATTGCGGTGCTGTTCGTCGGATTCTTCTTCCTGGAGGGCTTCGACTTCGGTGTAGGGATGGAGACGCAGATTCTGGCCAAGAATGATACGGAGCGCCGGATACTGATCAATTCGATCGGGCCGTTCTGGGATGCAAATGAGGTATGGCTGATTACGGGTGCCGGTGCAATGTTCGCGGCCTTCCCGCATTGGTATGCTACGCTGTTCAGCGGTTTCTATATACCGTTTGTATTTGCTCTGCTGGCGTTGATCGCACGTGGTGTCGCCTTCGAGTTCAGAGGTAAACGCGATTCCAAGGCTTGGCAGAAAACATGGGATGTCTGCATCTTCTTCGGCAGCTTCCTGCCGCCGTTCCTGCTCGCCGTGGTATTCGCCAGCTTCATCAAGGGCTTGCCGATTGATAAGGATATGCAGATGTATGCCGGATTCTTCGATATCGTTAATGCATATACGGTGGTTGCAGGGATTACGGTTGTCCTGCTGTGTCTGGTACACGGGCTGATGTTCACTACGCTCCGCACGCTTGGAGATCTGCAGGAACGGGCACGTAAGCTGGCCCAGAAGCTGCTGATTCCACTGGCGGCGCTGCTGGTAGCCTTCGTAGTGATGACGTATACTATGACGGATATCTTCGATAAACGCGGAACGCTGCTGTGGATTGTAGTCGTTCTCGCTGTAGCCGCTTATCTGCTGGCCGGATATTTCATGATGAGGAAGAAGGACGGCTATGCCTTCGGAATGACTGGTGCAGTGATGGCGCTGTCTGTTGCATCGATCTTCATCGGACTGTTCCCGCGGGTGATGATCAGTTCGCTGGATCAGGCATTCAACCTGACCATTACGAATGCGGCCTCCGGCCAATATTCGCTGAAGGTGATGACGATTGTAGCGCTGACTCTGCTGCCGTTCGTGCTGGGCTATCAGATATGGAGTTATTTCATCTTCCACAAACGGGTTCATGAGAAGGAGCATCTTGAATACTAATGGATAAAAATTTGCTTGGGTACAAAGGAGTTAAGCCCGTCTTTCTGCTGGTTGGCTTCCTAACCCTGGTGCAAAGCTTCTCCATTCTTCTGCTGGCGAAGTCGCTGGCAGAAGCTGTCTCTGCGCTGTTTGCGGGAGAACCGCTGAAGGAACAAGGGGCTAGAGCGCTCTTGTTCCTTCTTGCGTTTCTTGTGCGTCATGCCTGTGCTATGCTGATGAGCCGGGCGGCGTACCGCTTCGCGGAAGCGACCGGCAGCAGCATGCGGAGACAGATGATGGACAAGCTGTTCCAGTTAGGACCAAGACTGGCTGGCGACCGGGGGACCGGAAATATGGTCACATTAGTCCTTGAAGGAGTAACGAAGTTCCGCACATACCTGGAGCTGATTATTCCACGGATGGTCGGTATGGCGGTAACACCCGCTCTGCTGCTTGTCTATGTGTTCACCCTGGATACGTCCAGCGGTGTCATTCTTACCTTAACGATGCCGATCATTATTGTATTCATGATCCTGATCGGGATGACGGCCCGCAAGCAGATGGACCGTCAGCTGAAGTCTTACCGTACCTTATCGAATCACTTTGTGGATTCGCTGCGCGGTCTGGAGACGCTGAAATTCCTTGGACGAAGCCGCAGTCACAGTGAGAGTATCGCCAAGGTCAGTGACCGCTACCGTTCAGCAACTATGCGTACGCTGCGAGTGGCCTTCCTGTCCTCGTTCGCACTGGATTTCTTCACCATGCTGTCTGTCGCTTCGGTAGCGGTAAGCCTTGGTCTGCGTCTGGTCAATGAACAGATGACGCTGGTTACCGGACTGACGATCCTGATTCTCGCGCCGGAATATTTCCTGCCGGTGCGGCTGGTGGGTGCAGATTTCCATGCCACATTGGACGGCAAGGAAGCTGGCGAAGCAATGAAGGACATCATTGACCGTGAGACCGTCCAGGCGAAGCTGCTGGAGCCGGGTGGGCAGAAGGAGATGGCGGGCCTGGGCGGAGCTTGGTCAGACGACTTTTTCACGTGGAACAATAAGAGCCACCTGAAGCTTGACGGGGTAGGCGTGACCTATGAAGCGGACGGAGTGACGTCACTGGAAGCTGTTCATCTTGAATTCAGCGGCTATCGCAAGATTGGCATTATCGGGGAGAGCGGCGCAGGCAAGTCTACACTCATAGATATTCTGGGCGGCTTCCTGCATCCAACCTCTGGAGCGCTTACGATTAATGGAGGCCTGGTCAGTGCGCTGACCGATGAGGGATGGCGGAAGCAGACGGCTTATATTCCGCAGCGCCCGTATATCTTCAGCGGCACGCTGGCTGATAATGTCCGGTTCTATTATCCCGAGGCTTCGCAGGAGGCTGTAGCTGCCGCGCTGGAGTCAGCCGGTTTATCGAAGCTGGTGTCCTCGCTGCCGGAAGGTCTGAACGAAATGATCGGCGGCGGCGGCCGTTCGCTCAGCGGCGGACAGGAGCAGCGTGTGGCTCTGGCCCGCGCTCTGCTGAGCAGCCGCCCGATCATGCTGCTGGATGAGCCGACGGCCCATCTGGACATTGAGACGGAATATGAGCTGAAGGAGACGATGCTGCCCCTGTTCGAAGGCAAGCTGGTATTCCTGGCTACACACCGCCTGCACTGGATGACCGACATGGATCTGATTGTCGTTATGCAGCAGGGACGGGTGGCTGAAATAGGCACACACGACGAGCTGACTGCGCGGAGGGGTGCTTATTATGAGCTTATTCAAAGTCAATTGGAGGGAATCCATTGAAACGTGAAGGATGGTTTGCTCCCTATTACTCTGCCTACTTCTGGCGGTTCGTGTTAATCATCTTGCTGGGCGCACTGACCATCTTCTCGGCGTCTTCGCTGATGTACACCTCAGGCTTCCTGATCTCGAAGGCCTCGATTCCGCCGGAAAATATACTGATGATCTATGTCCCTATTGTCGGTGTGCGCACCTTCGGGACCAGCCGGGCTGTTATTCACTATGTGGAGCGGCTGGTGGGACATGACACGATACTGCGCATTCTGTCGAAGATGCGGGTCCGGCTGTACCATATGCTGGAGCCGCAGGCGCTGTTCTTGTCCTCACGCTTCCGTACCGGGGATATTCTCGGTATGCTTGCCGATGATATCGAATATTTGCAGAATGTGTATCTGCGTACGGTCTTTCCGGGTATTATCGCGCTATTGATCTATGCAGCGGCGATGATTGCGCTTGGGACGTTCGATGTGGCCTTTGCTCTGCTTATGGGACTCTATATGCTGGTGCTGGTTGTCGTATTGCCGCTGATCTCCCTCTTACTGACCCAGAAGCGTCAGCGTCAGGTGAAGCAGGAGCGCAACCGGCTGTATCAAAAGCTGACAGATGCTGTCCTCGGCTTAAGCGACTGGGTTATCAGCGGGCGGCAGAGCCAGTTCGTCGATACGTATGAAGCGGACGAGCAGGCGGTTGCCCGCATAGACGGTTCGCTGCGGCGCTGGGCGCGGCTGCGTATGTTCATCGGTCAGGCGGTTGTCGGACTGGCCGTGTTGTCTTTGTTATACTGGGCAGCTGGACAGTATGCTGAAGGGGCGATTGCCGGAACGCTGATTGCGGCGTTCGTGCTGGTGGTCTTCCCGGTGGCGGATGCCTTTCTGCCCGTATCCGAGGCCGTGGAGAAAATTCCGCAATACCGGAATTCACTGGTGCGGCTGGAGGGCGTGGAAGCCGCAGCGGGAGATGCACCGCTTAGCGCGGGAACTGCTGCTGGGAGTGCGGGAGCGGAGGCTGACGCTGTGCTGCAGGCGGCTAAGGCCAGCGGACAGGTTCAGATTGAACTGAAGTCGGCGGGCTACCGCTATGCGGCGGGCGACGACTTCTCTGTTCAGGGGCTGGACCTTGCGCTGCCGCAGGGGCGGAAGGTTGCCGTGATCGGCCGCAGCGGAGCCGGTAAATCGACACTGCTCAAGCTGGTGCAGGGCGTGATAGCGCCCACCATCGGCTCCGTGACGATTAACGGAATCGATGCTGCGGCTTACGGTGAGCGGATTCCGCAGCTCATCGCGGTGCTGAACCAGAGCCCGCATCTGTTCGACACCACGGTGGCGAACAATATCCGGCTCGGGGACCCGGGGGCCTCGGAGGCAGCGGTCCAGCAGGCGGCAGCCCTGGCGAAGCTGGATACGCTGATCTCTTCGCTGCCGGAGGGCTATGATACTCCGGTACGCGAGGCGGGGCAGCGCTTCTCCGGCGGAGAGCGCCAGCGGATGGCCCTGGCACGTATTCTGCTGCAGAATACGCCGGTGGTTGTGCTGGACGAGCCAACCGTTGGACTAGACCCGCGCACGGAGCGCGAGCTGCTGGCCACGATGTTCGAGGCAATGACCGGCAAGACGCTGATCTGGGTCACGCATCATCTGGTGGGCGCCGAGCAGATGGACGAGGTCATCTTCATGGAGAACGGCCAAGTGGAGATGCGCGGCACCCATGCCGAGCTGATGGAGCAGCAGCCGCGTTACCGCAAGCTCTATGAGCTGGACCGGCCGGGTCAATATCTGAATGGGGCAGATGGTGTGTAGAGGCTAGGATTAGAGCCGAGGTAAGTGTGTGAGTACAACGGAAAAGCTCTTCCTGTCCCGCTGGGGGCAGGAAGAGCTTTTTTTGCACGTGGGCCCAATGTAATCGGAAAACCGATCACATTGGGCGAGTGCTGGGTGTGCGGGCGGGATGTAACCGGAAAACCGATCACATTGGGCGAGTGCTGGGTGTGCGGGCGGAATGTAACCGGAAAACCGATCACATTGGGCGAGTGCTGGGTGTGCGGGCGGGATGTAATCGGAAAACCGATCACATTGGGCGAGTGCTGGGGTGTGCGGGCCGGATGTAATCGAAAAACCGATCACATTGGGCGAAAGTGCTGGGTGTTGGGGCCGGGTGTATGCGGAAAAAGGTGCCTGGCTGTGGATGGGACAAGTTCATGAACTAAGGTATACTGAAACGGATGATCCTGTCAGGATCAATTAGAACGGGGTGGAAGCATGTGATAACGGAGGGCTCCTGCGATTATAAATAAGGAGAGATTAATCAATGGAATCAACAACGTGCGAATTAACATGGAATCTGGACCGGATCTATCCCTCGTTCAAGTCGGAGGGATTTCAGCAGGACCGCAGGCAGGTGGAGAGCCTTGCCGGGGAGCTGAATGCATGGTCGGCCTCGCAGCCCATCAGCGGGCTGGACGCTGCAGACCTGATGGAAGAGTTCCTTAAACAATATAATGCGTATCAACAGCTATATTTGCGTCTGTTCAGCTACGCGGAGCTGCGGTTCAGTGCGGACAGCCAGTGTGAGGAAGCTGTAAATCTGATGGACGAGCTGGAAGAGGTGACTAGCGGGGCAGGGGAAGCCTTGGTCCGCTTCAGCAAGTGGCTGGCAGGGGTAAGTGCGGTTGAACTGGAGCGGAGTCTCCGTTCAAGCGCTTATCTGGAGCAGCATAGCTTCTATCTGCGCGGGTTACAGGGGAAATCGCAGCATATGCTCAGCGCAGAAGGCGAAGCGGTGATTGCCCGGATGCAGAACACCGGCTCCAAAGCGTGGGAGCGGCTGTACATGCAGACGCTGTCTACACTGCGGACCGATCTGGAGCTGACAGGGGTGACCCGCAGTGTGACGCTGGCGGAGCTGCGGAATCTGGTCTACGACCCCGATCCTGCGGTACGGCAGGCAGCGGCTGAAGCAGAGCATGAGGCTTGCCGCAGCGTAGCGGAGCAGAGTGCTGCCTGTATTAATGCCGTCAGTGGTGAGGCAGCGACTGTCTATGAGCTGAGAGGCTATGCCTCCCCGCTGCATAAGGTGCTGGAAGCAGCACGGATGGATCAGGTGACGCTGGAGGTAATGCTTCAGGCCATCCGGGAGAGCCTGCCGGTCTTCCGGCAATATTATGCCGGGAAGGCGGGGCGGCTGGGGCATGCGGAGGGACAGCTGCCGTTCTGGGATGTTTTTGCGCCCGTTGGTACGGAGTCTTCAGTCCGCGTAACCTATGCCGAGGCCCAGGCGATGATTATCGCGGGGTTTAACAGGTTCAGCCCCGAGTTGGGCGGGTTCGCCCGCAAGGTGTTCGGGGAGCGCTGGATTGATGCCGAGCCGCGCAGCGGAAAGGGCAATTTCGGGATGTGTATTGATATCGTCCCGATAGGAGAGAGCCGGATCATAACAAGCTTCCACGGCCAATATATAGATGTGAGTGTGCTGGCCCACGAGATTGGGCATGCGTATCATACCAGCCGCCTCGCAGGACATACGATGGTCAACATGGATTATCCGGTGCCGATTGCGGAGACGGCGTCGATTTTTTACGAGAGTCTGATTCATGTTGAACTCTTGAACTCGCTGGCTGCGGAGGAAGCGGATGCGATCCTGGAACGGAGTCTCTCGGATGCAGGGTATTATATTGTCGATTTCTATGCCAGGTACTGCTTCGAGAGCGCGCTCTATGCCCGCCGGTTATCCGGTCCCCTTCCATTAGAGGAGCTGAACGCACTGATGCTGGAATCAATGGCTGCGGCTTACGGGGACAGCGTGCTGCCCGGGTCCATTCATCCTTACCAGTGGATTAGCAAGGCGGGGTATTATATGGCAGGCAATGAGTTCCTGAACTTCCCGTATTCCTTCGGGCTGCTGTTCTCCAAGGGGCTGTATGCCCAGTACCAAAAGCAGGGGCAGGCGTTCGTGAGCCGCTATGAACAGTTCCTGTCAGCGACCAGTACCCGGAGCATCGCAGACGCTGCGAAGCTGATGGATATTGATGTGCATTCCCTGAATTTCTGGCAGGAGGCGCTCGGATTCATTGCCGGGGATGTCCGGAAGTTTACGGGGCGGGAATAGAGTCGCGTTTTGCGCTGCGGGAGGTTCCTTTTTGCAGGGAAGTGTGGTAGAACAGTAGTATAAGTCTACGCCGCAGCGGCACAGAAAGGGATGCTTGATTGAATGTATGTAGTCTGTAAGGAACACGTAGAGCTGGCCATCGACAAATTTGTGGACGAGTACGAGGATGCACCGGATGTAGTCGATCTGAAGGAGACGGAGTTCTCGGACTGGGACCCGCCGGCGAAATGTGCGGAATGTGAACGAAATGCGGAATATCTGGTCGTCTGAGGGCGGCCGGAATAAGAAACACCCTGTGGCCGTGAAGGCTGCAGGGTGTTTTGGCGTGCGGGCGTATGTGCGAAGGGTACAGTTGCGGATTTAGCATTACCTAAAATGTCTCTAGCAGTCTGCGGCTTTCGCGATCTCGGACAGCGGGCTTCGCTGACTGCCCCGCAGGTAGATGAAGGCGGAGCCAATCGCCACGATTGCCGCAACTGATAAGCCCCAGTAGATGTTGGAGTAAGCGGCCTGAAGCGGCAGGCTGCGCTGCCATTCCAGGGCGCTGGCGGCCATCGCTACGCTGAAGGCACCGCTGAAGAACTGCAGCAGCTGGAAGAGTCCCATCCCGGAGCCGATCTGCGAAGCAGGCAGGATACGCGAGATTTCATTCGACACACTGCTCGACAGTACAGTGAAGGACAGGCTCATGATCATGTAGACGAGCATGACGGCGATCCAGGATTGTCCGGCGAATAGGGCGAACAATACGGTGGCGGCCAGAACGAGCAGCGGTGCGAAGCGCAGAATTCCGGTGTTGCCGTAGCGGTCAATCATCCGTCCGACCAGGCGGGAGACGAAGATGGCCAGCAGTGAGCCCGGGAAGATGACCAGACCGGCATGGCTGGCGCTGAAGCCGAAGCGGTGAGTCAGAATCTGCGGCAGCAGGAACAGGGTAGCGAAGCTGCACAGGTAAGAGGCAACCCCGATCAGTGCCAGTACGAGATATGGCCGGTTGCTGAACAGCGCGGGCAGCACGAATGGATCAGGGGTTGTGCGGATACGCCCTACAAATAAGGCAATCGCGGCGATACCGGCGATCAGTGCGATCCATAGTCCGCTGGTCAGGAACAGCAGCAGGCCTGTAGTACCCACGCCGAGGAAGATCCCGCCCAGGACGTCGAATGAGCCGCTAGCCGGAACTTCCTTAGGCAGCAGGATCAGGAACAGCGGCACCAGCAGCAGAATGGCGGCAGTGACTGCGAACAGCCAGGTCCAGCCGAGGTATTCAACAATGGAGCCGCCGGCTACCGGACCCAGACCCAGTCCCAGGGAGACGGCTGACATGATCGTCGCCATGGCTTTGCCGCGCCGGGCCTGCGGAATGTAGCGGGTGAACAGCACAAGGGACAGCGACATCACGGCGCCTGCACCTGAGGCTTGCAGAATACGCACAATCAGCAGGAAAATGAAGCTGGTGCTGAAGAATCCGGCCACAGCAGCAAGCCCTAAGGTGAGCAGCCCGATAATCAGCAACCGGCGGATCGGCAGAAAGTCCGAGAGCCGGCTGTATGTGATTGAGGCAATAGAGAACATGATGGAATACCCGGTTACAATCCAGGAGGCGGACGCTGCGGTGATGCCGAAGGTCTCGGTCACATCAGGCAGGGCCAGATTGAACATCGCTGTGTTCATAATAACGAGGACGACAGCAACGCTGAATAGCAGAGTTAGCAGTCCTTCCCGTGGAAGAGCCGCTTCCAGAGCAGCTATTGAATGCTCTTGATCGCCCTCAGAAGCAGGTGATGAGGTCATGAGAAAGCCACTCCTTCATTAAGTTATTATATAGTTCGATTACTTACGAACTATTGAAATATAGCATGCGCTAATGTAAAATGCAATTAGGAAATCATCGTGAAAAGAAGTACTATTATATACTCTGAAGGAGTCTTATTCATGAAGCAGCTCCATCATCCGGACCGCAAGGACATTCAGCTCGCCTCGGTGCTCTATGCGCTTAGCGACCCGATCCGTCTATATGTAGTGTCGGAGATCTGTAACCACGGCCCCAAGGCCTGCAACAGCTTCAAGGTGCCGATTGCCAAGTCCACGTTGACCCACCATGCCCGGACGCTGCGCGAGGCGGGTGTCATTCATACCCGGGTGCAGGGTACCCAGCGTATTCTGTCCCTGCGGACGGAAGATCTCGACGAACGGTTCCCCGGGCTGCTGGATTCCGTATTGCAGGCTTACGTCCGTCCTGGCCCAGATGAGGGATTCGGGGAAGCGGAAGAAGAAGGGCAAGAACAGGGATAATTAATTATATTACGCATGATATCATCGCCACTCCGGGTTCTGGGGTGGTTTTTTGATCTGTTTAGAGCATACAAGCGTTACCATTGACAGAATTGTATCGGTTGCAGTAATATTTTAAATTGTAATGATAATCATTCTCGATTAGAAAAGAGGAAGTCAACGCTATGTTCGCATCTAAAGGTAAGAGGCTGCTGCAAGGCCTGCTCGTATTATTGGTTATCTCCATGGCCGCTGCAGGCTGTTCATCGAATACTACGGAGAAATCATCGGCTGCCGGAGACCCGCAAGCCACGAAGACCATTACAATGGCGTGGCCCCGGGATATCGGACCGATGAATCCGCATTTATATAATCCGTCCCAGCTGTTAGCCCAGTCTATGATCTATGAGCCGCTTGTCAGTTATCAGGACGGGAAGCTTGTTCCGGCTCTGGCCGAATCCTGGACACTGTCGCAGGATGGCAAGGTATACACGTTCAAGATCCGCAGCAACGTCAAGTTCTCGGACGGCACGGCTTTTACCGCACAGCTGGTGAAGAAGAATATGGATGCGGTCTTACATAATAAGAAGCTGCACACGTGGCTGGGCGTGATCCCGCTGATTGAGAAGACAGAGGCGCTTGATGACACTACGTTCCGGCTCACGCTGACGGAATCGTATTACCCGGCACTGTACGATCTTGCGGTGGTGCGGCCGGTACGCTTCCTTGGCGAGGCGGGCTTCCCCGAGGATGGCGATACGTCCAAGGGCATTCGCAGCCCGATTGGAACCGGACCTTGGGTGCTAAGCGAGTATAAGAAGGATGAATCGGCAACCTTTACACCGAATCCTTACTATTGGGGCGATAAGCCGAAGGTGGACAAGGTGGTGGTGAAGGTGATCCCGGATGCACAGACCCGTGTGCTGTCTTTTGAAAAAGGGGATCTGGACCTGATCTACGGCGAAGGTCTCATCAGCTATGACGCCTACAAGGAGCTTGAGAGCAGCGGAAAATATGTCACTAAGCTGTCTGAGCCGGTCGCAACCCGCAATCTGGTGCTGAATACCATGAACGCGAAGCTGGCTGATCTTAAGGTCCGTCAGGCACTTAGCATGGGCTTCAATAAGGAAGCGATGGTCGAAGGCGTGACGCTGGGGCTGGAGGAGAAGGCGGACAATATCCTGCCGCCGAATCTGCCTTATACCAATATCAAGGTGAGCCCGGTAAAATATGATGTGGAGCAGGCGAATGCGCTGCTGGATGAAGCGGGCTGGAAGCTGCCTTCAGGTGTGGGCGTGCGGGAGAAGCATGGACAGCAGCTTGAGCTGGAGCTGATGTATGACAAGGCGGATCAGACGATGAAGGCGATGGCGGAGACTCTGCAAGCTGAATGGGCGGGGATCGGTGTGAATCTGAAAATCACCGGCGTCGAGCTGACCGTCTACATCCAGCGCAGAAAGGCCAATGAGTTCGATATGAATTTCTACTCGACCTTTGGTGCGCCGTATGACCCGCATTCCTTCATGACAGCCGTGGTTCAGCCGGGCTATGGGGTCTCGGATACCCTGGCGGCCTTGCCGATGAAAGCTGAGATTGATAAGAAAATCAAAGCAGGGATGGCAACAACAGATGATAATGCCCGTACCGGGCTGTTCAGCTCTGTGCTCACTACGCTGCAGGAACAGTCTTCGATCCTTCCGATCTCTTACATCAAGCAGATGGCAGTGTACCGGGACAATGTGACTGAGTTCAAGTTCCCGTCCAACCGGGATGAATATCCGCTTCAAGGCACCAAGAAGAACTAGCAGTCACGCGGGAGGGTTCTAAGTGGGCATATATATTGGAAAAAGAGTGCTGGCGATCATCCCCATCCTTCTGTTCTCCTCATTGCTGATGTTCGTGATGATCCGGGTGGGGCCGGTCGACCCGGCTGAGGCTTATCTGGCAGCGGCCCATATCCAGCCGGATGATGAAGTGCTGGCCGCCAAGCGGCATGAATTCGGGCTGGACCAGCCGCTGCTGACGCAATATGTTCAATCGGTAGGCCGGCTGCTCCGGCTGGATTTCGGCCATTCCTATCTGTCCAATATGCCCGTATGGGGAGAGGTTGCCCAGAAGCTGCCCGCAACGCTTCAGCTTGCGTCCGCCAGTATCGTGCTGGCGCTGGTGGTCAGCATCCCGCTTGGGGTGCTGGCGGCGATTTACAAAAACCGGCTGGTGGATCATGTGATCCGGGTATTCGCCTATATCGGCGCCTGTGTTCCGGTCTTCTGGATCGGCTATCTGCTGATGTTCTTCATCTCGGTCAAGCTGGAATGGCTGCCTGTGGAGGGCAGAGGGTCTGTGCAGCATCTGATTCTACCGTCTATTACCCTGGCCCTCTGGCTGATTGCCATCTACGCGCGTCTGCTGCGGACGACCGTTCTGGAGGAACTGAAGGAGGCTTATGTCCGTTATGCCCGGGCCAGAGGGATTAAGGAGCGTGTGATTCTGTATAAATACGTGCTGAGAATTGCCATAGCACCGCTTATTACAGGACTGGGCATCAATCTGGGGAAGCTGCTGACAGGAGCGATTATCGTAGAACAGGTATTCTCCTGGCCGGGCTTCGGCCGGTACTTCATTGAAGCGATCATTAACCGTGACATTCCGGTGATTCAATGCTATGTCATGCTCTCCGTCTGTGTGATTGCCGGGAGCAATCTGATCGCCGATCTGCTGCAGCTGTTCCTGGACCCGCGAATTGCGCGTAAAGGGAGGGCCAGTCAAGGATGAATAACTTAAGCAGCCGTCTCAAAGGCAGGAGAGTGATCATGATCTGCGGCAGCCTGCTGATCCTGTTTGGACTTGCCGGCCTGTTGGCCCCGTGGATCTCACCGCATGACCCGATACGGGTGAACCTGGCAGCGAAGCTCAGTCCGCCTTCGTGGGAATATCTTCTTGGGACAGATCAGCTGGGGCGGGACAATCTATCCAGGCTGCTGTATGGAACACGGATTTCGCTGGGCTTTGCTTCACTTGTTTTTGCCGCTTCTTTAGGGGTGGGACTGCTCGCAGGTGTGGTTTCGGGGTACATCGGCGGGTGGCTGGATGCTGTGCTGATGCGGTTGTGCGATGGCATTATGTCTTTTCCCAGTATGATTCTGGTCTTCGGTCTAATCGGGATTCTGGGGCCGGGCCTGTCTCAATTGGTTATTGCGCTGATGCTGGTGCAGTGGGTGTACTTCGCCCGGATGTTCCGGAATATGATTGTCAGCCTGAAGGAGCGCAATTTCATCACGGCAGCGCGGATCAGCGGCTCCTCCCCATGGCAGATCATGAGCAGGCACCTTATTCCCAACATTCTGCCGTCGATTGTGGTGATTGGGACGCTGGAGATGGGCTGGGCGATTATGGATATCTCCGCGATGTCCTTCCTGGGCCTGGGCGTCCAGGCGCCTACACCGGAATGGGGGGCGATGCTGAACGAAGGGAAATCCTTCATCCGCAATCATCCCGAGCTGATGCTCTATCCGGGCTTGATGATTATTATGGTTGTAGCTTCGTTTAATCTGTTGGGCGAGGCGCTGTCTGAACGGTATGGGATCAAACGAGGCTCCTGAAAGAAGGAATGAGCGAATCATGGAACAAGCGGAAGTTCTGCTGCAGGTGAAGGGTCTGAAGGTATCTGTGGAGACAGCGGCAGGAGTTCTGCCCCTTATTGAGGATGTTAATCTGGAGCTGAAGCCGGGGCGTGTGCTGGGTCTTGTGGGGGGCAGCGGCAGCGGAAAAACCGTTACGGCGCTGGCGCTCCTTCAGATGCTAGACCGGCAGACGAGCGTGATCGAAGGCAGTATCCGGCTGCATACCTGTGAGCTGAACGGGCTGCCGGAGAAGGACATGCGCAGGCTTCGCGGCAGTAGTCTTGCGCTGATTATGCAGAATCCGATGACGGCCTTCTCTCCGGTGTATACCATTGGTGCGCAATTCGTGGAGTCGATTCGTACACATATGAAGCTGGGGAAAAAAGAAGCCAGAGCCTGCATGGTCCGTTCCCTGGCCGATGTGAATCTGCCTGATCCCGCAGCGCTACTGCACAAGTATCCTTATGAGCTGAGCGGCGGGATGCTCCAGCGGGTGATGCTGGCGCTCACCCTGTGCCTGAAGCCCTCCGTGATCATTGCCGATGAACCTACTACGGCTCTGGATGTATCCAATCAGCTTCAGGTGCTGCGGCAGCTGGACCGAATTCGGCAGGAGCATGGAACTGCTATTCTGCTGATCTCCCATGACCTCGGCGTCATTGCGGAGCTGGCTGATGAAGTTGCGGTCATGCAGCACGGGCGGATTGTTGAGACCGCTGATGTATTCGAGTTGTTCGACCATCCCCGGCATGAATATACCCGGGAGCTGCTTGCGGCAAGGCCGCTGCTTCAGCTTAGTCCGCAGTTAGGGGGCCAGCTATGACTGGAATAGCGGCAGAATACATGCTTGAGGTTAGGGAAGTTACCCATACCTATGCTGCATCCCGCCGGTGGAGGCGTTCGGAGAAGCAGGAACCTGTGCTGTCCGGCGTGTCTCTTCATATAGAGGAGGGAACCTGCCTGGGGCTGCTGGGATCAAGCGGAGCCGGTAAAAGCACACTGGGCCGGGTTATTCTCGGGCTGGAGCCGCCCCGCGCGGGCCAGGTGCTGATTCAAGGCCAGGATCTGTATAAGCTGAGTCCGCAGGCGCGCAGGACCATACGCCGCGATCTGCAGGTGGTCTTTCAGGATTGTTATTCAGCCGTGAATCCCCGGATGACAGCCGAGCAGATTATTGGCGAGCCGCTGTCCAACTACGAATCCTTGAGTGTTCAGGAGCAGAAGCGGACGGTAGGCGAGCTGCTGGAGTGTGTCGGACTAAGCGCGGCAGACATGCAGAAGCAGCCCTACCAGTTCAGCGGAGGACAGCTGCAGCGGATTAATATTGCCAGAGCGATTGCGCTCAAGCCTAAGCTCATCGTGTTGGATGAGGCGGTTAGTAGTCTGGATATGATTAACCAGACTACTATTCTGCGGCTGCTGGGGGAGCTGCGGGCTGCGTTCGGCCTGTCATATCTGTTCATCACCCATGATATTAAGGCCGCCTGTATGATCTCAGACGCACTGGCTGTCATGGATCAGGGCAGGATCGTGGAATATAACGACAGCAAGGAGCAGTTCCTGCATTCCTCTCATCCTGCGGTTCGGGGCTTGCTCGACTCCATGCTTGCGGAGCATCCGCGGAACCGGCACAGGGATCTGCCTGGGAATGCTGCACAACGGTAAACATCCGGTGAGCAACAGAGGAGACTATGGTCTCGCCTCTTGCTCACCTTTTTGATGTGGATCAAGCTCCTTATAGGACTCATTTGCTTCCGCCAGTACCTCCGCTCCGCCCGACGCCAGGAACTCCTCCACGAACTCTCCGAATTCCTCAAGCGGACGCTCCCCGGTGATGAAGGCAATATATGCCTGGTCTCTTAGCTTAATAAGCCCAGGGCTGTTCCTGATCAGAGAGGGCGTAGCTACCTCCAGAGCATTATAGATTCCGTCGTGATCCAGCCCCAGGGTTGCCGCCCATTGCTCGCTCCGTCCGGCAGGAAGGATGGGCAGGGTCATGCCGATCCCCGCGCCGATCGTATTCTGGTAGCTGAACATATGGTTATACGGCGGCAGCAGGATGATGTCCTTCTTGTCCGTTCCGGCCCAGTCCCAGTGTGTCCCCTGAATACCATACTGCAGAGATGCCGCCTCATCGGGGTCAGGATTTGCGCTGACGTAGTCCAGCAGCTGGAGGATCTTCTCCAGCTTGCCCGGCTCCTGGGTAGCATCCGCGCCAATGGCGGTGAAGCTCATCAGCATATCGTAGGCTTTGGAGCCGCGTTTGCCGTCCGGACCGCTAACCGGCCGCCCGAAAGCGATCTTGGCCTGCGGATGCTTCGCGGTTAACTCCTTGACGTTAAACATTGCTTCTACCGGAACCAGCCTGGCTGCCTTCTGGTCATCCAGTTTCCAGTCCGTATAATCTCCTGCCTGTGTCCAGTGATAATAATTGCCCATGGAGGTCATGCCGATCCGTCCGTTAATGAAGGCGTGCGACAGATGCTTGTAGCCTCCGCTATTCTCCCCGGTGATGAACTCGGGATCAATGACCCCGTCCTTGTACCATTTGCGGAGATAACGCAGTGCTTCCTGCATATCCGGCTCCAGAGCGCCAATGACCAGCCCCTGATCCTTCCGGCTGAAGTAGAGCTGATCCGTGAAGACCATCTGCCCGAATGCGCCGAAGACCACATTCATGCCCTCCTGAGACAAGCCATAGGTGTCCCGGATCCCGTTGCCGTCCGGGTCTTCGTTCGCTATGGCATAGATGAATTTCTCGAAATCGGCCAGGGTGTCCGGCACCTTAAGGCCGAGCTTATCCAGCCAATCCTGCCGGTAGACCACAGGGACCCGATAGATATTGGTAGGATTAATGACTGGAATGCCATAATAGGACCCGTTAATGCGCCCATATTGCTGATAGGCGGGTGCATTCTCGCGGATGGCCTTAAGAATATTGGGAGCGTAGGTGTTCAGCAATTCCTCAGGAATAGGGGCGAGCACGCCCTGCTGCTGGTACTTCAGCAGATCCTGGGTCTGCCGGACCCGGAACAGGTCGGGAATGCTGCCTTGCACCAGCTTCAGGTCGAGCAGGGATTCGTATTTGTTATTCGGCAGATTCCAGAACTCCAGATCTACCTTGAACTTCTGCTCCAGCTCCCGCACCATTACGGCATCCTCCGCAACCGGCAGATTCTGATGCATCGTCCAGGAGATTTTGAGCTTCGGGGCAGAGGCAGCAGGCACAGCAGAATCAGCAGAATCAGAAGCGGAAACGGATGTGTCCGGCAGCTCTTGTCCAGGCGCAGACGAGAGGGAAGCGGACTGCCCGCTGCAGCCGCAGATCAGCCCCAGGAGGGGCAAGAGCACTAATCTTTTATACATATACATATGGCACCCTCCTTATCCCAGGCTAATCTCTGCCTGCGGCGGCAGTGTATTCACGGTTCGCAGATAATTCCCCGGCGTACAGCCGTAGATCTCCTTGAAGCGCTTGATGAAGTAGGGAGTCGTTCCATAACCGACCGTGCCGGCAATTTGTTCGATCGACATGTTGTTGTTCTCAATCAGCCGCCGGGCCTCTTCCATCCGTATGCCCGTAATATAGTCAATGTAGGTGATCCCCAGCTCTTCCTTGAACAGCTTGCTTAGATACTTGGGACTGATGAAGACCTTGCCGGATACGGCATCCAGCGATAGATCCCCGGACAGATGCTCCCCGATATAGGCCTTGGCCGCTTCAATGGTCGAGAGTGCGCGGTCACTGTTCCGCTTCTGCGTCTCCATAATGAAGGTGCCGATGGAAGCGGCGAACCACTCCTGCAAATGCCGGATATCCGGCAGGGCAATATATTCGTTATACAGATCCAGAGGCCCGTGGGCGGAAGGGGTGTAGCGGATGCTTTTCAGATAATCTGAGTACATAAATACGGTGTTCGCCAGAACGAAGTGGCAATAATCCGCCGGGTAGCTGCCTTCCCGCATGACGGCTATCAGCTGCTCCAGCGCGGCCAGAGTCTCATCCAGCTGCCGGGTCTGCAGCTTATCCTTGAATCTCATCAGCACAGGCTGCGGGATTTCGTCAAGACTCTGCTCCTTCATCAGCAGCTCCCGGTCCTTCAAGACCCTGCTCTCCGGCAGAAAATAAGCATATTTCATCAAGGTCTGCGCTTCAGCGTAGCTCGTGTGGAGAAGGCTGATGGCATCCACCCAGCAGCCCTGCGAGAGCTGAATATTCAGCTGGAACTGCTGCTCCGCCGCTGCTGTAATCCGGTCCGAGAGCTGTTTGAGCAGCGTCCCGGAGGCTTCGCGCGCGCTGATAATGACAACGGTCTGCTTGTCCGGCAGCTCCTCAGCCAGAATGCGGATTCCTTGAAGCCGGATCGCCTCAAGCGTCCCGGTCATCCCGCTCATGGCTGCCTGCAAGCCGCGTAGACTCATGCGGGCGTAGGCTCCACGGGTGTTGAGGAGCAGGCAACAGTAATGGCGGTGTTCCGGGGAGAGTCCCAGGAATTGCGGATCTACAGTTACGCTGCCCTGGGCAGGGCTGTCCTGAAGGAGATTCAGGATCATGTTCTGCCGGATATGCGGACTGCTGGCCTCAAGCGTCCCCTCCAGTGTGGTGATTTTGTCGTTCAGGCGGATGAAGGCGGAGTCAATAATTCCGAATTCGTTAAGGGCTGGTCCCCGCACTCCTGGCACCTCACGCCCCGGGCCGTAGAGGTCCTTGATAGTCCGAAGCAGCCGCTTAAGCGGACTGTAATTCAATTTGGCCAGAATGCCGGACAGACAGATTCCTACCAATAGAGCAAGCAGACACAGGGAGAGGATGACCCTTTGGACAACGAGCCATTTCTCATAGAACAGGTTCGCCGGAGCCGCACTGAAGAGCTTCCACCCGGTGGTCGGCAGGTCCTGATAGGAAATGATGTAGGTGCTGCCCCCGATCTCCTGGCTCATGTTACCGGATGTCTCAGGAGAGGCTAGCGCATTCGAGATACTGGCAGCATAGGTATCGGCCTGGGCCGCAGCATCCGGATTCGAGCCGGCCACGATTCCGCCGGAGGGCGTAGCAATGAAGCTGCTCTGATAGCGGGCAGGCATCATATTCTGCAGAATGGCGCGCAGGGCACTCTCCTTCAGATCAATGGCAATCAGCAGCTCACTGGCTGCCCCGGGGGACTGGAACGGATAGCTGTGCACATAGGTGATCAGCTGGCTGCCGCTGCCGCCGGGGATGCTGGAGACGATATCGTCCGGCACGAAACGGGCCTCCGTCCAGAGGCTGTTACGGGAATTAAGGTTCATGCCGTTCACCCAATCCATCCAGTAGGCGGCACCCGCCTGCTGGTCCGCACGGAATTTCAGCCCATACAGCGAGGACAGCAGGAGATGCTGCCTGGGAGCATATAGATGTACGGCTTGAATCAGGTCCGAATGATTGGATACCTGCATGTTCAGCGACTCCTGGAGACTGCTTACCTTGCTGAGATTCGCTGGAAGTGAGGCATCTGGCAACATACGGAGCGCAGCCCGCTGGTTCAGAGAGACTTCCAGATAGATCTGCTGGACCCGCTGAAGCACGGAGGCTTCAAGGGTACGAGCGGTATTGTCAAGGATGAGCCGGTTACGGCCCTGAAGCTCTTCCTTATAATGGTTCGAGAAATACAGATAGAAGGCAGAGCAGAGTAAGAGGACAATGACTAACACAACTGAGATGTATGAAGCGGCTAGGGCGGCAAAGGCAGAGTTCCATTTTCGCAAGATGTATTCTCCTCCCAGGCGGATTATACACTAGCCCCTCACCAATCTGTTCGGGATTCATGTTAAATCCATGTAAAATGGCCGGAAAAAAGCTGAATTGTTCCCAAAATCATAGAATTGCGAAATTGTGTTATTGAGCGGCGGTGGAGGCAGGTGCTATATTGAGTCCGATTCAGGCAATCAAAATAACAAGATAGGGGCTGACACATTGAACTTGAAGTCGAAAAGAAAGCTGTTGTCTGTTACGGCAGGTCTGGTACTCCTCACGAATTCTATCGCGGTACATCCTGCAGAGGCGGCCACGGGTAATTCATTAACTGAGCTGCCAGCTGCTCCGGCTTGGGGACATTTCGTAGATACTTATAAGAATAACACACCTGTGAATACGGCGGTGTATTCCAATCCCTCGATCGGCGTTCTCTCCGGCTTCCTGGATCTCTGGACACCGGGCGCCACCTGGGATACCGGAACGAAGCTGAACAGCAGTGTGCTGGATTACAACATTCAGTATGTGGCGGATCTGTCTAAGACCCGTACTCCGGCAGAGGAGGAGGCAGCGTATTACGATGACCGGCGGAACCAGACCTATGGAGCGGCTGACGGCCTTGGACCATTATCTGAGGTGTACCGTACGATGTCAGGGACCTTCACGACCATTAACAGCATTCCAGATGATGCGACTTCCGTGAAATATAGTGACGGTAATGACAGCAACAAGGCCGGTGATTCCAATTCAAGCTTGGGCAAAATGGTAGACCTGATCGGAATCATCCGCGGCAATTATGCTTCAACCAGCCAGGCCAAGAACTTCTACAGCTACAAGCGTCCGTTCCGCTGGAAGGATACCTCTGTCATCGTACCGACACTGGTGCCGGCGATGAGCAAGACGCCTGCCACAGACGGCGGCTTCCCGAGCGGACATACCAACGCTTCCTATCTGGCGGCCCTGGCTCTGGCGTACTCCGTACCTGAGCGCTTCCAGGAGCTGATGACCCGGGCCTCGGAGATGGGCAACAACCGTGTCGTCGCCGGGATGCACTCACCGCTGGATGTTATGGGCGGACGAGTGACGGCAATGGCTTTCGCAGCAGGTGCGCTGACAGACCCGGATAATGCGGCATTGAAGCAGGCGGCCTACACTCAGGCTCATGAGGTGCTGCTCACACAGACGGGTACCGCAGAAGACCGGTTCACGGATTATGCGAAGAATAAGGCCCAGTATACCCAGCGGCTGACCTACGGCTTCCCTCAGATTCACTCCACGACTGTGCCTGCTGTTGCTCCTAAGGGAGCGGAGGTCTTGCTGGAGACCCGCCTGCCTTACCTGACTGCGGATCAGCGTAGAGCAGTTCTCGTAACAACGGCACTCCCTTCCGGTTATCCACTGTTGGATGATCCCGAAGGCTGGGGACGATTGAACCTGTTCGCCGCTGCTGACGGGTACGGTGCATTCGCTGAGCCTGTAACGGTAGCGATGGACGCTGCGAAGGGCGGCTTCCATGCCGCAGACCGCTGGCGCAATGATATCTCCGGGACGGGCGGACTGACCAAGGAGGGTACAGGCACGCTTAAGCTCGCGGGCAGCAACACGTATTCCGGCGGTACTGAAGTGAACGCGGGTGTCCTGGAAGGAGACACGGCAACAGCCTTCGGCAAAGGGAATGTGACGAATACCGGCGGTTCTGTAGTTGAGAACGTCTACGGTAAAATAGTGATCGGCGGCAGCTTCACCCAAGCCTCCGAAGGTACGCTTGTCCTGGGCCTTACCGGAGCAGACGATATCCTTGAAGTTGAGGGTGCCCTGAAGGTTGACGGGAAGCTGAAGGTGAACTTCGCGAACAGCTACGTTCCAGGCAGCGGCCTGATTCCGCTCATTACGCATGGCGTCAGCCAGCGCAGCGGGCAGTTTGCTTCCGTGCAGGTTGAAGGATTGCCAAGCAAATATAACGCCCAGGTCGTCTACCTGAGCGATCAGATCGCGCTTAGTATTACAGATACGACAAGCGGAGGAACTGGCGGCGGTAATCCGGGCGGAACGCCGGGTACTCCGGCTGGAAATACCGGCACGGTACCAGGGACTGCCGGCACCACTCCAGGGAATGGAAGCACTACTCCTGCTGAACCGGAAAAACAGCCACAGAGCGGCGTTAATCCGTTCCAATCCGGAGTGGTGAGCCGCGAGACAGTATACAAGACCGTGACTGAAGCTATTGCGGCTTCGAAGAATGAGAGCATCAGCTTCAAGGATACCGCAGGCCACTGGGGCAGCAGCACCATCGCTACAGCCGTGAAGCTGCAGATCATCAGCGGCTATGCGGACGGCACCTTCCGTCCGGATGCACCGGTGACCAGAGCTGAATTCGCAGCGATGATCGCCCGCTCCTTCGGGATAGGCACTACATCGGAGGCCTCTAAATTTGGGGATACAGCCTCCAATTGGGCGGCTGGCTATATCGGTGCCTTGGCGGACAAAGGCATCGTAACCGGCTACGCAGACGGCAGCTTCAAGCCAGGGGCGACCATTACCCGAGCTGAGATGGTCACGATTATCGGCCGTGTGCTGAATCTCGGTGCGCTTCAGACTGGCACCCCGGCGAGCTTCACCGATGTCAGCAGCAGCTACTGGGCAGCTGACGCCATCCGCCAGGCCGCTTCGGCTAATCTGGTGAAGGGCATCTCTGCTTCTGCGTTCGCGCCAAAGAGTCAGGCTACCCGCGCCGAAGCGGTGGCTGTGATTATCCGCGCGCTGGAGAGCGACAGCTCGGTTAAGGCTTTGATTGCGGGCTTGTAGGCAGCGGGGTTGTTAACTGCAAGTGAGTGAGAGGTAGGCTGTAAGTAAGAATTCTTATGGATAGAAAGCAGGAAGTACAAGCCGTTGGCTTGTGCTTTTTGCTATGTTACAGTCACTTAGCCACTTTGGGTGTCGTTTTGCGTGCATTCATCACAATGCGGGACAATAAGGGCATATTTGACAAATTCAATCTACAAGTGTAATGTATAGAACAGAGATTGTATCTACACTTGTAGATCTAATGCCGCCACCACGGAATGGAGCTGTTATGATGAGTACAACGCCGAAGATTTCGGAAGCCGAATGGGAAATTATGAAGATTATCTGGGAGCATCATCCGCTCACCTCGGAACAAATCACCCGGCTCCTGCCTGCATCTGTGGAATGGAGCGAGCAGACGGTGCGCACCTTCGTCACCCGGCTGCTTAAGAAGAAGGCGATAGCGTATGAGAAATCCGGCCGGAGCTATCTCTATTATCCGCTGGTGTCAGAGAATGAGTGTGTCCGGGCCGAGAGCCGCTCTTTCCTGAAGCGCGTATTTGGCGGGGCTACCCAGTTAATGGTAACCAGCTTCCTGGAGGATGTCGAGCTGTCCAAGCAGGAGATTGAACAACTCGAACAGCTGCTGAGGGAGAAGAAGTCGCAGGGTACCAGCGGCAACTCAGGTAAGCAGGAATGAATATGGTCTACGGATGGTTTGCCGGTATCGCGGAACAGACACTGGCGGCAAGCATGGTGATTCTGGCTGTATTGTTCATTCAATATGTTCTGCGGAGATTCATCAACGCCCGGGTGCGTTACCTCCTGTGGCTGCTTGTTATCGCCCGGCTATTATTGCCTGCCGTACCGGACAGCCCTGTCAGCATGTTGCATATTCTCGGCAATAGTAAGCATCTCTTAACAACTATCCTGGACAAGGGGCCGGACATCGGGGCTTCTCAGGGTGAGTATCAGGAGCTTCCGCCGGGAGAGGGAGATCGGGTTACATATCCGGTCAATAACACCGCTCTGAATGTACAGGGGCAGGCAGACACAGTCCGGCAGAAGGATGGTGCTGTAGCGGATAACCGCAGCTCTGCGCAAGCCGCAGGCTACCCGCTCTGGATGAAGATCGGCACCATGATCTGGCTACTGGGTGCTGCGTTTATGCTGTTGAATGGACTCCTGTATATCCGGCGGATGCACCGCGAACGCAGACGGCTTAGACGGGTGAATGCCCCGGAGATTCTTAAGGTGGTTCTTGCTACCAGACGCCAGTTTGGAATCAGGAGAGCGATACCTATCTATACCGGAGGTTCGGCTAACAACCCATATCTGTCAGGACTAACGCGTCCATGGATTTTTGTCCCGGAGCAAGCTCTGCGGGAACTGGATGCTTCCCGGCTGCGGCACATCCTCGCGCATGAGCTTGCCCACTACAAGCGGAGGGATATGCTATGGAACCTGCTAGGGAGCCTAGCCGCAACGATACATTGGTTCAATCCCCTGATGTGGCTGGCGATCCGGCGGATGAAGATCGATAGAGAGGTTGCGTGCGACGCCTATGTGCTGGAGGTATTGGGAGAAGAGGAGGCAATTGATTACGGGCTTACTCTGGTAGAGTTCCTGAAGCGCTTCTCACGAGTCCGGGAGCGGAGGGGGCATCTTTATTTCTCTAACCCGCAGCAGCGGCAACAGATCAGGAGAAGAATCAGTATGATTCAATCCTTCAAAAAAGGCTCCTACCGCGTCTCCGCAGCAGCTGTAATTCTGGTCGCCCTGCTCAGCGTCGTGACGCTAACAGGTGTCTCTGGGGAGCCCGGTGGCTCTGCTGTCACGGAACCTGAGGCCAATTCCGCTGGCACGCATGCAGAAGTCGTTGCTGCGGGGGAACGCGTAGAAACGGCAACGGAGCAAGGGGAGACACTGGTGCCGTTAACGAGCATAGATGAACAACAGACGGAGTATGCCATCAGGCATAATCTTCTGGTGCCGATGAATGTGGAGATTGAGCAAGACGGTTACCAGGTCACAGTGACAGGCTTCATGGCAGACAAGAACCAATTCCTTATCTTCTATACTGCGAAAGTGGACGGCGGTAGGTCACTATTCTCCGGTGATCCTCGTTTTGTAGAATGCATCATTACGGATGGTATTACCGGCAAGGTGATCAACGGCCGGACCCACGCGCTGGTCAGCAGCAGCAGCCCGGAGCCGCATATTGCATATGCGGTTGCCAGACTTAAGTTCGCGACTCCTTTGACGGACCTGCCCTCAAGGATTAAGGTGGAGTTCCATTTGCGCACACTGGCAGCCAATGAGTCCAACATTCAGGAGTCTCCGGCACTCCAGACAACCTTTGATGTGAGGTCAAATTACTGGAAGCAAGAGACGCATACCATCACATCGCCAGAAACGCTTAATGTAGCGGGACACAAGATCAGAGTGAAATTACAATTGACACCCTTAACAACCATAGCCACTTTTTATTCAGATGAACCTTTGTTTAAGAATAAGGAATTTATGAAATCATTCCATGAGAAGTACGGTTCTCCATTCCTGTGGTGGAGCAAGACTGGAACGGAAGACTATAGGCAGCAGCCAGGCACTTCATCAATTACGTTTACAGACTATGAAATGAAGATGGTTACAGAAAGCTATTATTTGTTAGATAAGCTGCAATCTCTGCGGCTGGAATTCATGAAGAGTCCGGCGAAACTTACTGGAATGAAGGATCTTGAGCATACATACCAGATGACCTTTGATGTTCCCGGACAGGATCAGAGCTGATCCGGATGAAACAACCAACTTGTATTGAAGGAGAGTGTAGTAATGATTAGTATGAAGCGGGATACAATGGAGATTAAACATATGGCACAGACGCATCCAGGACAGGAACAAAAGCAAGGGTCGGCACCAAATAAACGGCGGTCCTCCAGGAACCGGCTATCTACCGCCATCGTCGCAGTCATGACAACCGCAGCGCTGGTGCTTAGCCCTTTTGCTGTGACAGGTCAAGCTTTGGCCGCCTCGGCAACCGCCGCGAAACCGTCGGCAGCGCTTGCCCCCTTTGTAAATCCCGAGATTCAGGGTTATCGACAGGTTGAGTATGCCATCAAACACAATCTGGTGCAGCCGCTGAACACAGTCGTCAAAAAAGACGGTTACCAGTTGACGGTGAACGGCTTCATCGCAGACAAATATGAGCTGATCATCCTTTTTACAGCCCAAGCCGACAGTAAGAGAGCATTCGTGTTCATGCCGCCCAAGGGTCATAGTCTCCAATTGTCTGATGCGGTTACGGGCAAGGTCATCAGTGGCAAGAAAATGAATGATGCTTCCATTCAAAGCACTAGTCCGGCAAAGAAAGATCATATTATGTATGGAATTGCTAAAATTCCGTTAAGCAGTCCATTGACCACGCCGCCCAAAAAAGTAGCCGCACAATTTCAGTTAGGCACCTTAACCGCCATTGAGCTGAACCAGCTAAAGGCACTGGATGCTGAAATGCTCGCTGCCGCCGAAAAGGCCCGTGCGGACAACCCGGACCAGACCTCATCGTTCAGCTACAGTCCTGAACTGCTGAAGAAGTATGATGTAATCAAGTCCAACGTGAAGTATAGCCCTGTGCTGAAGGTGGTCTTTGATATCAATCCCAAGGTCTGGAAGCAGGAGACCCGTACACTGACGCCGGAGGAAACGATTGATGTGGCAGGGCACAAGATTAAAGTAAAGCTGGAATTGACACCGTTCACGACGATAACCACACTATCCTCAGACGAAGCATTGTTTAAAAACAGAGAGTTTATGGAGACCTTCTATATGGAATATAATCCATCGCTATTGGTCAAGAACGGAACCGGTGATTATAAATCGCAAGAGGGAGCTTCTGTCTATACCTATGCAGACCATGAGATGAAAATCGTGTCAGAGAGCTACTTCTTCTTGAATAAACCGCAGTCGCTTCGCCTGGATTTCACCAATATGAAAGACCGTAAGATTACACAGCAGCTGATTGTTGATATGTCTAAGCAGTAAATTACAGGCTATCTGAAGTATCTTAGGGCCATCCGTGAAGGGTGACTCTTCTTTTGTTGGGTACAGGGTGTGCGGGGAATGTCTTCTAAGCAGGGCATGTTATGGGCAGGGATGTGATAAAATACAGGGACATGACAAGATCAGACCGATGGAGGAATTATGTTAATTCAACTGATAAGCGTAGGCAAATTGAAGGAAAAGTATCTGACGCTCGGCATCGCGGAATATGCGAAACGGCTCACGCCCTACCTCAAATTCCAGATGATTGAGGTGGCGGATGAGAAGGCCCCTGATAACCTCAGCGACGCGGAGGTTGTTCAGGTTAAGGAACGCGAGGGGGAGCGTATCCTCGCGCAGATTAAGAGCGAGGCGCATGTCATTGCGCTCGCGATCGACGGCAAGCTCTGGAGCTCCGAGGAGCTTGCCGCCGAGATCGACCGGCTCGGCACCTACGGGACGAGCCATGTCGTCTTCGTCATCGGAGGCAGCCATGGGCTCTCCGATGAGGTGATGCGCCGCGCCCAGCAGCGCATGAGCTTCGGCCGCATGACGCTGCCCCATCAGCTCATGCGTCTGGTGCTGGTGGAGCAGGTTTACCGGGCGGTGAAGATTAATCGGGGGGAACCGTATCACAAGTAGGGGCAAGTTTTTACTGGTGAAACCGCCAATTTAAGGAGAGGGTTACTCAGAATCCGATCCTAAAAAACCTCATTTGCGAGGGGTGCTTCTGTTGTATGGGGTATTTTTGGGAGAACTGCTCAGATGGTGAGGCTATAGGCAGCAGCGAACTTTTGCCGAGAGACAACACAAGTCCCTGCATGTTGAGTTGCTGGTAGGGGAAGTCGTTTTGAATGTGTTAGACTGCAGTACTCATTGTCCATGCTACTTTCGTGGTTTGTCGGTAAGCAAGAGAAAGCAACCTCCGTCCAAAATGGATAGAGATTACTTTACTATGAATACGGTGGCATAAGATCGGATTAAGCTGCTTGCCTGTTGTACGAAATTCTTTCTCACATGGTGTACAAGCAGTTAATTAATTATGGTAAAATGAGGATATTCAACTACAAGAGGAAATATAGTTTTTGAATATATATGCTGAATTATGTAATACGATTTTAGCTAGAGGGTAAATATGGCTGCTCCTGTACATGAAATTGACGAGTATTTAAGTGTACAAACCCAAAAATCTAGGATTTATGCAACCGGTATTATTAATAATGAAAAAAAGAGGTGACAAGTATGAGTATTTCATTAGTAACTCAGGATCAAGGTATTAAGCATATTGTACAATTATTTCTTAATAAAAACTTAATACCACTATTTGGTTCTGGTTTTACCGGGAATTGTAAATCTTTTAACTCAGTTGTACCTGATGGTAATAAGGCAACAAATATAATGAAGCAACTTATACTAGACAATTGCCAAGAGATCTCATTAGATGATATAAAGGACTTTGACTTTAATGAGACTTCTAAATATTTCTATAAACTCGTGCCACCAGAAAAAAGATTGATTTTTTTTAGAGATAATTTTACACATGTAGAAATTAGTGATTATCGAAAAGACTTTCTAGAATTAGCGTGGTCGTATGCTTATACATTAAATATTGACGATGGTATTGAAAGAACAAAGCTATTCCAAGCTGTATTACCGTACAAAAAGCTAAATAGACCAGATACTTCTATAAGGCTATTGTATAAACTGCATGGTGATGCATTAACCGAAGTTACGTATAAAGACTATGAAAATATAATATTTAGTGACGAGCAATATCTTCAATCTATCACAAATGAACAAAATAAGGATTTTTCAAATAATTTAATTGGCGATTATTCGCAAAAAAACTTATTGTTTATTGGTTGTAGTTTGAAAAATGAACCTGATTTAAAATATATATTTAGAAAGATAGAGGATAACAGGAATACTCTACGTATTTATGTTACGAGCAAAGAACCTACTTTTTTGGAGTTATCAAATTTAGAGGAATATGGAGTAAATCAAATATTGTTGGTTTCAGACTATGAATTGTTTTATCGGGAATTTGTTAAGGAAATAAAGGCGCTACAAATGGAAACTGAAACCGATATCTTTAGTTATACGAATCCAATGGTAATTGGTAAGAGTGAAAGGGAAGAAGCAATTGAATTAATCTCGGGAACAAATATTTTCAAAAGCAAGAATAATGAATTTTATAAAGGTGGGCTTCATGTCCATAGAACAATCATTAAAAGTCTTGAGAATAAAATTGATAAAAATGCATGTGTAGTAGTGAGGGGGAGAAGGTTTAGCGGAAAAACGTTTCTTTTATGCTCTTTATTAGAACGCCAGAAGAAGTATACTACCTACTTTTTTCCATCAATATCTCAAGTAGATGAAGAACTTATTTTTAATCTATTTACTAAGTGCAAGAAGTCGCTATTCGTATTTGACAGTAATTCTCTTTCTTCAAGTGCATATAAATTTGTAGCAAATAGCCAACAATTGTTGGAAGAAAGAGAAAATAAAATTGTTGTTTCAGTGAATTCGAATGATAATTATATTCTAGATAGTATGAGTGCTGATATGGTTGAAATACCTAGTTTTTTTGATGAGACTGAGCTAAGTATAAGTCGGCAATTATCTAATACATATGGTCTAATAAATCGAAGAAGAAGTAATACCAACATTGATTACTTAGTGAGACTCTCAGAAGAGCAAAAAATAAGCATCACATTATCTGATTTCCATAAGAAACTAACATATAAAGAGAAAATTTTAATCTTGTTGCTGTGCGTATTGGATAAAGTATACCTGACAGATGTATATGCCTTAGGTATTTCCCCAAAAGAAATTCAAAGTTTCGTAGAAAGGTTCCCAACTTTAATAGAGGAAATTCCTGTAGATCGAAATGAGGCTAACACTCATTCTGCTTATAAAATTGTGCACAACAGTAAAATTGCTTTGCTTTTTATGTTAAACACATTACCTAAAAATGAAATAATAGAAAGTATAAACTATATTGTTCTAAAACTTAAAAATGATAGACAGAGATATAGAATGTATATTGAAGTAATTCTATTTGATACATTAAATCAATTATTTGGTGGGAAACATGGAGCAGGTCATTTGATTTTTCAGGTTTACGAATCATTAGAAAAAAAGTTAAGTTTCGATATGCACTATTGGTTACAAAGAGCTAAAACAATTTATCGTTTATTTCCCACTGACAAACAAAAATTAGATGAGGCATATAAGTGGGCAAAGAAGTCTTATGCTGATGGAAATAAACCTATTAGATATAAAGCTGCTTTAACTGCCTCATTGATTTGTTGTTTGTTATATAATTTAGAGGAAGACGATAAGGAAAGGTTTTTTAATCAACGAGAAGCTATTATGCTTGGGTACGATGCATTGTTTCTAGACTTACATTTTAATTATAAATACATTAATAGTGAGCTGCTAGAGAGTAAGAAAAGGGACTACAGCGCTTCACTTTTACTAAATATTTGCAAAGACTATATTGCTGAATATCCTAGCCATGAATTATGTGATAAAGCAAAGATAATATGCGAAAAATTGCAAGAAATATCTGAGAAGTATGAATATGCTAAGGTTTAACTATTAAAATAATAAAAGCCGATAGCGTATACCTAGGATTTATATACTGAATTTTGTTTAGATATCACGCGACGGCGGATTATGGACTTCGCCAAACTGCAGTTCGTTGACAAGAACCCTTGTCCGATTTATGGACAGGGGTTCAATATAGTCATACTGAAACTTCGCTCGACCAATCGTTGAGTCTTTTTTTATAATCAAAAAACTCGCAGGAGCCTGTATTTGCAGCATGAGGTCCATAGGAGCTAGATAGGTCACGCTCCGGTCGGAACGGTGCGTAAACGGGCTTCTGCGAGTTTATTTGTGCTATAGAATAATGATGTACCTGAATGAAGCCTTGCCATATTAGGATGAAAGCTTCTTGCGCGGTTTTGGCTAAAGGTCTGAGGTATTAATAGTTGTTGTATTTGGATGTTTATTAGAATCTGGGGTTTATTAAAATTAGGTAAATATTTCTCTATTATATTAGCACTTCCATTTTTCGGATATTCAAGTTAAAATTACCCTATAATTTACTATGCAAATGAAGAAATGAATTTTTGATTATCAATACTGGTTTAGACAGAATTAATTACATCGTTGCTTTAATGCTTAATTTAATACGCCCTAATTGATTTCTGCAAAAAATAACCGTGAAAGAGGTCTCCTAATGCTCACAGTAGATTCTTTAATCAGAAAAGGATATTTTCTACAGAGACTTTGGCAGATACACTTAATACCATTATTCAAAATATAAGTAACTATCCTGATAAACCAGCAAGTGCCACTAAGCACTCAATACCTAGAGTTAAGCACCTTCGAAGAATGTTGAGCATTCCTAATCCATTACTTCAGATTAAGCTATGCAACGCTATTGAAGATAACTGGAATACTATTGATGGATTCTTGTCTAATACGAATATGACTCTTACAAAACCAGTTATTTTGCAAGATTCCAAAAGAGCTGTCTCACGTTTACGTCATTATTCGTATATTCCGGTTCAGCAGGCATTAGATTCGACGAGTGTAAGGTATGTGTTGCGAACAGACATTTCTCGTTTTTACCCAACTATATATACCCATAGTATTCCGTGGGCTTTGCATACAAAAGAAGTAGCAAAAATCAACAGAAAAGATGCCTTATATGGAAACTTACTGGACAAACGTGTTAGAAACTCTATGGATGGTCAAACTTTAGGCATCCCGGTGGGACCAGATACATCATTAATCATTGCAGAAATTATTGCAACGTCAATGGATGTGAAATTAAGAAGTAGACTGGGCGATATTAAAGGGTTTAGATATATGGATGACTACTATCTTTACTTTAGTTCTAAACCCGAGGCTGAATTTGCTTTAAGTACTCTCCATAGCATTATGAAAGATTTTGAACTTGAATTGAACCCTAATAAAACTTTTATTGAAGAACTTCCCGTATCATTGGAACAAAAATGGGTTTCGGAATTAAGGAATTATAATATTAGGGAAACAGTTAAAGGCCAACATACAGACCTTATCGGATATTTTAGCCTCGCATTTGATTACTCAAAAACGTATACTAATGATCGTGTGTTGAAATATGCCTTATCAAGAATTAAAAATATAGAGATAAAAAATGAAAATTGGTCTTTGTACGAAAGCTTAATATTAAATTCCGTGATTGCAGAGCCCAGTGTAATACCCATTGCTGCATTAATTTTTTATAAACGAAAAGATGAAGGTCATATAATAAATACATCTCTCATTTCAGACACAATTACAGAAATAATCATGAATAGTGTGAAATTTAATTATGACAATGAGGTTGCTTGGTGTCTCTGGATGAGCAAATTGCTTAACATCGAAGTTAAGGAAAGCGCCGCAATAGAAATTTCAAAATCTGATGATAATGTAGTTGCTTTAGCGGCACTAGATTTGCTCAATAGTAACTTGATACCAAGAGGTTTAGATAATAGAAAGTGGAAATCTATAATGAAGAGTAGTGAATTATATACCGACAACTGGCTTTTAGCTTATGAAGCTTATGTTAAAGGATGGCTACCCTCAGCAAGTGGACGAGATTATGTTTCGAGCGATGGATTTTTCGGAACGTTGAAAGCAAACAATGTTGAGTTTTACAGAGGTGTTACCCCGTTGATACCTGCTCCTTTAATTGCTGAAGAAACAAGAGATGCAGAAGATACTACTGACAATGTTGGGAACGATACACTTGACCAAGATGAAACAATAGACTATTAGTATAACTAAGAACCTTTATCAGAAAAACATAAGGAATTCATAATTATAGATTAAGTAAAAATCAATTAGGGGAGGCCAGAAAATGGATCTCCCTTAATTTGCTTTTGAAAATAAATTAAATAAAACAATATACAACGAACCGCGGAGGGAGAGGAAGAGGCAATGCCAACAATGGCAAACTCATCAATACCAGCTCCAAGAGAATGGAATGAATTTGAGGATATAGTCGCTAGTTGCTTACGGATACGCTGGGGAAATAAAAATTTGAGTAGAATTGGAAGAAAGGGACAAGTTCAACACGGTGTTGATATTTATGGCAATGATGATCTAGGAAGAAAGGCGGGCGTGCAGTGCAAACTAATAGAAGGTAAAATAAACTTAAAAGTTGTAGTCTCAGAGGTTTTAAAAGCTGAAAATTTTGTTCCTTATTTAGACATATACTACATAGCAACAACAGCATCTCGCGATGCCAAATTCCAGAGAGACATACGTATGCTATCTGAACAACGAAAAACGGAACATAAATTCCCTATACAAATGCTGTTTTGGGAAGATCTTATTCAAGATCTAGCAACTGATTCTATGGAATTAAATAAGCATTACCCGGAATTGAATTTAAGAACGAGCAATGAAAAAAATAAAAGAAGAGCAATTCAAATAAACAATAAAGTTTTCAAACTTTTTTTAATTCCTATTTTATTAATATTGTTATATATTTGGCAACCTGTTCTTATAAAAGATGTATTAAATTCCAGTAGCATTATCTTATTTGAGAATTTAGTGGGTTTAATTTTATACTCTATTTTAATTGGTTTTATAGTTATAGTACTAAGGATTAGCGATTCTAAATTTAATGAAGAAATAAAAGAGAGTTACCGGCCCAAAATATATGAATCAAAAGAAAAGACACCCATATCAACTAAAGTATTTGATGATGACTTTTTATATAATGGCAAGTGGAGAGTTTTGCGTGAAGTACGCATTCTGAACACTACTGGCTATGATATAAAAAATATTGTAGGTAAGGTAATATTCTATGATAATCATTATAAAGTAGATGAAATCAACTTTATCGAGGATGATATTCCATCACGAAAAGGTATAAGAATTGATAAACTTGTTGAGCATAAAAAGGAAGAAAACTGGAATGAGTTCCATACCGAGATCATCTCCATGGAGTCGAGTAAAGGGACAGAAAAAGATATAAAGATTTATGGGACATACTTTATAAGAACTTATTTCTTGTTACTGAATCGGTATAATTATATAAGGGCTTTTGGTAGACGCATTTTGCCTTATGAAATTACCTGGCTTAGGATTGTAGGTAATGATTTATGGGACAGGCTAATGTTTATGCCGTCCAGTTGGAGTTCAAAAGGCATTAACAAGGGCCTATTTTGGATTCGTTTAAGAAAGCGTCTCATACAGGTAACCGTTATTCTTTTATCTGTATGTTATTCGTCCTATGCTATAGGTAGTTTTATCATTATGGTTATCAAGTTAGTAGTATGCTGGTATAGCTTAGCTACTGTTTATATTTAAGCATATTTGAATATTTTAAGAGGTGAATTATTGATAGTTGTTAAAAATTGTCCCTTTAAGTTACGAAGCTGGAATACTTTTTATCCAAACGTACCGCTGCATGTCGAATATGAACTTACCGAGAGCGGTCAAGGAGCAGAAAAGGTATTGTGATTTAAATCCCTCCACTTTAGGATGGCCTTTAAACTTGCCGCTAAAGACAGCGCGGTGAACCGTATCATAAATGACGGCTAAAAAGGAAGTATCAAGTGATATAAAGTATCTTGGTAGACTTGGTATTCTTAACGAATTATAATTTAGTTAAAAATGGGCTTATGGGTGAACAAAGTGGATAGAATAACTAAGAGTTTGATAGATGATTTCTCTAAAGTAATGGAATTGGAAACCAAAGATCAAAGTAAATTGTTTGAAATGTTCGCCACTTATTCAATCTTATCTAAGCATCATAGTGAAAAATTTGAACTTGATGATGTAGTTGGTGGAGAAGGAGGAGATTGTGGAATAGATGGACTAGCAATTATTTTTAGTGGTGTTTTAGTAAATACTCTAGAAGAAATTGATGATATATTAGAACGTTCTGGTATTATATCTGAAGTTAATATTATTTTAGTACAATCAAAGACTTCTGCTTCCTTTGATGGTGGGGAAATGAGAACTTTTGGAGACGGTGTAGTCGACTTTTTTTCGGAAAATCCAACACTAGTAAGAAATGATTTTATTCAGAAGAAGGCATTATTAGTTGAAAAAATTATCAGTATAGCTGCAAAAGTGAAAAAAATAACATGCAAGATGTTTTATGTTACAACTGGTAAATGGTTAGATGATCAAAACTTGTTGTCAAGGATTTCTAAAATACAGGAGGACATTGAGAATTTAAGTTTATTTAAAGAAATTTCCTTTTCTACACTAGGAGCTAAAGAAATTCAAAAATATTACAGAGAAACACAGGAAAGAGTTAGTGCAACGATAAAATTTCAAAACAAGGTATTGATTCCGGACATTGATGGGGTTCAAGAATCGTATATTGGAACTTTGGAATTAAAAGAATTTTTAAATATAATAATCGATGATTTAGGCAATATTAAAAGAGGGATTTTTTATGATAATGTGAGAGATTTTCAAGGAGAAAATGACGTTAATGTGAGTATTGAAAAAACTTTGCGTTCTAGTAAATCTGGAAGGCTAGCAGTTCTTAACAATGGAATTACAATAGTTACAAAAAGTCTGACAGTAGCTAGAAATGACTTTTCTTTAGAAGACTATCAAATTGTTAATGGGTGTCAAACATCTCATGTTATCTATAATAATAGAGACATTGTGAATAAAGATATTTCTTTACCGATCAAGATAATCGTCCCTGCGAATGACGAAGTGATAAATGATATTATTATTGCAAATAATAGTCAAACAGAAGTGAAGAAAGAAGAGTTAATGGCGCTGAGTGATTTTCAAAAAAATCTTGAGCTTTTTTACAATACTATTGATGATCCTAAAAAACGTTTATTTTATGAAAGAAGATCCAAGCAATATGATTCTGACTCTGGAATAGAAAGAGTGAGAATTGTTACTATATCCTCACAAGTGAGAAGTTTCGCGTCAATGTTTCTTGACAAACCTCATCTTGCTAGTAGGTTTTATGGTCAATTGTTAGAAGAACTAAGAGATGTAGCTTTTTTAGAAGACCATGAACTTTTACCATACTATACTAGCTCTTATGCTTTATATAAATTAGAGTTTTATTTTAGAAATAAAAATTTAGATTCAAAATACCGGAAATTTAAATATCACATATTAATGATGCTTAAAAATTATACGAATAATGAGAAAGTTCCGCCGTTTAACTCTAAAAAAGTTAATAAACTTTCAGAAGAAATTAATAAAATTTTGTATAACAGTAACCTACTTGATATATTCAAAGAACTGACTTCTATTATTGAAGAAGTTGTAGAAGATATTAATGATACAGAAACAACAAAAAGAATAAGCCTAAATAAAGAGTTAGTTGATAAGTTACAAGAATTAAAAAAGGAAACCGTCTGATTAAAAGGCGCATTTCGCAAATTTTGCGAGTGCGCCTTTTATGTGAATTCACTAGCCGTTATAGCGTGTACTATTTAAAGTCGGATTCCTGAGGGCTATATCTAAAACGGCGAGACCTGGACGTTCATTGGAGCGAAATATGTCTCATCATCGGATAGTCCGGATTTTCCTACAGACAATGTTGACGAATTTGATATTCATAGATTATTGAGATCTCAATTAAAATTCGAAAAGAGATCCTGAACGATAATGTTAGTAATTAATAAAATTTTTCACTAATAAAAAGGCGCCCATCGAGGTGCCTTTAAAAATATCCTCAATATGTAGAGCAAAGGATTACTTCTGTAGAGGCGGAATCTGTTCATGAATCAGGGACTAATCCTTGCCCATGCACATAGTTGCAAAAGCATCCTGAGAAACTGCCGACCATTGTATGAGCGGAGGATGACGCTAGCCTCTCCAGGCTGTGTATGGGCCTTTAAGGCCTATTACATCCCCATCCTCAAACACAACTCCTCCAAAACCTCACCCGCCCGTCTCATCACTCTCTTCATATCCTCGTCCGTTATCATCTCTAACTCCTTCCCCTCCCCGTTAACGAGATAATTCAGTTCACCCACAAACACCACAATCTCAAGCCCAGGATGATAGTCGGTATGTATCAGGAGTAACAGATCATTTAATGATATCTCTGAGCCGAACTCTGTCTTGTATTGTTTGTGATTTCTCATAATATGAGCTAATTTCATGTGATAACGGGCTAGACTTGTATAGTCGTTGATTTTCTCTTGCAAGCTTCTTTCCATAGTGAAAGCCTCCCATAGCATATTTGGAAAAGTATTACACCTATTATAATACCTATAAGTATTATAATAAATAATAATATCTATTAATTGGTGTTTACCTTTAGGAAACTTGTCTACACTTTGGACATGGAGAGGTGAATACGGTGATGGATAAGGAAATATTGAAGCAGGTAGGAGCTCGGATACGTGCTCTTCGGAAAGAGCGGGCACTGTCACAAGAGGCGCTTGGGGAGAAGGGCGGATTTCATTTTTCATACATAGGGCAGATCGAACGTGGGGAGAAGAACGTTTCTTTATTGAATTTACATAAGATTGCAGAATCGCTTGAAGTGAGTATTATTCAGTTATTTGCGTACCAGGGTGAAGAGTTCATGGTTACCGCAGCAGAGCGTGATATTCAGGATATTGTAGGCATGCTCCGTGAGGCCAATGATGAGAAATTACGTGTGGCTAAAAATGTACTGAAGGAATTATTATAAAGAATAATTATGAAGCAAGCCTCTCAGGGCAAAAAAGATCGTTAGAAACAAAAGCGCAAGCCATTGGTTTGTGCTTTTTGCAGTAGTTTAAGACCTGACGATATACTTTTAAGAACACCTTTGGACAAAATCAATGGTGCTGAGTTTGAGCGGTTGTGGTCTCTGTACTTCAGGGATCAAGGGTATAGTGTTAAAGAAGTAGGAGTAGGAGGTAGGGATGGTGGTGTGGATTTGGTCATTATTGATAAACGTGGCGAGAGAACTGCGGTTCAAGCCAAATGTTATGCTGACCACAATAAAGTACAGGTTATGACGGTTCGTGAACTGGTAGGCGCTAAAAGAAATCATGACTGCTTTCTATCTTTGCTGGTCACTACTTCCGATCCTACAGCAGATGCGAAGCCTGTCGAAAGACCAAGGCTATATAGGCGTAACAAAAATATCTTTAATAAAAAAATGTCGCTTTAACTAGTATGCACAACTTGCCGCTTCAGCCATCGCGGAGAAACGTACCATAAGTAGGGGCAAGTTTTTTGTTGGTACATTTCAGAGCTATTAAACAGGATAATACAGTTAATAAATGAAACTTTCTGGCGATAAATGAGCAAGGGAGGTCAATAAGATTATCGAAAAATACGGAAGTGACAGAGAGCGGTTTCTAATGGATTTAATCAATTTGATGGTGCCGGTAAAGGGGGGGACCATTGAATTACGCGATTATATTAACACAAATAAATGGTTTAGCTCTGACTACAGGTTATCAGATCCTGGAAGTAATAAAAAAGCTATTACATGGACTGAAACGATCGAACCTTTCCATGTAATGAAGTATCCGGTAACCCAGCAGTTGTATCATTTTGTCATGTATGAAGAAGAAGTAGAACCGAATGTGAATAATCTGCCAATTACGGAAGTTTCGTGGATGGACTCGCTTGTCTTTTGTAATGAATTGTCCAGAATGCTTGGAAGGACGGAATGCTACATATTCACAAATGAAAGTGAGAACACGATATATAGCAAGACAGCAAATGGCTTTCGATTACTGTCAGACGCTGAATGGCAATATGCGTGCAAAGCGGGAACTACGGGATACCGATATGCAAGAATTGATCAAATTGCATGGTATCAAGAAAACTCCAATGACTCCGTTCATCAAGTAGGACAACTGCTTCCTAATCCATGGTGACTTTTTGATATGATTGGGAACGTTTGGGAATGGTGCTGGGATCTATATGATACTGAACGATATGGGAACTATAGAGTCTTCCGGGGAGGTAGCTGGGCTGAAGTTGAGAACAACTGTGGTTCTACCAGTAGAAGGAAAAGCATGCCCGATCTCAAGATAGATGATCTTGGTTTTAGAATAGCACTTACAAAACCTTGAGAACGTGACATCAAGCATGCCGAAATTGACTTAAATTCATCATGAATACCATTCTGCAAGGATGATCCTCAACTTGCCGTTACAGACAGCGCGGAGAACCATACCATAAGTGACGGCGAAAATCAATTTATAGAAATCGGAAGCCACTTCTGATATTTCGCGGCCATTGGCCGAGGTGGACCGCGTCCACATGTGCGGCTGCAGGCGACCCGGTCCCTCATTCCTAATTATCTGGCCAGTCAGAATTCTGATTGGCTTTTCTGTTTTACCAAGCCACAACTCCATGCTCATCAAAAAATCCACCAGTTGGGCCATCACTAAGTATTGTGGCAAGCTCCACTACAATGGAAGCTGCTTGTTCGACTGTACGATAGCCACTATTACCATTTAGATCGGTAGCTGTAAATCCAGGGCAAACGGAGTTGATTTTAATAGGAGAATCGCTTAAGTCTTTAGCTAAGGAAACGGTTAAAGCATTTACAGCCGTTTTAGAACTATTGTAGGCGAGCGAATTCGCATTATAAAATTCCGACGTTGAGTCTGAATTCAAGGTTGAGGAACCTAATGCGCTGGAAAGATTAACGATTCTTCCGGCAGATGAATTTCTGAGCAGTGGAAGCATTGCTTTAGTGACAGAAAATACACCGAAAACGTTTGTCTCATAGGTACTCTTGAGAACAGACAATTCCAGTTCACTTGGAGTGGTGTTTTCTTCGAAAAACACGCCTGCATTATTAATCAAGATATCAAGCAATCCATACTCTTGCTCAATCCATTCTGCTGCGGAGAGAACAGAGCTGGGGTTCGTGACATCAAGAACCACTGTTTTAGCTTTAATGTTCTCCTTTTCCAATAACGTTACGGCCTCATGTCCTTTATTTTCGCTTCTTGCTCCTATTAAAATCTTATACCCCATATTTCCCAATTGTCTTGCTGTCTCAAAACCGATACCTTTGTTTGCACCTGTAATTAATACGATCTTAGATTTATTCATAAAATTGCCTCCCTACATTCTTGTTTTAATACGGCTGCGTTTACCGCATGAGTTAAGAATATCAAGGGGACGAATACATTTCTTTGCCTACAAGCTCATTCTATTTGTTTATTTAGCTCATTTTTTAGCCTCTTTAGGCATCCTTCTTCAACCTCTGCTGACGTCTAAACTCTGACGGTGGAAGTCCGAATCTTTCCTTGAATACTTTGGAAAAGTGAGCGATATTTTCGAATCCGGTCGAAAAACAGATATCCGTAACAGATAACGCTGTTTCCGCTAACAGTTCCTTGGCTTTATCCAGCCTTCGATTGCGAACCCATTTGAGCGGGGAGGTGTTGTATATTGCTTGAAAATCCCTCTTGAACGCCGCCAGGCTTCTGCCAGACAAATAGGCCAGGTCGTTAAGGGAAACGGGGTTCATGAAGTTCTCCTCCATGATCTTTGTGATGCTGCTTCTGTCCTTGCTTATGGGTTGCATCATTTGATGCAACAAACGATCATTCGAATCTGCTATGTGAAACAGCAATTCCATCAGTTTCACACGTACCAGTCCTTCTTTGACTTCGTCAGGGTGCTCGAAATAGGGTTGTAACGACTCGATATAGCTTCCAAGGCGGTCATTGATCGGAAAGACTGTTATCGGAACAACATCATTCACGAGACAAATTGGTTTTAAACCGGCGAATTTCAGGAATTCATCTACTATCTTCTCGTTCAGAAAAAACATCATATAGTCGAGGATGTAATCGGAATCGGGTTCACCCGCTTTCTCGTACTCGACTCCCATTGATTTATGAATAAACATCATTTCGTTGCTCCGCATCGTATATTCTTGATCACCGAAGCGAACTGTATAGACACCCGACTTGACGATTAGCAGAAGATGATCCTGCAAAAAAAAGGTTCCTTTTATGCCTTGCGTGTAAAAGCAGATTTCGATAGCGGACATCCCATCCAGCTTCAAGCTCCCTTTTTTATTCGGAAACTTTACCAGTTCATTAGGCACCTTGACCATTTTGCTTGATCTCATAGTCATGGACGTCCCGCTCTACTTGTACCTGCGATTGCTCTAGTTTCCATTTTTTAATCATCCTTTCAGTTATGCCATTCTGCGCTTACCTGTAGAATAATTTTCTTGACAAACGTTTCAACACTTATCCTTTTAGTATAACTGGAACGCGGCGAGAATACTTTGCTGAAAAGCTCAAACGACTTGTTCATTTATCTCCAAACGAGCAAGTTTTCCTAGGCGTTCCGATGCGGCGGATGTTTCCCCGCGCATTAAAGACGTTCAAATGGACACCCTTCTGATGGACGACGGTACGATCTGGCTTCAGCGACCGTGGGCAGCGTCGGGTTATCAGAAGGTGAACGTTGGCGCCTCAGCAATTTACAGTGCTAAACGTGCTTTTAGCGAATTATACGACTATGGAATTTCCAGTAAAGGTGAACTCATTTTATGGTACAATGGTTCTCTTCCTACATTTGATTCAACGCAAAACGACATCAAACTGGTTACGGGGCAATACTATTTGAAAAATGACGGCTCGGTGTGGAGCCTGCAAAGCCGTAAGCAAATAGAAAGTTTAACCGACATTTCATTGCTTGCAACAGGCTTTCGATCAACAGCTTATGTGACGAATAGCGGAGAGATTCATCACAATCTATAGTCTCCTCAGCAGGTGGTCAGAAGTGGCTGGTTCTGCAGACGAATGGAAGTTGGAACATCTACGGTGAGGCCTTACCAGTGGATTACGGAGGTGAATAATAATGGACAGCCAATTAGTTGATCCCTACGAGTTACAGTTACGCAAAGCGCTTAACAAAGTACTACCGGATGCCTATGAAAGTCTAAAAACCCTCGACCAAATGCCAACTGAAATTGGAATGAACGTGCTGGGGGTTCTTGTTAATTATGCTTGCGAGAGTCAGAACATAACTGTAATTACTTTAGCAAGAGATGGTATTAAGAAAATACCACACAAGTGGTTGACACAATACTATCCTGAAGTTGTTAATAGAAGTATTGATTGGGCGGACGAATGGCAATATATTAGATTACTAGAAGTGACACAAGAGGTAGCTCCAGAATTATTAAAATTATTTATTGATCGAGGATTATTCTCAGAAAATGATGAAATTCATGAAACAGCAGAGTGTTTTAGGAGCAAGTTGAACTGAAGCTGAATGCACCATAAGTAGGGGCAAGTTTTTTAGCCTGTGTAAAGTCGATTTAAGCCATTGATTGCCTATTCCCTAAATCTATCCAATGCTATGATTTTACATATCAGATGTGCACCTGATGGCAGTGAGTTGTGAATCAAGTCAAGGAGATGAGAAGATGAGTAAAGATGATTTTTTGCGGTCCATGCTATCCGATAAGGTCAACATGACCCCGAATGGGTTCGTGGCCGATCAATTAAGCCCCGAACAATTCAAGGATTGTCACGAGCTGATATTTGACAGTCTATTTGAAATTCATACGTCTGACATATCGGGAATAGGGGGCTATGGACGGTTCAACGAGGATGGCACACCGGAATATGAGAGTGGTAGAGATTTTCTGATCGACACGTTTGCTGAGGACAAAGAAGGGTATTGGTATAATTGGAGGGAGATGTTCGGAACGACGGTTTTGCAACGGGATTTCTTTGAGCAGTACTACAAAGAGATGGAGGCTCGAATTCCTTATTGCGAGGGCAGACGTTATTTAGTAAATAACTTTACGTTTTTCATCAACATGATTACGGATGGTAAAACCACGGTGGGGTTTCCCGACTGGAGCTACTCTGGCATTGGAGACTGCCTGATCGATTTTGCAATCATGGACTTAAACAAGCCTTATCTGCGAATACCGGAGCTTCTCATGGAGTACTGCAAGAATCGGAAAATCATCATTCCCGACTTCAAGGAAAGGTTCTTATGTATGGCGTATTATAAAGGGATAGATGGATTGCGCTGGCACGCATCGATCGACGATACAGAATCGTGTACAAGTATGATGAAATCTATCAGCGAACTAAAAGATCGAATTTACGCTTTGTAGACGGTGATAATATGAAATATGAGAATGGCAGCGACATCCTTCCAGAGGAACTATTGAGAGAAGTTCAAAAGTACGCCTCAGGTAAACTTGTTTACATCCCCGCTGGAGAGGAAAAGAAAGCTTGGGGTGCAGCCTCCGGTTACCGGGAGCAGTTGCAGAGAAGAAATCGTATGATTCGCAACAAGTACGCCCATGGACGTACCGTGTCGGAGCTTGCTGACGAATACTTCTTATCTTTGGATTCAATTAAAAAAATCCTTTACTCGAAGAAACAGGCTGACTATGCAGCATATGCCCCGACTATTGAGTCGGCTGTGGAATATGCGAATGGCGGGATACTTGAAGAGTGGATGTATTGCTACTGGCAGCTTTCTAAAAACGCATCTGTCCATACAGAAAATGCCGTTGTAGACCGAATCTATTTTGGGGTCGTAAAGTTTCCATTGCGTCTTATTCAAAGGGATGAATTCGATATCGGTAACTCCCATGTGAATGTAACCGAAGATCATTCCGCTCTACCGCCTCTTATCATTGAGTATCATCAAGGGAAGTTTTACTGTACCGAACAGAAGGAGATATTGGCGGGACTGATCCAACGCAAGGTTAATTCGTACCCGACCATTATCGTGTTGCGGGAGGTTACCGATTATAAGAGGTTTACGAATCATTTTGGAACTGTGCTATTTTTTGTAAAATAAATCATAAATTGGGTAATCTCGCAAAGGATGGCCCTAAAACTTGCCACAGCGCGGGGAATCGTACCATAAGTAGTAGTAAGCGGAAAGCAACACAGCTCCTCTAAAACCTCACCCGCCTGTCTCATTACTCTCTTCATATCATCGTCCTTAACCATCTCTAACTCCCTTCCTTCCCCGTTAACGAGATAATTCAATTCCCCACAAATACCACAATCTCAAACCCAGGGTGCCTTCCAGGCCGCCCTTTGTTTTCACCTGCGTGTCCAGAGTCACGCATTATCTAGTTGGGAAAGTCCAACCAAAGGAGGGACCAAGCCACCTTTGTAGCTAGGATGCTTGCACATGGCGAAATCTGTGTGTAGAAGCGTATCGACGAAAGTACCGGTCAAAGACCGGGCGAGCAACAATTCAGGCCGCAACATGAAGTGAATCCTGCCGCGTCGTCAAAAAGGCCCTGCGAAAGGGAAAAGAGGGGGCCGAGTCCTGGAACTATGGATGAGGGCCAAGGAGAACAACAAGCGTAAATTCCATGCCTTGTACGACAAAGTCTATCGGTGGGATGTGCTATGCGAAGCCTGGAAACGGGTGAGCGCGAATAAGGGAGCTGCGGGAGTGGATGCCGTGACACTCGCTGAAATCGAGAAACAAGGAGTTACGAGATTTCTCAAAAACTCATATTGTCGAAGTAGCCTTGGATATCGACGTCGACTACCTAATTTCCTTTGCGGTTGCAGGCTTTTCGGATTCGCTCGAGCGCTCCTTTCGCACTTCATTTCGGACGAAATCCGAAGGAGACTTCCTTAAAATCGGCTTCAAAGATGGGTTCAATCATCGTTTTGTTGCCAACTGTAGGACCCGGTCGCACACGGTGGGAATGCTTAGCGGTCTTGGCTTCCCGTCCTTCTTCGGGATGTCGTGCCGCCGAACGGGCTGCGGATGTAATGGCCTTCTTTCAGTTCTCGCTCATCAGGAAAAACTCATGAAACTGGTACAGATGCGTATCAATGACAGGTAGATCATTTGATTTCTACATAATCAGGTTAATTAAGCTCCTAACGGGCAGGAATGGCGACATCTGCTTCTGTTTTACCAAGCCACAACTCCATGCTCATCAAAAAAGCCACCAGTTGGACCTTCACTATTTATTGTGGCAAGCTCCACTACAATGGAAGCTGCTTGTTCGACTGAACGATAGCCGCTCAGGACTATCAATTGCTTGGTTCGCCTGGCGCTGTAGAGGATCGTGTGTTATCGAGTCTATATAGTGAAAATACGAATAGAATTAGAATTCAAATGCTTCAAGAGCTTATTGAACTTGCGAAAAAGGAAGGAGCTATCCACTCTTCCGTCTCTTTGGAGACTGTTCTTGAATTGTTAAACGCGATTGGAACCCTTCAATTATCTTGGGCAAAATCAGGAAACTATAAAGAAAAGATGGCTGAGATGAACCGTCTGTTGTTATTCGGGTTGATTGGCAATTAGTGGGGATTGGCATGTGCATCTAGAGGATACGGATGCCGTTTGGGATGAGGAAACGGGTTGACAAATGCCGGAATATAAGTAATGGTAAAGCGAGGAATTGAAATAGCGATATATTTGAACGCGTATGCTGTGATAGAAGCGGATACTTCACACATGAGGTATCCGCTTTACTTTGCCAATATAGACTATACCGTAATTAACTTAATTCTTCGTAAATACACCATTGTTTCTACTAAAAGGAAGTAATTCGAAATATTGGACTAACCTATTCTGTGTAGGAGTTGCATGGGTTTGGATACCAGAGCTGGTCTTGCTGCTACCCAAGCCACTGTAAGAGTCGTCAGGACACAAAGGCCAACACCATACAGCATCCATTGGATGTCAAGATGGACAGGCAACTTGAACATAAGTTTAAGGGCAGCCGTCGTTAACAACAAAGCAATCCCTGTACCTGCTATTCCTGAAACTAACGACAAAATAAAATTTTCTAATAGAATAGACCGCAATGTTTTGCTATTGGAAACACCCACTACCTTAATAATTGCAATTTCTTTACTTTTTCTTAGAAGGCTAATCACAATCTGATTGCCGATGGTAAGAATAGCTGTAATGAATGCAAATAAAGTGACTATAGAGAAAAATACGCTAATCATACGGATCATTGAATTTAAGCTTTCGGAGGCTGTACTTGAAACAGAATACGCCATTGCCGAGACTGGAAGGGAAGCGTTTAATGCTGAGAGTAATTCTGATGTCTGAGTCCCTCCGTTAATAGAGAACATAACTCGGGTAGGCGAACCATACTCGGATAGTATATTTTTTGTAGTTCTCATACCCACCGTTTTTACGAAGCCTGACTCAAAAAAGCCTATGATTTTGAACGGAATCTGCTTGTCTCCAAGTGTGATTTCAATTGTATCACCCGTCTTGATCCCTAATTGTTGATAATCACTCAATAATAATGCAGTCTTCTGCGAAGAATCGTCTTGGGTGAGATCACGTCCTCCTATAACCGAATAGGATCTGATTTCCAGGGAAGGGTCAACGCCCTCAATGCTCAATTTATTGGTTGTGAAAAATTTATTTTGCTCAGCTTTTTCCTGAAAAAGAGAAGTAGCTTCGCTTCCATTAATTGAATTAAGCCAACCATTCATTTGGATACCTGTCGTCCACTCCTCAACATTGAGATGATGGAATGTTTGTTCGACCGCATCAGAGTCATGCAACGCGCTCGTAACAAGAAGATTTCCCTTGGCTTCAGACTCTAACTGCTGACTGACAGACTGAGTTAAGTTATCAGCAAACAATTCGCTGGCTACTGCTGATGTAACACCAACGCTTAAGATGAGCGCTAGTAATCCATATCTTTTTCTTCCAGAGGATAAATTATGAAAAGGGATATACCAACGAGGAGGCATGTACATTCTCAAGCCCCCAATCACTCTGAACATAAACGAAAAAATAGAAGAACATAGTTTCACTAATACACTCGCCATTATAACGATAAGGAGGACTCCCAGAAAGGACAAAGCGACTTTTGCACTAAGTGATTCGTTAGAACCAAGAAAAAGTGTTTTTTGTAAGTAAAATGCTACAGTTAATGAAAGGAGAACAATTAAAAATGCTCTCTTCCAAAAATGCATCCGGTAGGGAGGAATTTGGTAGTTTCCTTCATGCAAGAGCTTCATAGGTGAGACCAGCAGCATTCCTTTTAGTGGAATCCATGTGGATAGAAGTGCCACAATCATACCTGTAACAAAGGTAATGAGGGTAACTTTCCATGAGAACTCCCAAGATAATGGAATTGCTAGCATGCTGCCCAGATAAGAAGTCAACCAGGTACTCACTAGGAGGCCGGATGCTAATCCTGCTAAAGTTCCTAGGGCTCCAATTAGAACTCCTTCGGTTAAAAAAGTGCTTGCGACCGAACGTGAGCGTACGCCTATAGCCTTCATAACAGCAATATCATGCATTCTTGTACTCATCGCCTGCTTCATGGTATTAGAGACTGTAAGCGCACTGGTTGCCAGAGCAAGCAGGCTGAACAGTTGCAGCAGCAGCAGAATAGTTTTTGCTTGAGCAAGGCTTTCATTTGTCCGTTCTTCCGTATCTATCAGGGTGACACTTGGAAGTTGTTTCTCTATTGCTGTTTTCCAGGAGGATCCGGGTATACCTGCATTCCAATGAATGAGTATTTCATTCGTTTTATTCGCTGGAGTATTTAATAGATTAGCGGCTTGACTTAATTGAAGGTAAGCTGTTCCGAAAATATCTGCATCCCCATAGGACTCTTGTACATTATGTACGAGCCCCTTTACTTTGTATTCATTCATACTTCCATCGGATGCGCTTGGCAGCCAGATATGTTCACCTACCTTAACCTGAAGACGATCAGCTGCCCCCTCAGCCAAAAGAACCTCATTCTCTTGAAGAGAACGGACACCGGGATATTGATTCTCTCCATAATAAGGGTAAGTCTGCGGATCAATTCCTTTTATAATAATACTTGTTGTTTTATTCTTTGACTGCACCATACTTTGTCCAACGTAGGAGGCTGACAAACTGGAGTTTTTATCCGCTTGAAGGATTGCTTTTTCCACTGACTTGATGTCCAGCGGTTTCAGATAGGACTGAACTAGAACATCTCCACCAAGCAGTTGCTGGGCGGAATTCTCGATCGAACGTGGTGCCAGCTCGGACAATAAAAACATACAAAAGAAGCTGGCGCTTCCAATAGTAAGAGACAGGATGGTGAAAATCGCTCTAAGTTTGTTACGTAATATGCTCCTTCCAGCAGAGCTTAGCCATATCATTACCTGTTCACCGTCCTCTGCTCAGCTGTGTGTTATCAGATTCAACTCGTCCATCCCTAATATGAATAACTCGGTCAGATTTAGCGGCTACTTCTGGGTCATGGGTAGCAATAATGAAGGTCATACTCAATTGCTCTTTTAAGCGAAATATCAGTTCTAGTACTTTCTGTCCTGAATCCCGGTCGAGATTTCCTGTTGGTTCATCTGCAATGACTAACGACGGCCTATTTATTAATGCTCTCGCAATAGCGACACGCTGCTGTTGTCCGCCCGACAGTTGGTTGGGTAAGTGCTTCATCCGATTACCCATTCCCACTAGCCTTAGCATTTCCTCGGCCTTTCTACGTATTTCACTGTGTCTGATGCCTTTGATGCAAAACATCGGCAGCATTACATTTTCAAGAGCAGTCATTGTCGAAATAAGGTTAAAGGATTGAAATATAAAACCGATTTTTTGAGCACGGTAATCTGACAACTGCCCTTCAGATAGAGCCTCAACGGATTTCCCCTCCAGCGCTACTTTCCCTTTACTCGGCTCATCAAGGGTTCCCATGATTCCAAGCAACGTTGATTTACCACTGCCGCTGGGTCCCATAATACTTACAATTTCTTTTTTGTAGAACTTCAGATTAATTTCTTTGAGGATAGATATCATGCCGGCTTCGGATTCATAATTCTTGTCAAGATTTTGGATGGCTAGAATCGGTTGCTCTACAATCAATAGAATGTACCTTCTTTCGTTTGATTTTTTTGACTAACAATATTATGAAATTAAAGATCAATATTAAGCCTACTATCAAAAATCCTCTAAAGTCGTTCCAATTCCAGGATTGTAGAAGCTCGGTAAAGGAGAAGATATAACGCAGCATATAAACTAGGGCGATGCTGAAAACAATCAGGTATAAAAAGGAATAGGCTAAAAAAACTTTTTTGTAGACACTGCTCATACTGAGAATAGTTGCTCTGAATTTCTCACGTGCAAGTGGTTTCATGCATACATATCCTAGTAGTCCTTGTTTCATTAATGTAAAGGTTCTAGTATGCAGGTTGGGAATCCCGAGCATGTCGGTAAGCACCCAAAAACCATCAAGACGCAACAACGGATTTAAATTGCTGATAATAGACAGAAGAATAAAATGATTAGCTGTAAATAATATGCTGCTCCCTATTATTATAGATGATATTTCGTATAATATGAATATCCATAATTGAAAATAAATCCCTCCAAGATCAATCACTACCCGTTGTTTTCTGCTGGCTTTCCAAGCATCACTTAAGTCAACAAATAGAACAGGAGCTAAAAAGAACAATCCAATGCCCATATCCTTTGGTTTCACCTTATACCGAAAAGCGGCCACGGTATGCCCAAATTCATGGATTATAGCTGAAAACAAAATCATTAAAAAAGTAATGCCCCAAAAGAGATAAGAATTCAAGTCTGCTTGTAGAGCCGCATGATTTAATTTATACACATAACTGTACAGTGCAATACAAATAAAAACCCCGAAAACACAAACACCTGTTAAAGAGTAAAGAGGCTGGAAGTAACGGGAAACCCCCTCTAGCCGACCGGCATTAAATAGTGGGGTGCGAAAGCGGATAGCAGAGGAATGTTTAGCTATTTTCTCTTTCCCAACAACAATTCCTTTCTCCGTTAAAAGGTGTTCCAGCAAATACTGAAGCTCTTCTGGGTGTGCGGAAATCTGATATTTGTCAGATAGAAGCTCAGAAATCTCATTAATTGAGTTTTTGCCGTCCATATAGTTAAAAATGGTTGCGATTTTTTCTGTGACTTTCATCCGCAATCCATTGTCGAAATGAACTAAATAGCGTGTCCCATCTTCCCAAACATCCATTTCTTGAATTTTATACGGGATTAATTGGGGATAAGTTATTGCAGCTATCGCACTCATAGTCATCCTCTTCCTTAGACGGTACCCAATGCTTCGAATAGGTGCTTATTATATCTAAGATATGCTTCTATTGTCTCATTTGCATAATTACAGTAAGGTTTGGTAATGTCTCCATTTCTCATTAAATTGGCATAAGCGCAACCACCGCCGCAAAAAAGAGAGATTGAACACTCGGTGCATTCCTTGGAATCTGTAATTCCTCTGTCCCATTGTTGATGGGCCTCTGAATTTAGTTTATATTCCGGGAAAAAGGTTCCTATAGCGGTTTCGGCACGGCCCACAGAATCAGGGCAGGCATAAATGAGTCCCTCTGTTCCGAATGAATAGAACCGTTGTTCACGCGCACTGCATTCTTTAAAGTGGGGAACACTGGTAACACCTGAAGAAGTACAGGTATCCATATCATTCATTCTGCTCCAGTCAAAAGAACGAATCGTATTTCTAATTCTTGAGGTACGCATATTTATTACCGAACCTAATCTTGCGTTATATTTATCAATAAAAGAATCCAAGTCACCGAACATTTCATATAAGGCAATTAACAGTTCATGTTCAGGTAAGTGATCTGGCATCGGTTCACTGAAATGATTAGTAACGGGAGTAACCTGCCAGCCAAAGTGAGGTTGAGTATTCCAACCCTTATATTCAATAAAATTAGCGAGTTCGGTCAGATGCCCCAAATTTTCTTTATTTACATTCGTCCGGGCGGCAACTGCAAAACCTCTTTCCAGGGCCATATCAATATTTTGGACAATACGGTCATAAGTTCCTTGCCCGCCAGCCATAATCCGCCGTTTGTCATGAACTGCCTGTGGACCATCAAGTGAAATTTGGAAAAAATCCCAGTGTTCATGATAGGGTTGAAATATATCCATAAACTGATGCAAAAAGGTCCCATTGGTTATAGCGCACATACGGAAACCGTATTCATTAACCGCACGATCAACGATTTCTTTAACGCTATCCTTAGTTTTTGGAAGAAGCGGCTCTCCTCCATAAAGCACCATTCGGTGCTGTGCTCCTATGAAGCGCCCACGGGCTTCTTCCATTTTGATGATGTTGGAAATAGCTTCGAACATTTTAGTTATTTCATCCGAATCCAATGCATGGCTAAAATCATGAATTTGGTGACCTTGATAGCAATAGGGACACCGCAAATTACAAGCATATGTCGTACATACGTTGAAGGTCATTCCCCACTTGCTTTTTGCCGTCATTTTATCCATAGCATCCTTAACTCTAAAGAGAATCTGCCGTTCTTCTGCAAGACTATTGAAAACATATCCTCTCTTGATAAAAAAGGAGAGCAGCTCTTGCTCATCAGGATTGTCTTGCTGAGGATTCTTCTGTTCAATCTGATCAAGCCGTTCTTTAACGCTGCTGTCTACTACATCTACTGCGCCACTAAGAGAATTAATTAATATATAGTTCCCCTTGTTTATAGGATGAACAGAATTATATGTACTTCTAATCATAAAATAACCTCCTCGTATCGTATACGTTCCTCCTGCAATTCATTCAGATAATCACCGAGCATCCTCTCGGCATTGGGACAACAAGGGGAGTCAAGACTACCGTATGTCGATAAGGCTTGTGCAGCACAGCCCCCACCGCAAATCATCGCGGCAGAACAATCTTTACATTGAGGTATTTGTAGAATGTTGAAATTTCTCCATTGTTCAAAAACCGGTTCTTTAATAAAGGCAGGAGAAAATTGCCCGATACGATATTCAGATTTCCCGACTAAATCCGGACAGGCATACATATTATTGTCGGGTCCAAAAGCATAGGTTTTTCCTTCAGCAGCCTCACAGTAAACAAGCTGCGGCGAAATAATCCCAACTCTATCTTTTAATTCAGGATCAAGCAGCATGCCTGTCCGGAAGAAGCGGAACATCTCAGGACTAAGACCAATTTTTTTTTGTTTCTCAAGCTCTATAAAATCAGGAACATGCCGAATCAATGATTTTGCAATTTCATAACCTTTCATCAAAGTAGAGCTTAGTCCCTGGCAAGTATGGTCTGTTACAGGAGCAAAAGTTACTGAGAAGGAAGGGTGATTAAAAAAGCCACATTGATGATAGTAATTGATTAGTTCGGGGACGTTGTTGATATTAGTTTTATCTATATTAATTCGGATCATAACAGAAATATTGCGGTTTAATAATTCATTAATTCCTTGATGTATCCGTCCAAAAGTACCCTGTCCCCCCGATAAGAACCGGCGGCGATCATGTATTTCTTCAGGGCCATCAACCGAAACCATCACACTTAAACAATCACGAAAGCGTTCAAAAATGTCGGCGAAAGCCTTTAAATGATAGCCATTCGTATTACAGCCAATTATAAAATTTCGCTTAGCTGCTTCTTCGCATATTTTTTCAACAAGATTTTTGGCGGGGGGCATGAGAGGTTCACCGCCGAAGAGATTAATTAATCCTTTATCCAGTTTGCTCTCTTTGTGGAGAATATCAATTGCGGAAAAAACATCGGTTATTTGTTGATCTGTCATGAATTGTGTACTTTCATGAAGTAAGTGATCTTCAAAGCAATAGCTACAACGGAAGTTGCAGGCATAAGTGGGACAAACAATATAATGCATAAATTGATCATAATTAATAATTTGTGAGGCTTGGTTTATCCGTAGTTCCTGTCCTTCATTATTCTCAAACATGTAGCCCCTCTTTAATAAGAGATCAATGTCGTCTTTATCAAACACATCTGATAGATCAGACAGTTCCCGATTCTCTGCTGAATCCAGTAAAGCAAGCATTTCTGGAGAGAAAAAATCTACTGCACCAGTCAAAGTATTGATAACAAGCGCTTTCTCGTCGAACTCATATTTTAGGTAATATTTATTCACTATCATACAGTTTCTCCTTACCTTATATACTTTTGAAAATATTAAAATAGTTTAATTAAACACATACTGGTGTGTTCAAATGAATTAATCGTAAAAAAAAGCCGCGCAAGACGGCTTTTTTATTCCTCAAATTTGAAAGCAACAATTCCAGCAGCAAAGATTAATGCAGGCCATTTCGTCACGATTTTCCAAAGTTTCTACTTGATCAAATAATTCCGTCCAGAGATCCTTGTCCTCGTTCACAGAACGAGCCTTAAACTGATTTTCGCTCGACATAATAAACCTCCTTATTAATAGTTTTATCCAAATGGAAATTTGAATAAAATTGTAAACAATTATATTCACAAGCCAATAATCCTCTTTATTTCCATTAGACAACGAGTCCATTTTATAACTTTCTATACTTTTATTATGTGAAAATTGTCACAATATTACATTTGTTGTGATTCAATTGGAAAATATCATCCGGAAGGTTGGTCTGTTCATTTCGCAAAGGACGGCTTGGAACCTTATCATAAAGAGGTGGGTTTACTTTTATAAATAATGGTCTGATTATAAGCTATCAGACCCTGGAAGGGGAACGGATCGGAAGGTTGTTACATGGACTGAAACCATAGAACCTTTCTACGTTATGAAGTATCCGGTAACACAGTGTCTATATCGTTTTGCCATGTTCGGGGAGGTTATGGAATCTATTATGAGTAACCTGCCTGTTACGGAAGTTTCATGGCTAGATTCGCTTGTCTTTTGTAATACATTGTCCAGAATACTTGGCAGGGTTGAATGCTACACAATTAGTAACGAAACTGAGAATACGATATACGACAAAACAGCGAACGGCTTTCGGTTACTAACAGACGCTGAATGGCAGTATGCGTGTAAGGGGGGAACGAAGGGATATCGGTACGAACGTATTGAGCAAATTGCATGGTATAAAGAGAACTCCAATGGATCAGCACAACCCGTCGGAGAACTGCTTCCAAATCCATGGGGGCTTTATGACATGGTAGGGAATGTATGGGAATGGTGTTGGGATCTATATGATACCGAACGATACAGGGATTATAGGGTTTTTCGGGGAGGCAGTTGGGCTGAAGTTGAAAACAACTGTGGTTCTACGATTAGAAGAAAAAGCATGCCGACATTCAAGATAGACGACCTTGGCTTTAGAATTGCCTGCAGAAAGCAATTCTAAGCTGCAAAAGAGTGAATTACATTTTAACTGCTCCCGCTCCACTTTTGCCCTGAGTCACCGCACACAAATGCCGTTGAGGAACAAGCCGACCAAATGAGCAATACGATAGGCCCGTTAAACTAAAGGGATCAAGGCTGCATAACCTTCACCATTTGCGCCTCGAATTCGGCGTAAGTGATTTTACCCAAAGCCAAATCCATGCTATGAAGGTGTATTTGTTCTGTTTTCGAATAGTCGCGCTTCACTTTCAGTGACTGCTCCTCCCCCGGGAGGGGCTCCAGGACATGACACTTGTTCGAAAAAGCTTCGAAATAGCGGTAGCCGAATTTGCGTTGCGAAACTGCGTTTATATGAATTCCATCAGGATTCGCGGTTAACTCTGCCGCTGTTACAAAATAACAATTTGTCTGTTCGTTAGCGAAGCGCTGCAATTGTTCATTGATCTGTCTATACTCTGTCGCTTGCTGTCCAAAACCAGTCTTCCCAAGGAAATCACCAAGTCCGCCAATGATGAGCGGCACCTCATCAAGCTTCAATTCGTTTCTTAGGGTCCCGATGATAAGGGTTAATTTCTCGTAATACGTTTCATGCAGCGATTGATAACTGTCGCTCTCACCTTGGTGCCAAAGAATTCCGCAGATCTGACTGGACCGCAAGGCGAAGCGGGCTTCGGACAAAGCATGCTGAAAAAGGATGCCCTCAGGATGCCAATCATTCAAAGAACTGCCGCCTTCTGCACAAGGAATCAAACCAATTTCTTCATTAGGATTGGCGTTCGACCAGGCATCGGCGAAAGACGCCGCCAGGCTTACACCGGAGACCGGACGGTCATAATTAATCGGCTCTGTCATCATCTGCCACTGTCCATTACGCAGCATTTTTATTTTTTCATTATATATAGGGTCGACTTCATGCAAGAATCCACGGCCTGCCATATTAGATTGACCCAACATTAAAAATGATTTTATCATGTAATTTTCACTCCTTTACATAGCTATTATAGACTAATTGAATCATTGTATAGTCTGTCTTTTCGTCGCAGGATGAACAACAGCAGATGATACACACCAACTTTAAAGGAATCTCACGGACATGAACCTGCGTTAAATCCAGAATGCCTTCTTTATTTTCGAATTTTGGGGAGTCCGGTGCAGATGCATTGGTGCGAACCTAACTTAAAGTTTTCTTTAAGTTTCATTAACGGGCTAATCTATCATGATAAAATACAACGAGGAAAATCACTATAATCTATCTTACTTCATGGGGAAAACTCTATGAAAAGGCGAATGGTCCGTTTGTTGATATTATTGCTGCTGGGCTTGCCCCTCCCCGCTGCTTACGCGGCAAGCGAGGGTACATATTCAGACGCTCATGGGCACTGGGCGGAGAAACAAAACCAATGATGGATTGGATACGTTTAAATCATGCCCGCGCCGAGATGATCGTCATGCTTTTATCGGGGAAGTATCCTAAGAAGGAGGAAGAAGAATGCGTAAAAAGATAAAACAGCTTATGGCCTGCGTTCTATCTTTTCTGCTGATAACAACACTGCTGCCTGAATGGCTCGGGGAGAAGGCCTATGCTGCAGATCTTTATATCATCAGCACGTTTGCGGGCACGGGTTCTAGCGGTTATTCAGGAGACGGGAAAGCGGCGACGTCGGCCCAATTGAACTCCCCGACTGGAGTGGCTGTAGACAGCAGCGGGAATGTGTATATAGTGGATTCATATGAAAATCGAATTCGGAAAGTAGATTCGACGGGGAAGATTAGCACGTTTGCGGGCAAGGGTACTGGCGGCTATTCAGGAGACGGAGAAGCGGCGACGTTGGCCGAATTGAACAACCCACGTGGAGTGGCTGTAGACAGCGGCGGGAATGTGTATATAGCGGATTCTTATAACTATCGAATTCGGAAAGTAGATCGGACGGGGAACATTAGTACGTTTGCGGGTACCAGTATTACCGGCGGCTATTTAGGAGACGGAGGAGCGGCGACATCGGCCAGATTGAGAAACCCGACTGGAGTAGCCGTAGACAGTAGCGGGAATGTGTATATAGCGGATTCATATGACAATCGAATTCGGAAAGTAGATTCGACGGGGAAGATTAGCACGTTTGCGGGCACGGGTACTGGCGGCTATTCAGGAGACGGGGAGGCGGCGACATCGGCCCAATTGACCTCCCCGTTTGGAGTGGCCGTAGACAGCAACGGGAATGTGTATATAGCGGAAAATGCTACCAATCGAATTCGGAAAGTAGATTCGATGGGGACCATTAGCACATTTGCGGGCACGGGTACTCGCGGCTATTCAGGAGACGGGGAAGCGGCGACGTCGGCCCAATTAAACTCCCCGACTGGAGTGGCTGTAGACAGCAGCGGGAATGTGTATATAGCGGATAATTCTAACCATCGAATTCGGAAAGTAGATTCGACGGGGAATATTAGCACGTTGGCGGGTACCGGTACTAACGGCGGCTATTTAGGAGACGGAGGGGCGGCGACATCGGCCAGATTGAGAAACCCGACTAGAGTAGCCGTAGACAGTAGCGGGAATGTGTATATAGCGGATTTATATAACTATAGGATCCGGAAGCTGACTTTTGTTGCTCCTGCACAAACAGTCAGCGCAGCTGCAGCCACTCCTACTCCCGGAGCCGGCGTGGATGACGCAATCACGCTGACCGTGAAGAACGCGCTGGAGAACACGGATACGGCGTTCAGCGGAGCGCATAATGTGACGATATCCGGTTACGTGCAAGCACCGGACGGCTCGTATGGCAGCTTCAACGGGACGGCCTTGACCGCGTCACCGAACACGATCAGCGTGACGTTTGCGGACGGGGTAGCCACGGCGAATCTGAAGCTGAACAAGGCAGCAGAGCATACCATCGCCCTGAGCGTGGCAGGCGTGGCCACGCCGGCGGCGAATACACTGAGCATCACGCCAGTGGCGGGAAGCACGTCTTCGATGGCACTGACCACGGACGTTACGGCACCAGCCGGCAACGGAGGCGCGTTCGCACAGCAGCCGGTCGTGACGCTTCGCGATGCTTACGGCAATACGAGCGTGAGCGACAATAGCACCATCGTGACCGTATCAAAGAAGGATACAGGAACGTGGACGCTGACAGGAACGGCGACGGCGACGGCAAGCGCGGGCGTCGTGACCTTTAGCGGTCTTGGCGCAACGAACGCAGCCGGGGTAACGGGAGCGCGGCTCGCCTTCGATGCGAGCGGCCTGGCGCAGATTACGAGCGCGGCCGTCACGCTTCCAGCGCCTACACCAGCACAAAAGGTCAGCGCATCCGCAGCCACTCTTACTCCCGGAGCCGGTGTAGACGATGCGATCACGCTGACCGTGAAAAATGCGCTGGAGAACACGGATACGACGTTCAGCGGAGCGTATGATGTGACGATATCCGGTTACGTGCAAGCGCCGGACGGCTCGTACGGCAGCTTCAACGGGACAGCCTTGACCGCGTCACCGAATACGATCAGCGTGACGTTTGCGAACGGGGTAGCCACGGCGAATCTGAAGCTGAACAAGGCGGCAGCGCAAACCATCGGCCTGAGCGTGGCAGACGTGGCCACGCCGGCGGCGAATACGCTGAGCATTACGCCAGTAGCGGGAAGCGCGTCTTCAATGGAGCTGACCACGGACGTTGCGGCACCAGCCGGTAACGGAGGCGCGTTCGCACAGCAGCCGGTCGTGACGCTTCGCGATGCTTACGGCAATACGAGCGTGAGCGACAGCACAACGGTTGTGACCGTATCAAAGAAGGATACGGGGACGTGGACGCTGACGGGAACGGCGACGGCAACGGCAAGCGCGGGAGTCGCGACCTTTAGCGGTCTTGGCGCAACGAACGCAGCCGGAGTAACGGGAGCGCAGCTCGCCTTCGATGCGAGCGGCCTGGCGCAGATTACGAGTGCGGCTGTCAAGCTTCCGGCTCCGACGCCAGCGCAAAAGGTCAGTGCAGCCGCAGCGGCTCCTGCTCCCGGAGTCGGGGTGGATGATGCGATCACGTTGACCGTGAAGAATGCGCTGGAGAACACGGATACGACGTTCAGCGGAGCGCATAATGTGACGATATCCGGTTACGTGCAAGCGCCGGACGGCTCGTATGGCAGCTTCAACGGGACGGCCTTGACCGCGTCGCCGAACACGATCAGCGTGACGTTTGCGAACGGGGTAGCCACGGCGAATCTGAAGCTGAACAAGGCGGCAGCGCAAACCATCGGCCTGAGCGTGGCAGACGTGGCCACGCCGGCGGCGAATACGCTGAGCATTACGCCAGTAGCGGGAAGCGCGTCTTCAATGGAGCTGACCACGGACGTTGCGGCACCAGCCGGTAACGGAGGCGCGTTCGCGCAGCAGCCGGTCGTGACACTTCGTGATGCTTACGGCAATATGAGCGTGGGCGACAGCACAACGGTTGTGACCGTATCGAAGAAGGATACAGGAACGTGGACGCTGACAGGAACGGCGACGGCAACGGCAAGCGAGGGAGTCGCGACCTTTAGCGGTCTTGGCGCAACGAACGCAGCCGGAGTAACGGGAGCGCAGCTCGCCTTCGATGCGAGCGGCCTGGCGCAGATTACGAGTGCGGCTGTCAAGCTTCCGGCTCCGACGCCAGCGCAAAAGGTCAGTGCAGCCGCAGCGGCTCCTGCTCCCGGAGTCGGGGTGGATGATGCGATCACGTTGACCGTGAAGAATGCGCTGGAGAACACGGATACGACGTTCAGCGGAGCGCATAATGTGACGATATCCGGTTACGTGCAAGCGCCGGACGGCTCGTATGGCAGCTTCAACGGGACGGCCTTGACCGCGTCGCCGAACACGATCAGCGTGACGTTTGCGAACGGGGTAGCCACGGCGAATCTGAAGCTGAACAAGGCGGCAGCGCAAACCATCCGCCTGAGCGTGGCCGGTGTGGCTACGCCGGCGGCGAATACGCTGAGCATTACGCCAGTGGCGGGAAGCACGGCTTCGATGGTGCTGACCACGGAGGTTACGGCACCAGCCGGCAACGGAGGTGCGTTCGCGCAGCAGCCGGTC